>JBGCER010000079.1:0-11851 GCA_045106515.1 Myxococcota bacterium
CTCGAAAGCGAAGCGCTCGGCAGCGAAGCGCTCGAAAGCAACGCGCTCGAAAGCAACGCGCCCGAAAGCGAAGCGCTCGAAAGCGAAGCGCTCGAAAGCAACGCGCCCGAAAGCAACGCGCCCGAAAGCGAAGCGTTCGGCAGCGAAGCGCTCGAAAGCGAAGCGCTCGAAAGCAACGCGCTCGAAAGCAACGCGCCCGAAAGCAACGCGCCCCCCCCTAGCCCTTCTCCCCTACAACCTAAGCCCCCCATCCACCTCAACCACCCGCCCCGTAAAGTACTCACAAGCAATAATAAACCGCACTGCCTCCCACACCTCTTCCGGCTCCCCAAGACGCCGCAGCGGAACCGGCTTGAGCACCTTGTCGAGCACGTCCGGCCGCATAGACCGCACCATCGGCGTGCCAATAAAGCCGGGTGCAATCGCCCCAACCCGCACGCCGTACCGAGCGAGCTCCTTGGCCCAAACCACCGTCTCCGCCACGAGCGCCGCCTTGGTCGCGGAGTAGTTGGACTGCCCCATATTGCCCGCCCGGCTGATACTGCTCATCTGCACCGCAACCGCAGGTTGTTCGCCCGTTTCCACCAAGCGACGTGCAAAGCGACGCATGCACAAGAAGGGGCCCGTCAGGTTGACGCCGATCACCTGGTCCCACTTGGCTTTGGACAGGGTGGACACCGCTCCCGTCTCCCGATCCTTCTTTAGCAGCAGCCCATCGCGCAGGATGCCCGCATTATTCAACAGCACATTGGGCACGGTGCCAAAGGCAGCCTCCGCTTCGTCAAAGAGGCGCTCCACGCTGGCTTCATCCCCCACATCCGCCACGCTCGTAGAGCAGCCCGTGGCGCTCGCCAGATCGGCGAGTCCCGCCTCATTGACGTCGCAGGCGTGAACCGTGGCCCCCTCGGCGATCAGCTGTTCGACAAAGGTACGGCCCATGCCGCTGGCGCCTCCGGTGACGACCGCGCGGACTTCGGTGAGCTTCATAAGGACTCCAGTGCGCGCACAAGCGCGTCAGGGGATAGATGTGTCAGGTAGGGACTGGATAAATGCTAGGAAGGCGTCATCGAAGGCCGCCGGATCGTCGTGATGCGGCGTATGGCCCGCGCCCGCGACCGGCGTGATCCGGGATTGAGCCACGGCGCTCTTGGCGTCGTCGGCGATGGACTTCGGGGTGAGTGTGGGGTGGAGCGCCGCCGCCGGGATCATCTTGTCGTCCGTGCCATAGACGTAGTGCACGGGCATCGCGAGCTCGCCGAGCCGATGGCGAACGGGCTCCGCGAGCATTCCGGCCACCGAACGTTGGACGGCTCGGATCATGCCGTCAACCCGATCGGTCCGGTCGAGGGCCATGCGATGCTGAAGCAGCCGCTCCACGTCCTCATCCCACCGGCCGAAGACGAAGCCATAGGACGCCCGCGCAGCCTCTTCCGTCCGCCCACGCAGGCGATCATCCGTCCAAAAGCCACGAATTAATGCGCCTTCTTCGTCCGTAAACGTCTCGATGCCCGCCGGGGCGACCAAGGTGAGAGACGCCACGCGCTCCGGGTGCTCCAGGGCCAGGGCGATGGCGGCCTGACCTCCCATGGAGTGACCGACGATGTGGGCCCGAGGCAGGTTCAAGGCGTCGAGCATGTGCACCAGCGCAGAGGCGTACCAACTCGGCGTATACGGGCCATCGGGCTGATCCGAGTCTCCCCATCCAGGCAGGTCGGGGGCGATGAGTCGCAGCTCGCCGAGCCGACCCCCGGTGAGCTGCTTCTGCCAAAACCCAGAGTGGCTGCCCAGCCCGTGCACGAGCACGACGGGAGGCCCCTCGCCGCCGGTATCGAACACGGCCAGCCGATGGGTTGCAGCGACGACCTCGCGTCTGGGAACGTCGATCCACGGGTGCTGCATGGAGACCTCTGTGAGCGCGGCGGGAGCCGTTGGGGGCGCCTTGGGAGCGCATCCGACAGCGATCAAACACGGGAGTACACCCCACGGAAGCAGACGGCTCATGGCGTGCTCCGGCGTTTCAGGGCTTGTTTGTCGATCTTGCCGGCGCCCGTTCGGGGAAGGTCCGGGTCCAGGGTCCAGTGTTTGGGGATCTTGAACCGCGCTAGCCGAGGTTCAAGCAAGGCTTTTATCTCATCGACCGTCAAGGTAGAGCCCGGCCGTAACTCCACAAAGGCATGGCCCGCTTCCCCCCACCGGGGGTCGTGCACCCCGATGACCGCCACCTGAGCCACACCGGAGATCTGGAAGATCGCCGCCTCGACCTCGGCTGGGTACACGTTCTCGCCGCCGCTGATGAACATGGCCTTTTGGCGTCCACAAACCCAATAGAACCCATCTCGATCCCGACGCAGCACATCGCCGGTCTTGAACCAGGGACCGTCAAAGGCCTTGGCGGTGGCCTCGGGATCATCAAGGTAGCCGCCGAAGACGGCGGGTCCAGACATCCACAGCTCTCCAGGCTCATCGGGATCGCACTCCGTCCCGTCAGGTCGAACGATGCGCATAGCCACGTGGTGGATGGTCTTGCCCACGCTGCCTAGCTTCCGAGGCTGATCGGCGTGAGGCAGCGAGAAGCAGTTGGGGCCCACTTCCGTCATGCCAAAGCCCTGGCGAAGCGGCAGCCCACGGTCCAGGTACCGGCGAAGCAAGTCCACGGACAGCGGCGCGCCCCCGCACAACGCATCGCGAACCGAACCCAGATCCGCACCCTCAAACTCGGCGTGATTCGCCCACATTTCATAGATCGTCGGCACGCCCAACAAGTGGGTGATCGCTTCAGAACGCACCAGCTCCAGGTCGCGAGCGGGCTCGACGCTCGCGGTAAGCACAACCCGTCCTCCCGCCGCCAGCACCGGTGTGGACAGGCAGTTCAGTCCGCCCGTGTGGAAGAGCGGCGTGCACGTCAGTGTGCTGCTGCTGTGGTCGAGATCGCAGGCGAGCCACGTATTGACCGCGTTCCAGTGCACTTGGCGATGGGTGATCAGCGCGCCCTTGGGCCGTCCCGACGTGCCGGACGTATACAGGAGCATCCAGGGGTCATCGGCACCGGCGCCGGGGCCGGTCATCGGTGGGTCGACCGGATCGACGTCGAGGGCCAGCACCGGACCCAGAGCCCCGTCCGTCAGGTGACCCCGGAACTCGGGCCCCTCGATGCAGACGCGTGGCTTGGCGTGTTCGAGCTGCCACTGGCGCTCGGCCGGGGCGAGCCTCCAGTTGATCGGGAATAGCGTCGCGCCGAGCTGCGCACAGGCGTACAAGACCGCGAAGGTCTCCCCCCGATTCTGCGCGAGGACAGCCACCCGATCTCCACGTACAACGCCGTGTTTTTTCAAAGTGGCGGTCCACCGAAGAGAAAGATCGCGCAGCTCTGCCCAGGTGAAGCGGCGGGCGTTGTCCACGTCGTACAGCGCCTCGGAGCCCGGTCGAAAGCGAGCGTGGGCCGACAGATGATCACTCATCACAGGCATCAGCGATGTCATCGCGCCTCCGCGGGGGGCGCAGACGGACGGGCCACCACCAGCGCGAGGGCCGCCAAGGGCAAGCCCGCTGCCATCCCCAAAAGGGCGGTGACGCCGGGGTTGGAAAACACCGTTGCATAGAGCGTAAAGTGGATGATCAACGGGACGATTGCCGAAAGCCAAGCCGGCCAACGAGCCAGCGGACCGGTCCCCCACAACCCCACGAGCAGCGGGCCCACCGAGGCCGCCACCACCGCGAACACACCGACCTGGGCAAAGATCAGCGCTTCAGGAGGTGCCCAGGAGAGGGCCAAGGTGGCGGCCGCCAGCGCCAGTAGGACGGCCCGATTCACCCAGATGGAGCCTCGGCCCGGCAGCACGTCATTGCCCACGCTCGCAGCGATGGCCACGAGCAAGCCGTCGAGAGTGGACATGCTCGCCGCCAGAATCGCCACGGTCACCGCCGCACCGATGAGCGGAACCCCAGTGAAGGCCAGCTGGATGTACTGCCCTACGACTTCGGCGCGAGCCGTGTCGGCGGGCAGGAGCACCCGCGCGTATGCACCCGCGGACAGCATGAGCGCGAACGTCGCATAGGTGGTGATCCCCACCGCGATGGTCGTGCCGAGCGCTCGCCGGCCTTTGACGTAGAGCGCTTTGGCCAGCAGGTGGGGTTGGGTGGTGAGCGCCACACCGATCAGAAAGCTCACCCCCCACACCTCGGCTTGGGTACTAAACAAGGTGCTGTCCGGCGAGGTCCATCCCCCCGCCTCCAACGACGTCCACGCTTCGGGCCACAAGTGGACACCAGACGCGAACACTGCGATGGAAACGCCCAGCATCACCAGCCCCTGTAGGGTGTTGGTGAAGGCGTGAGCGGTGGCGCCACCTAGGGCCGTGTAGCCGAAGACAAACACGATGATCCCCACCAGCGCGGCGTGGTACGGCACATCCAACGTCGTCTGCATCACGCGAGCGCAGCCCACGGTGATCAGCACCAGGTAAGCCACGTTGAGAACCTGAAGACCGGCAAAGAACCTGCGCAGTCCCAAGTCTTGGTATCGAGCCCCGAGCCAGTGCGGCACGGTCAGGGCACCCACGGACGCACCTACATCCTGGAAACGCGGGGCGAACACCAGTAATCCGAACAGTAGGCCCGCGATGAGCGGCACTGAGAACCCGATCAGTGCGCCCAGACCATCGGAGAACACATAGCCCGGGTAGAACACGAACGTAGCGCTCGAAGCCAGGGATGCGCCCAGGGTGATGCCCACGATCCACGGGCTCATTTGCCCGCTACCAATGGCGAAAGAAGCGGCGCTCTCGTTGCGCCGTCCGGCCCAGATCGCCAGGCCTGCGGTGGCGACCGCATACACCGCGAACAACACCCACGTCGTCATGCGGGTCCGAGCCCATGGCGGAGCAGGTGAAGCACCGCCTGAATCGCCTGTTCCGGGGGCTCTTCTCCCTCCCAGAGCACCCAGCGCATCCCGATAAAGTCGCTCATGCCCATCAGCGCATAGCCCAAGGCCTCAGGATCGACGTCCGCGACCTCGCCACGCTCTTGGGCAGCCTGGAGACCTTCGACGTAGCCTTCGGCAAACTTCCGATAGTACGCCCGATAAGACGCCTCATCCACGAATTCTGCCTGGCGCACGATCATGTAGAGCGCCCGATGTTGGGCCAGAAAGGAGAGGAAGGCGCGGATGCCTCGCTCTTCGATGGTGAGCCGATCGGGGGCGTCTCGCACGGCCTCGCTCAGGGCGTGTCGAAGCTCCGAGCCGAGGTGGCGCACCAGCTCGGTGAAGATGGCCTGCTTATTTTCAAAGTAGACGTAGAACGTTCCTTGTGCCACACCTGCACGCCGCGTGATCTCGGTGATGGCCGCCTTGGCATAGCGTGTCTCCCCAAAGACCTGTTCCGCCGCATCGAGCAGGGATTGGCGAGTGGCGCGGCCGCGCGCGGTAGCTGGAGCGTTCATGACTTGACACCCGAGTCAGGTTTCAAGGAGCGTGCCAGAGGTCGCGAAGGCTGTCAAGACGCCCCCCGCCCCACCGCCGTCCTTTCCCCACGCAGCGGTTTCTTTCGACCTTGATCAAACCAGCCTCCGCTATAGTCGCGGCTATGGCCACTCTCCTCCATGTCTCGAGCGCCGCCGCTCTCCCCCTTCGCGCCCGCAGCGCGGTGGGCCGCGCCCCCGGATCCCACGTCTGCATCCGCAGCAAACGCACGTCCGGGGAACACGCCTTGATCACGTTCAACGCCGACTTAGGCTGGACAGTACGCGATCTGGGTAGCCGGAACGGCACGCTGGTCGACGGTACGCCCCTCGGCGGGGGAGTCCGGGCCCCGCTCAACGTTGGCACCGAGCTGTGTTTCGGCGAGCCCTCCGAGGTCTGGCGCGTCCAAGATCTGGCCCCACCCGCTCCGATGGCTACCGATGGAAACGTCTGGGTCCAAGGTGAAGACGGACTGCTGGGCGTGCCGGATCTGGAGGACCCGGCCCTGATCATCGAAGGCACGCCTCGGGGCTGGATGTGCGGCGATGCATCCGTCGGAGACGGCCAGGTCCTGACGCATGAGGGCCAGTCGTGGACCCTGCACTTGCCCACAGCCTTGTCCGCCACAGCCGCCCACGGCGCGGTCTTGCTGGAGCGGTGCACCATGCGGTGCGCCGTCTCTGCCGATGAGGAGTTCATCCAGGTCCAAGTCGGCCTGCCTGGCGGTGCCGTGGACCTGCCCGCCCGATCTCACCACGAGGTCTTGCTGATGCTGGCCCGCCGCAGACTCGAAGACGCCGCAGACTCCGACCTCGCCTCGGCGGAGCATGGCTGGATGTACCGCGCCGATCTTCAAAAAGCCCTGCGTGCCAGCGCCAACCAGGTCTACATCGGCCTGCATCGCATCCGGAAAGAGTTCGAGGGATTGGGGATCGTCGATGGTCATGACGTCATTGAAACTCGCCGTACGACCCGGCAGGTGCGCCTGGCCATCTCGGACCTGAACGTCCGGTCCCTGAGCTAGCTCGCTTTGTTACCGCCTATCGGCAGCCTCGTAGAGAGGTATCGCGTGGAGCGGCTGCTCGGCTCGGGCGGCCTAGGCGAGGTCTGGGAGGTGGAGCACCGCGTACTCGGGACCCGCCGGGCCCTCAAGGTGCTGCACAATCCCAGGGGCGACCTGCTCCAAGAAGGACGCGTACAAGCCCGGCTCCAACACCCGAACGTGCTGCCGGTCCTCGACGCCATCGGTGATCAAAACGGCATCGCGCTGGTGCTCCCGCTCGTTCGTGGGCCCACCCTGGGCCGCCTGCTCCAAGCGCAGCCATTGACCCAAGCCCAAGCACGGGCCCTCGCGCTCGGCATCGCGTCGGGTCTGGCCTTCGCACATCGCTACGACATCGTGCATCGCGACCTAAAACCAGGGAATATCCTGATTGATCCTGAAGGTTCGGCCTTGGTGCCGCGCATCGCGGACTTCGGGCTCGCTGGCAAAGTTGGCGATGAAACCGCCATGGGGTCGGGCACGCCTGGGTACGCAGCTCCGGAACAGCTGGCGGGAGACGAGGTCGGCCCTGCGTCAGACTGGTGGTCGTTCGGCGTCGTGCTCTACCAGATGGTCATGGGAGAACGACCCTTCTTACAGATCCGCCCCGGCGCCCACACCACCTGGATCCGTGAGCCCCCCCTGCCCTGGCAGCCGGTCTTGGCCGGGTTGCTCAACGTCGATCCCAAGTCTCGCTTACAAGACGGGCCCGCCATCATCTCGGCGATCCACGCCGTGCCCACACCCGACGGCCACGATCCCCTCGCCCTCGATGGGGTGCTGGCCGGCGTAGCCCACGCGCTGGGGTCTAGGTCCGCGTCGAGCGCGGAGCTCACCCAGACCACAGACCTGTCCCACGCCGCCACCTTCCAAACCACGGGGATGACCCGGAACAACCTGCCGCCCGAGCGCGAGCGGCTCATCGGTCGCGGCGCGGGTGTGCACCAAGTGAGCGAACACCTTCGGTCCGACGACATCCGCGTTGTGACGATCACCGGGGCCGGCGGGGTGGGCAAAACCCGCCTGGCGCAGACGGCGGGACGGAGCGTGCTGGACCACTTCGACGGTGGCGTGTGGATGATCGACCTCACCACCGTGGCGTCCGTCGGCGACCTGCACCAGCGGCTCGGAGCGGCCCTGGAACTGCCACTGCCCGACGACGCCCACGGGCGACTGAGTCGGGCCCTCAACGGCCAAGGCCAGGTGCTGCTCATCCTCGACAGCGCCGAGGTCGCGCTCCCGGCCGTTCGAGAGGCGGTCGGACCTCTTCTGGACGCCTGCGCCGATCTGCGTGTCTTGCTTACGAGTCGGGAGCCGGTGCGCCTGCACGGCGAGACGCTCTACGTGGTCGACGTACTTCGAGTCCCCGAAGACCGTCCACACACCACCGATCTCGCTGCCGCAGAGGCCAGTCCCGCCGTTCAGCTCTTCGTGGCCCGAGCCCGATATGCCCGCTCGGACTTCGCCTTGAACGAAGACAATGCGCGGGACGTCAACCAGCTCGTTCGCCTCCTCGATGGCCTGCCCCTGGCGCTGGAGCTCGCTGCAGCGCGGGTCCGCGTCTTGCCCCCCTCCAAGCTCGTCGCTCGGATGAGCCGGCGCTTCGATCTCCTCATTCAGCGAAAGAGTTCAGGAGACGTACCGATACGCCAACGCACGCTCCGCGCAAGCCTCGAAGCCTCATGGGAGTCCCTCGACGAAGCGGCCCAAGACGGCTTGGCCCAGCTCGGCGTCTTCCGGGGCAGCCCTACCGTCGACGATGTGCAAGCGGTGGTGAAGTTGGCCGACGGCTCCGAGTGGATCGAAGACGTCTTGGAGACGCTGGTCGACAAGAGCTTGCTGCGCGTCCGATACGGCGCAGAACCGCGGTTCGAACTCCTGGCAAGCATTCGGGCATTCTGCGCCGAAAAGCTATCAAAACGTGCGGACACACCCCAGATCCGACAGCGCCACGCCCAACACTTCGCCCGGTGGGGTCAGGGCCGCCTTCGCGATGTTTTGGGCGGGCACGGCGGCACCGCCAAGGGTCGCAGACTGCTCCTGGATCGAGCCGACCTGCTCGGCGCTTGCCAGCACAGCATCGCGATCGGAGACCCCGATCTGCTCGCCCCCATCGCCGAGGCGTGCTGGGCGCTCCTGGAGCGCACGGGACCGCTGCAGCAGGGCCTGCAGATCCTAGAGCAGGCTGTACAAATCATCCCGGACAACGCGGACTTATTACGCTGCCTGGGTGCGGCCCGACTGAAGAATACGGATCGGGCGGAGGCCCTCATCGCCCTGGAGCACGCGCGAGCGCTGTACCAACAAGGGCAGGACTCCATCGGCGAGGCCGAGTGCCACAACTCGATGGGTCTGGCTCATCTTCAGCTCGGCGCCCTCGACAAGGCTGAGGCCTCATTCGAGATCGGCGCCACCCTAGCCGAAGAGCTTGAGCATCCCCGTATCCAAGGGATAGCCGCGGCGAATCGCGTTCTCTTAGCGTGGGGCCGTGGAGATCTCTCGGGGGCCCTCTCCGCGGCCAGACGCGCGCTACCCCTCCATGAACGAGCGGGAGACACCAACTCCATCGGTAGAACCACCGGCAACCTCGCGGTGCTAGAGCACGAAGCTGGCGCGCTAGACACGGCAGAAGAGCTCTACCGCCAGGCGCTGGTCGCCCTGCGCGCCACCGGAGATACTCGCGAAGAAGGCCTATTTCTCGGGCAACTGGGCCTACTGCGCACGGAGCTGGGTCGCCTGGAAGAAGCCGGGGTCTCGCTGCAGCGATCCCTGCGTCTCGTCCGCCGTGTGGGCGATGTGAGCCTCGAGGCCGTCGCGCTCGGAAACCTTGGAGTGCTCTACGGATTGCAGCAGGACTGGGACAAATCCCACCACCACCACCTCCTGGCGCGAGAGCTTCACCTTGCTCGGGGCGACGCTCGCTCCGTGGCCATCGACACCGCCAACCTGGGCAGCGTCGCGCTGGAACGCGGAGACCACGGAGCCGCCGCCACCTACCTAGATGATGCCGTGGCCAGAGCCCAAGAAATCGGAGATCGACGCGGTGAGGGCGCATTTAGCGTAGAGAGAGCCCGGCTCCACCTCGCCCAGGGGGACCTGGAGCGAGCGGAGCAGGCCCTCGACCGGGCCCAAGAGCGGCTGGAGGGCGCCGGCGGCAACGTGGAGTCCGCCAAACTCGCCTGCGCGCGGGTCGCGCTCCTATTGGCCAAGGGCTCGCAGACACAGGCGCAGGAGTTGCTCGACCGCACCCTGGCCTCCGCCCGAGAGATGGGGGTTCGCCCAGGGTCTGCTCTGGCTCGGGCCCTGGAACGGGTGGGCGGCGTCCTGTCGTAGCGGTCACACTCGCAGACCACTGCCCGAGCGCCAGCCCCACAGGGTGGTAGGCTCCACCGATGCTCGATCCTGGGACACGCGTTGAAGGCTATGTGGTGGGCCGCCTTCTTGGAGAGGGCGGCACGGCGTCCGTGTATGCGGTCCGCCACGCGCTGCTCGACACCTGGCATGCGCTGAAGGTGCTGCACACGTCCGACGCCGCCACCCAAGACCGGCTGATCCGTGAAGGCCGGGTCCAGTCCCGCTTGGACCCAGCGCTCATCGTACCCGTCACCGATGTGATCCTGGCCCATGGCGCACCGGCCCTCGTGCTACCACTTGTGCGAGGAATGTCCTTAGATAGCCTACTAATCGATGGCCCTCCCACCGAGTTGGAGGCCCTCAGCCTGTTCCACGCCATCTGTACCAGCGTCGCCCACGCCCACAGCCACGGCATCGTTCACCGCGACTTGAAACCCGCCAATGTGCTGGTGGACGCCGACCAAGGGCGCCTCCGCCTGCGGGTCGCGGACTTCGGCCTGGTGAGGGCCGTGGCCGATGATGAGTTGGGTGCCAATGGCGGCGTCCGCACACGGCGAGGCAGCATGATGGGCTCACCCGCCTACGCGGCCCCCGAGCAGCTCTCCGCCGCCACACGGGCCGATCGTCGGGCCGATGTATGGTCGTTGGGCGTGATCCTCTATGAGCTGCTCACAGGAAAGCGCCCCTTTGACGGGGAGTCTCTGAGGGACTTGATCGCGAACGTGCAGAACGGTGACCTAAACCTCGATCCGGTGCCCACAGTCCATCGGGCCTGGATCGCACAGCTGCTGTCCGTCGATCCCGACGGGCGCCCCCACAATGCCACCGAGGTGCTCGAGCGGGTGCCCGCACCTGAGGCCCTGCCCATCGACGGCCCCTTCGGCTCGCGCCTGGTCATCCCAGACCTGCCCGCACCGCCATCCGTCCGCTCCATCGCGGTAACCCCGCCGCCTGCTGCCCCAGCCATACCCGACCCCGCCCCCCGACCGACCGCCGTGCACGCCCACATCCCCGCGGAACGCTCTCGCCTCTTGGGCCGCGCCGAGGATCTCAAGCAGCTCCACGCCGTGGTGCGCTCCGGGGCCCGCCTCGCCACGCTGACCGGGATCGGCGGCACCGGAAAGACCAGACTCGTCATCCACTTTGCCTGGAGCGTCGTCGAAGATTGGCCCGGCGGAGTCTGGTTCTGCGACCTGACCGAAGCCCGCTCTCTAGCCGGGTTGGCCAGCGCCGTGGCCGGGGCGCTCGGCGTGGTCATCGACAACGGGGATCCCGTCGCCCGCATCACCGACGGCCTCCTCGCTCGGGGCCGGTGCCTCATCGTGCTCGACAACTTCGAGCAGGTCACCGAACACGCCGCAGCGACCGTTGGGCGTTGGCTCGACGGGGCGCCAGATTCCGCGTTCATCATCACCTCCAGGGAGGTCCTGGGTGTGCGCGGCGAGCGGGTGCTGCCCGTGCCCCCCTTGGCGCCCGACTCGGCAGTGGAGCTGTTCCTGGAGCGCGCGCGCGCTGCCCGACCCGACTTTAAACCCAACGAATCAGAGAAGGGCTTCATCGAACAGCTCGTCACGAAGATGGACCACCTGCCCCTGGCCATCGAGCTCGCGGCGGCGCGGGTGCGGACCCTGAGCCCCGAACGAATGCTACAGCGCATGGATGACCGATTTCGGCTGCTGACCACACGGGGTCGAAAGGACCGCGCCTCCACGCTCAGGGCCACACTGGACTGGAGCTGGGACCTGCTGGACACGCCAGAGAAGGAGACGTTGGCGCAGTTATCCATCTTTGAAGGTGGGTTTACCCTCGACGCTGCCGAGGAGATCGTGCAGCTGTCCGATCCCGAGGCGTGGGTGCTCGATACGGTCGAGGCCCTGGTCGACAAGTCGCTTGTGCGCACCCTGCCTCACGAGCGCTTCGGCATGCTGGTGACCGTGCAGGCCTATGCGCAAGAGAAGCGCCAAGCCAGCCCCGATCCCGCGGGCATCATCGAGCGA
>JBGCER010000080.1:0-3863 GCA_045106515.1 Myxococcota bacterium
GCGGGTGCAAGTACTGCCACGGCCCCCGGCGAGGGGGGGGCCTCCAGCCTGTGTGCGGCACCGTGTGACCCGGAGTCCGACTCCGGGTTCCAGTGATTTTCACGGTGGGTTGACGAGCGCTGGACACGAACTAGGCGCGCCGGGTCGCGCATCCTAGCGGATCTCCCAGTCCCTCACGAGCCAGGATAGGCCTCCGCGGCGGTCTTTCACGACGACGAACCAACGCCCGGTTCGCCCCGTCACGTCTGGGGCCACCCAAGTGCTCTCCAAGAAGGGCTCCAGCGTGTTGAATTCCGTGACGGTGCCGCTGGTGGAGAACCACTCGCAGTAGAGCTGCTCGACGCGCTCTTCGACCTCGCCATCTCGGTTTTTGAAGTCGTAGGTCTGGATGGCATCGTCGGCCAATACGGGAGCGAGTTCGTAGCTTTTTCCGGGGGTGATTATGGCCACTTCGCCGTCTGCGACCACCTCGCCATCCACCGTGAAGTCCACCAATCCGGGGTTGCGATTGGGGGTGGTGGCTCGGCTCACCACCACGCGCTTGAAGGCTGACTCCACCTGGTTGAAGTCGAATTCACCATCGGCCGGGGCGTCGGCCGGTAGGGCCAGCGCATTGACGGTCCAGTTGAGCCCTTCGAGTTGCTCGTCTTCGTCGAGCCCCTCCAGCCACTCTTCTTGTGCTGTGAGGGTCGGAGGCAGGTCGGGTTCGAGTCCGATTACGCCGGCGGCGATCAGCTCCTCGAATGTGGCGTCTTCGTCCAATGCGGACGGGTCGAAGGGACAACCGAAGTTGCTGGCGGCGTCCGGGCCACAACCGACCCACAAGGTGTTGTCGCTCACCCCGCCCAGGTCGACCAGCAGGGCCTGAAGCGTGGCGGTCTCGCCGGGGGCGAGCTCCGGGGGTTCCGCTTGAATCGCCAAGATTCGGAGGCCGACCACCTGCGACTGCGGCTGGAGATCGCGCGGCCGGGTGTACTGGTTGCTGTTGATGACGCAGCTGGTGAGCAGCGTGGAGGCCAAGGTGAGGGTGAGGGCGTGTCTCATCGGCGAATCCGCGCTTCAATGCCCAGGTTGGGGATGAAGGGTAGTCCGCGAACATAGGCCGCGTCGGTGTAGTCGAAGCTGTAGATGGTGAACTCTGGGTTCACCCCGCGGACGATGTTCAACAGGTCCACATAGGTGTTGAGCTCCCAGGACTTGTAGACAAACGTCTTGTCGAATCGCAGGCTCGTCTGGAAGAAGTCCGGCAGTCGTTCGCCGTTGACATCGCCGACGCGGAAGCCGTTGTATGCGCCTTCGTCGGAGTCGTAGACGCCAGCGTTCAACGGGGTGTCAGGGTTGCCGGTGACGTATTGGACCTGGAACGAGACGCCGAAGTCGAGGGGCAGGTCGTAGCCTGCTTGTGCCGACATGATGTGGGTCTGGTCGAAGTCGAACGCGGTCCAAGGTGCGTCCTTCTGGCCCTTTCGCTCGCTGCGCGACAGGGTGTAGCTAACCCATCCGAAGAACCGGCCTGTGGGCTGGTGCCGCACGATGGTTTCGATGCCATAGGCACGTCCAAAGCCAACATTAGCGAAGGGCTGCTCGCCGAATCCGCCAAAGTCCGGGTTGTTGTCGATGAGGCGGGTCATGTCTCGGTAGAAGCCTTCGACCTCGTATTCGATGGAGTCGCTGATCTTGTGCTCGACGCCGAAGGAGCTGTTCCACGCTCGCTCGTACGTCAAGGTGGGCGTGGCTCCGATGCCGATGGACTCTTGGGGTTGAGGGGGCTGGTGATACAGCCCGCTGCTCGCCTTGACCGCGAAGCCGTCGAACACTTCGAAGCGGCCAGAGAAGCGCGGGTCGACCGCCGTTCGGGTGAAGGGCTTGGGATCCTCCCCCGCGGCTTGACCCTTGTAGGTCAGCGCCAGTCCATTGAGCCGCACGGAGGGGACGAGCAGCAATCGGTCCCGGTCGTTGAACGGTCGCAGGTCGAACCGCAACCAGGTGTCTGGGTAGGTGGCGGTGCCATTTCCCTGGAGTCCCACAGGCTCGCGCTCACCGATGGGGTCGTCGATGTCGCTGACGCTCAACGGAGCGCGAAAGCCGAACGACCAGGGGCCCGTGAGGAGGTCGGCGCCGGGGGTGATGCGCACGGCTTCGGTGGCATCCCACTCGAGCTCCGCCCGCACTTGGTATTGGGTGGCCGTGCCATCGAAGGTCAGGGCATTGCCGACCGAGAAGAGGGTGCGGTCGATGCCGACTGCAGGTACGAGCCGAAACGTAAGGTTATTCCTTAATTCTTCGTCCCACCGCAAGATCACGCGGTGACTATTGTATTGGGTGGCGATGGCCCCTTGCGTGTCTTGGTCCGAGCCCTGCGCTCGGTCGGCTGGCGTGCTGATGCTCAGGGTGTCGTCAAAACCGTAGACGAAGAGGCTGAGCCGTCGGTGAGCGGGGGTCGGAGCGAAGAGCTTGACTTGATAGTCGTAGTAGCGGGGCTTGATCGAGAAGTTGGAGCCGTCCAGAAAGAGGGGGAGGAAGGCGTCGATGTAGGACCGGCGCGCGCCCACGGCCACGCCGAGCTTTTTGTCTCCCGCCTTGTTCAGCGGGATGTTGGTCTGGGCGTAGACTTGGGCGTCCAGCACGTCGGCGCCGGCGGAGATCCGCGTCTCGTCGATGGACTGCACGGTCTGGATATCGATGGTTCCAGCGCTGGTACGACCGAACTTGGCCGCGTAGCCACCGGGGAGGTAGTCGACGCTGTCCACCAGGTCTGGGGCGATGACGCTCGTCGTGCCGGTCAGGTGGTAGATCAGCGGCACGCGGATGCCGTCGACGTAGACGCCCGAGTCTTCAGGGTTGGCGCCTCGGATGATCAACAGGCCCGTGCCGAACGGTGAGCGGGCGGCGCCAGGCAGGGTCTGGATCACCTTGACCGGGTCGCCGAAGGTGCCGGGAATGCGGCGTATTTCCTTGCTTGTCAGGCTTCGTCGTGTCACTTCGGGCGGTCGGTCTCGTTCGCCGAACACCACCACCTCATTGGACGCGGTGCTGTCCACCCGCAGCCAGCTCTCGACGTTGGTGGCCTCGCCCGCCACCACATCGATGTCCTCGGAGAAACCGACGTGAATGGGGCCGAGCACGGTGATCCGCCAGGGTCCGTCGGGCACCCCGCGAAAGGAGAAGGCGCCTTGCGCATCGGTGGTGATCTCGGGCGGGGCCGGTGGAGCTGGGTCTTCACCACGCCATTTGAGGCTGACCAGCGCGTCGGCGATGGAAGCTCGCGTGCCCAGCTCGCGGACCCGGCCATCCACATTGATGGGGGCCGGCTGAGCGGCGGCCTCGGGGTCCTCGGTGAGCTCGAAGTTGTATGCGAAGTCGAAGGTGGCAGGGACCGGGCCTTCTTCGCTGATCGCCGGCGTGAAGCGGGTACGCAGGATCGCGTCTAGGGCTTGCTGCTCGAACCCAACATCCGGCGGAGTCGCGGACTGGACTTCGGCGCCGAGCACCGTGCCCTTCACGTCGATGGAGACACGGACGATGACGCGCCCCTGCTCGATGCCCGCTTGGGTTGCCGCCTCTGGAAACGACGCCTCGACCCATTCGGCGACGCTCGGCATCTCGATGATGACCGGTGCAGGTGCATCTTGGCCCATAGCGGGGACGGAGGCGGCGAGTAGCAGTAGAAGGGGCAGGGAGCGCATAGACCTGTTGGGTACCCGCAGCATGCCCTGGGTGCCATGCCAAAAAAAAGACCCTGGCCGGGGCCAGGGTCTTTCGATAGTTCAAAGGCGTCACCGGGATTCGAACCCGGGAATCACGGATTTGCAATCCGTTCCCTTAGACCACTTGGGTATGACGCCAGAGGTGGAACCCCCGGC
>JBGCER010000081.1:0-7598 GCA_045106515.1 Myxococcota bacterium
GCCGCTACGCCGGCCGCCTCGTCAGCTCCGTGGTGCTGGTGGCCGGTGAAGGTGAGCTACCCGACGCAGATCTCGAGCCGCTCCTGCGCGTACAGCAAGGCCAGCGGCTGGACTTGGCTACGATCCAGCTCGATCTGCGCACGCTGTTCCGAGTGTCGCCGATGGCCGCCGTCGAGGCGGACGTTCGGACCGCCCCCGTGTTGGACGCCGAGCTCGATGAGGTCGTCGAGGGCGTCGCGCTCACCTACTACATTTACCCGGCGACGCGCGTCTCGGCCGTACGAGTCCAAGGGGCTCGGCGGGTGCCGGAACGCCAGATCGCCGGAGCTGCGCGCTTGCGACGGGGAGACCCATTCGACCGGGAGCAGGATCGCGAAGTGCTCGCCCTGCGGGTGCGTGAGTTCCTAATTCACGAGGGCTTCCCAGAGGCCTCGGTGGAGATCGAGAGCTACCGCGACGGGGACGATCCGTTCTCATCCGAGGTGTGGATCCGGGTCGAGGAAGGTCCGCCGAGGCTGGTGCGCGACGTCGAGGTCACCGGCACGCCCGACTCCCTCAAGCCCCGCCAGGTCCGCCGGTGGCTGCGATCCGCAGGACTCGTGCCCGGAAAGCCCCTCGCCGAGGACGCATTGACGCGAGCGCGCCTCACGGTTCGACAGAAGCTCGCCCGTATCGGGGCCGATCCGCTCGCCGATGCCGTCGGCCCGCGCACGCTTGACTGGCTGCGGAAAAATGGTGTTGTCCCCGATCGTTCCGGCGGTTGGGTCCAGGCGGTGGTCCGCGTCACCCCCACTGAGGTCACACCGGGAACCTTCGATGTGGCGGTGCAGATCACCCCCGGACCGCGCGTTGTGCTGGCCGCCGAAGGCTTGGCCACCAATGATGCGCAGCAGGCCCTGGGGATCGACGAACGGCTCCGACTGACCCGCGGATTCCTGGAGCAAGCCGACGAGCGCGTGGAAAAGGCGTTGGCCGACCGTGGCTATACGGACGCCGAGGCCGAGGTGTGGGCAGACGAGTCGGACGAGGCGACCGTTCTGCATGTGAAGGCAGCACTCGGTCGCCGCCACCGACGCCACGCGCTGCGCTTTTCGGGCAATGACGCGCTGACCGACTCCCAACTTCGCACGGTGTTCAACCAAGCGAGCCCCGACATTATCCGTCGTCGTCGGCTCACCCAAGAAGCTCTGGAGCGCGGCGTTCAAGCTGCAGAATTCCTCTATCGCTCCATCGGCTATGGCGAGGCCAGCCTGAGCTTCGGCCCCCCACGGGTCACCCGGCGCGTGCCCTTGCTCACCCTCGACCGCTCCACTCGCTGGGTTCGAGCAGAGCTTCAGGTCAACGAGGGCCCCGTCACCCGTCTGGAGTCCATCACCGTATCGGGCATCGCAGAGATCGTGACCATCGGCGACCTCGACGAGGCCCTGGACCGACTGACCGGCGGCCCCTTCTCCCCCCAGGGCCTGCAGTCCCTCGCACAGCGCCTCGCAGCAGCCCACCGCGCCCAAGGCTTCCTTGAGGCCCAGGCCTATGTAGAGAAGCAGTCCACAGGCCCTGAGTCGGTGGCGGCGCGCCTGGTGGTGGTGCCCGGCGAGCGCGTCTTGCTCCGAAGCTTCGCCACCCGCGGAAACCGTAGGGTCAACAGCCCCTTCTTGCGCAGGACCGTGGCCCCCCCCCTGGGCGCTCCCCTGACCAGCGAGACCCTCGATGGCCTGCGCCAGAAGCTCTACGACATGGGTATGTTCTCGGGCCTGGAGCTATCGGTCCTGGGCGATGGACCCGCCCGCGACCTGGTGGTGGATGTGCAGGAGCGACGCCGACACACCGTCGAGGCCGGCTTCGGACTGGCGAGCGACCAAGGCATTCGGGCCCTCGGTCGTTGGACCATGCGCAACCTCTTTGGCCCCGCCGACCGACTCGACACCAATGGGCTCGTGGGCTTGCGATTCTCGGCGGGCGCAGGCTGGCTAGGGGTATTTCCCAGCTTTCGAACTCCTGAATACCGAATCGGCTCCACCTATACCACCCCGCTGTCGGGGCAGACCAATCTGTCGATCAGCTTGGTCGGGCTCGAGCAGATCCAAGAGCGCAACTGGCGTTCGCTGCGACGGGCCGTAGGGCTTGTGCACGAGTGGCGGCCCAGTCGAGCCTCCCGTGTTCAGCTGGGTGGCCGCCTTGAGTTTCGCCGGCTGGCGGACGCCGATCCCGGCGCTATCCTGACCAATGATGTGTGGACGAGCCCCAGGCTCGCGCTGCCGGCCGACCCGAGCGTCGACACCCGAGGTCGCCTGGTCGATATCGTCGATGTGGTCTGGGTCAACGATCGGCGAGACAACCCCCTCCAGCCCACCCGCGGCGTCTTCGTCTCCGCCCGCGCCGCCTTTGTCCCCAGCCTAGCCGAGCTCGTGCGCCCGGGGGAGTCGGCCCAAGAGAACCTGCGTGTTCCGACCGCCGCCCTCGAGGGGCGCACCCAAGGCGCGCTTCCGATCGGACGTCTGTCGCTTCGGGTCTCAGCGGAAGCCGGGTATCAGCGAGTTCTCGGCCTTGGCTCCATCCACCAACCCTCAGCCAGCGATGCCACGATCCGACCCGCAGTCCCCGTAGAGCAGCGGTATCGGCTCGGCGGAACGGCGAGCCTGCGCGGCTTTCGCCGAGACGGCGTCGGCCCCCGGCAAAAGGTTCGGCAGCTCGACCTAGATTGGCCCGACGGCATCTCCCCGGTGGTCTCTGCCCAACAGCGCGTCGAGGGGGACCGGTGGGTCGCGACCGGCGGGGACGCATACGGAAAAGCCACGATTGACCTGCTGATTCCGCTGCCTGTGTTTGGGCTGACCGAGTGGGAAGGCTATGAGCTGGCGGTGTTCAGCGACGTCGGGCAGGTGCTGCTCGTCGACCCCGACAGCTCGGTGACCAGCTCCGACCTGGACGCCCCTTTGGTCCGCTGGGGAGCCGGGATCGGCATGCGCGTCATCACCCCGGTCGGCCCCCTTCAAGCCGATGTTGCCTTCAACCCGGTGGCCATCGCGCAGGGGCCGTCGGGCTTGCTGAGGCAAGAGTGGAACGAGCCCATCGCGCGCCTGCATCTATCTCTAGGCACACTGTTCTAGGGCACCTGCGCCAGCGAACGGATACGTCTAGAGCATGCTTCTTCGCTCCTTCGTCCTGCTCCTCCTGACCACGGCCTGCGCGCCCACGGTCAACACCCGCCCCCTCCGCAACTGCGAGGCAGCGGACGAGACCGTGGACTGTTGCACCCGATCCGAACAGTGCGTCAACTACTTCGGAGCCTCGTTCCCCATCTGCACCACGCCGGGGGATGAGACCGGGCGATGCTCGGAGTGCACGGTCGATGAGCAGTGCGACCTCGACAGCTTTTGCGACGTCGACGCTCCTGCCGGACCCTACTGCGCTCCCCTGCCCGGACGCTCCGACTAGCGCCTACAGTGCCATCCAGCTCGGCATCGTCGGTGGATCCAGGTGGACCTCGCCGAGCTGCTTCAGCTCTGTGCGAGCCAAGGTCCGATCGACCGCCTCGAACAACTGAGTGGCGTTGAACGGCTTTACCAAGAGCCGAAAATCACCGGCCCGGGCCCCCTCATCCAGACGAGGGTCATCGCTGAAGCCCGACATCACAATGGCGGGGCACCTCGGGCGGACCCGCTCAAGATGGGCCACGAGCTCCACCCCGGTCCCCCCCGGCATGTTCTGGTCCGTGATGAGCAGCGCGAGGTCCGCCGATGGCGGCAGCTTGCGACGCGCATCTTCCGGATCTTCGGCTTCACACACTTCAAAGCCACCTTTGCGCAGCGTACGAGCCACGACCCGCCGGACCCTGGGGTCATCATCCACCAGCAGCACGGTCTTCCCTCGCTTGATCGGTGCGGATTGGGTCAGGGCGTCCAGGGGCACGATGCGGCTGGGCGCCGCCACCTCCGGCAACCACACCTGAACCGTCGTGCCTCGGCCAAGCTCACTATCCAGACGCACAACACCGCCCCCACCCCGAACGAGCCCCTGGAGTGTGGACAGGCCCAGGCCCGTCCCCTGCCCCACGGGCTTGGTGGTGAAGAAGGGCTCAAATACGCGCTCCTGAACCTGCCGGCTCATGCCCACGCCCGAGTCCCGAACCGTCAGCAGAACATAGGTGCCCGTGGTCAACTGCAGGGTCGCAGCCAAGCTCGATGTCACCGTCTTTCGAGACAGCTCCACGTGCACGCATCCACCCTCCGGCATGGCATCACGGGCATTGACCGCCAAGTTCACCAAGATCTGCTCCAGACCCGATCGGTCCAGCGGCACCCAAGCCGATCCCGCCGGCACCACCAGGTCCAACGACACCGCATCACGCAGCAAACGCCGCACCAGTCCCGCCACGCTGCGCAGCTCGCGGCCTGCGTCGACAGGCCCTCGAAGACTCGCCGTGGGCCGCGCGAAGGTGAGCAGTCGACCCGTCAACGCCGCGGCACGCTCGGCGGCGTCGATGACGCCCTCCAAGCTCTCTCGCACGCACTGACGTTGGGCTTCGTCCATGGCGTGGCCGGCATGCCCCAAAATGGCCACCAGCAAGTTGTTGAAGTCATGGCTAATGCCTCCCACAAGCCTTCCTAGAACCTCCAATTTCTGGCGTTGATGTTCTTGCGCGACCTTCCGTTCTTGGGCCTTGGCCGACTGAGCACGATCCGCCGCCGAGGTGAGCAGGTCCATCGTCGGGTCGGTGAGCGGAAGGTCTCCATCGCACAGGGCAAAGCGTTTTAGATCGCCGAGCTCAGTCACCACGGGGCTCAAGACGACGGCCCAGGAGCCCCTCCCCATCGGCACCACCTGCCCCCTGAGGAACAGGTCACGGCGGATGACCGCTCGAAGGTCCAGGCGTCGGTGCACCGCTTCGGCCAGCGCGACCGGCCAGGGCTCAGTCCCATTCGCCGCGGTCAGCACGTCCGCCCACGGCGCACCGGTGCTCGCTCCCAAGAGCCGCTCAGCCAGCGAAGACACCGCCGACATCACACCATCATCCCCAACAACCACATGGAGTGGATGTGTGTGGCGCAACAGCGTGAGCGCAGGGGACATCTCGTGCGTCATAGTCCGACTCCCAGCAGGGAATCGGATGCGGCGACCCTCGACCCGAGGCACGGACCGTGACGAGGTGCTTACGCGGGCTCTGGGTCTTGCTCGCCCGCTGCGCGCGCTTCCAGGTAGTCGTCAACAAAGCGGACGTACATGGTGGCTTCTCGGAACTCTCGGGTTCGCAAGAGTTCGCGCTGCAGCGGCAGCGTCGTCTTGATTCCCTCAACGATGTACTCGTCCAGAGCGCCCAGCAATCGCCGAATCGCGTGATCTCGGTTGTTGCCATGAACGATGAGCTTGCCGGTCAGCGAGTCATAGTAGGGCTGAACCACGGCGTGTTCATGCACCGCACTATCCACGCGAACGCCGGGGCCTCCGGGCTCGTGGTATCCGGTGATTCGGCCGGGCGAAGGCAGGAAAGTCCAGGGGTCTTCAGCGTTGACCCGCACTTCGATGGCGTGCCCACGAGGGCGCACCCGATCTTGGCGAATGAACATGGGCTCGCCAGACGCCAGGCGGATCTGCTCTTGAATCAGGTCGATGCCGGTGACGGCTTCGGTGACGGGGTGTTCGACCTGAATGCGCGGATTGACTTCGAGGAAGTAGTATTCCTTGCCTTCAACAAGGAATTCGACCGTCGCCACCGTCTGATAGTTAACGGATCGCACCAACCGAGCCGCGGCCTCGCTGATCTCGTCGGCGAGCCCATCCGGTAGGTTCGGAGCGGGCGCTTCTTCGATGATCTTCTGGTGGCGGCGCTGCATGGAGCAGTCCCGCGTTCCCACGTGCACGCCTTTGCCACGCCCATCGCCCGCCACTTGGACTTCGACGTGCCGGGGGCGCCGCAAGAAGCGCTCGATGAACACTTCTCCACTGCCGAAGGCCGCCTTCGCCTCGGCCTGGGCCAGGTGAAAGATCCGCTCGATCTCGTCCTCGGATTCGACGATGCGCATGCCTTTGCCACCGCCGCCCGCCGCCGCCTTCATCATGACGGGGAACCCCGCCGCACGCGCGGCTGCGATGGCTTCATCGACGCTGGCCGCGGCCCCTTCGCTACCAGCGAGCAGCGGTAGTCCCGCCTCGCGCGCCGCAGCTTTGGCCGAGAGCTTGTCGCCAAACATCTGCAGATGCTCGACCGACGGCCCGATGAAGGCGATGCCCATCTGTCGAACCGCGGACGCAAAGATTGCGTTTTCCGCCAAGAATCCGTAGCCCGGATGCACAGCATCGGCGCCCGTAATCTCGGCGGCGGTCAGCACGCTCGGCTGGTGCAAATACGACGAGGTGGCATCGGCAGGACCGATGCAGACCGCCTCGTCGGCGAATCGCACGTGAAGCGCGTTTTCGTCCGCTTTGGAGTACACCGCCACCGTCGCAATGCCCATTTCTCGGCATGTGCGAATGATGCGAAGCGCGATCTCGCCACGGTTGGCGATGAGGATCTTTTTGAACACGCAGACCATCCGGTTTTGGAGGCGCCCACGACCTAGTCGGTCAGCCGGGACGGATCTTGAACAGCACTTGGCCGAACTGAACGGGCTGAGCATTATCGATGCAGATCTCGACGACCTCGCCGGACACTTCCGCCTCGATCTCATTCATCAGCTTCATGGCTTCGACGATGCACAGCGCTTGGCCGGCAACCACCTTGGAGCCCACTTCGACAAAGGACGGGGCCGACGGGTTTGGCGAGCGGTAGAACGTGCCCACCATGGGCGATTCGACACCCACCAAGCCAGCATCCGCATCCACCACGGCTTCCACGGGCGCGGCCGCAGCTGGAGCCGCGGCGATCGGAGCCGCCATCATTTGCGGCGCGGCCACCGGGGCAGCCACATACTGAGGCCCGAGCGTCAGCTCGAGCTCCATGCCTTCTTCCTTGATCTGAAACTCACTGACGTCGTGCTCAGTCAGTAGCTTCAGCAAGGCCTCGATCTTCTCCAGGTCCATCCCAACTCCTCGACCATGCGATGGCGCGCCAAGCGCGCGGGAGTCGGGGTCTACCCCGAGGTTCACCCACACACCAGCAGCTCTTGCCTAATGTACTCAGTCACTACATCATCGCGCCGTGCGAAGAGCGCTTTACACCCGGTGCGAACGGGGCGACTCACCCGCGCCTAGGCGTGGCGAGCTAAGAGCGCGTCCAACGCCAAAGAGTAGCTCATTGCGCCAAAGCCAGCGATCACACCCACAGCCTGGTCCGCGAGCATGGACCGGTGACGAAACGGCTCGCGGGCATAGACATTGGAGAGGTGCACTTCCACGAAAGGCAGCGCAGCGGCGATCAACGCGTCCCGCAGCGCCACCGAGGTGTGCGAGTAGCCCGCACCATTGACGATGAGCGCCTCCGCCCCTTGGGCCTTGGCATCTTGTACGGCCTGCACCAGCGCACCCTCCAAGTTGGACTGCACATGGACGAGCCGCACCCCCGCCCGTGCGGCGTGGGCGTCCAGCATCGTCACGAGCTCGGCCAACGTCAGCTGTCCATAGACCTCCGGCTCCCGAGACCCGAGCAAGTTCAGGTTGGGGCC
>JBGCER010000082.1:0-48534 GCA_045106515.1 Myxococcota bacterium
GGCCGAGGTGGCTTGGGCATCGTCCAATACGCTCAACGTCTACGACCTCGATGGCCGCGCGATTTGGGCGGCCGCCGTCCGCGATAGCTCCGGCCTCGCCGCGTGTTCGGGGTATGATATTGACGGAGATGGGGCGTATGAAGTGCTCTTCGCCGACGAAGACACCTTCTACATCTTCGACGGACGCACCGGTGAGGTCCGCTTCTCCCAAGGCGGCCACGCCAGCGGAACGCTGTGGGAATACCCGGCCGTGGCCGACGCCGACAATGATGGCTCCGCCGAGATCGTGATGGCGAGCAACTTCTACGACGACGGCTGGGGAGGCATCACCGTGTTCGGCCAGGCCGATGACCAGTGGCTCAAGAGTGGCAGCACTTGGCACACCCACGACGTTGCCGTCAGCAACATTCTGCCTGGTGGAACGGTGCCCGCCCGGCCGGAGCCGTGGTGGCAGACCTACAATGTGTATCGGGCGCGTCCGACCGTCGACTATTCAGGGTACGACCTTGAGATTGCGATTACCGACGTCTGCTTCGCAGGCTGCGAGGACGCGTCAGCGGTTCAGCTGGCGGTTCAGGTCTCCAATATTGGGATTGACGATGTGCAGACCGGCGTGCCCATCAGCCTATATAGCAGAACGGAAGACGAATATCGATTAATCGAGACCCGGATTTTGCAGGTGCCGATCCCGTCGGGTCGGGCGCTCCCTGCGCTGGAGTTTGTGTTTCCCTACCAAGATTGGGGGCGGGATGGGGTTGTGGTGCGGGTCGACGACTGGGGCTCGGGCCGAGGCGGCTTGGTCGAGTGCAATGAGCGGAACAACCTGGCCGAATACACCGACGGACCGTGCCTGCCGCAGTAGGACGGGCAGCGGCCCGGATTCTTGGCGCCTCCATTAGAAACGGCCCCCACCCAAGGGTGGAGGCCGTGTTCTATTCGAAGACTCCGTAGGCTCGGCCTACCACTCTTCCTCTTCCTCGGCGCCGTAGAGCAGCTCTTCGAGGAGGGCTGGCCACCAATTGGTGTCGACTTCGTACACCTTGGCGCCGCGCTCGAGCAGCGTCGTCTTGGGGGTGGCGCTCTCTGGGTTCCAACGGCCGAACACCGTTCGATTGGGGTCGGACAGCACGGGGAAGGTCAGACCCTTCTCTTTGGCGAGCTGCATGGCGGTCTCGGGCGTTCCATCATAGAACACCATAACCGGCATAAATCCGTCGTCCTTATATTCCTGGTACACTTGCTCCAGACCTGAAGCGTTCGCGGTGCAGCTGCTTCACGTGAAGCCGCTGTATTCGACGAGGACCACCGAGTTGCAGAAGTCATGCAGCTTCCACTGCTCGCCGTATTGGTCGAGCAGAGCGAAGTTTTCTGCGACTTGCCCCTGGGTGTTTCCGGTGGACTGCACGTCTTTGCGACACGCAGCGTCTTTGACCCAACCGCCGGCGTATGGAATGTCGGATTCGTCGAGGGGATCGGATCCCATCGCAAATTCGTCGCCGTTGTTGAAGCCGTCACCGTCCTCGTCAGCGAGAGGATCTAGCTCCTTCTCGCCTCCGCATGCGCTCAAGGTCAGAAGTGCCAACGACAGCATTGCGATGCGGGTCATGGAGCCTCCTTGCTTGGCCCTGGGATCATCCCAGGCTCTACGAGTGTACCGGATAGTCCACCCTTTTTAGTGAACGGATTGTCAGGCCGGCTTCCGTTGCCGTAGCAGCCGATGTTCTCGGTGGGATCAAGGCGCACCCCGGCGTAGGGTCGGATGAGGGCCGAATGCAGCCTCGTACTCACCCAGGAGCTGCCACGCGGCTGGATCGCCGGTGGACGCCAGCGCGGTGATCAGCGCTGCGAGCCCTGGGGCATCGGTGGGCATCCCGTCGTCCAGCAATGCGCTGGCCGCCGGTCCCGGTCGACCACAAGAAAGAAGACTCGGACCCAGAGTTTTTAGGGTCATGGCTCGCCACTTGGCCGCGTCGTCCGCCGTGTCGGGCGCGAGAGGTTGGGTGCCGCGCCGAACGCTGATGCCCCAGCTCATGTGGACGGCGTCGATCGCCGAATGGAGCTCGACATCGACGTCGACCTGATCACCGGGTTGGGTGGATGTGAGGCCGTGTGGCCACAAGACTTGGTTCCAGAAAGTGCGGCGGCCTGGGCCGGTTTTCAGGGTGAGCCCCGGAGCCAGGGAGGCCTCGAACCACGCGACGATGCCTCGGAAGCGTCCGGGGTTCTTTAGGGTCCAAGATGCTTGTGCCCCTACGCGAGGCGGCACGTCCACCGGGTCCAACGCGGCGATGACCGTGGGATCTGCCAAGAGGGAGGCCGCGGCTGCGGTGACGGTCCACGGCACCTGGTAGGCCTGCTGCAACGCGCCTGTGAGGTCCACGCCGGCGAGGGGGATTTCCAGCCTATCTAAGGGAGGATGGGCGATTTCGGCCAATGGTGCGGCCAGGATGCGCACGCTCTGTGGCGCCCACCGGGTGTGCTCGTGGGCCCAGCCTCTGGCGGCTCGCAGTGCGCGCGCCATGGCGGCGTCGGGCATGAGTCGGCCGATGAAGTCGCACAGGATGACGTCGACGGGCTCCGGGGGCACCGTCGCTAAGTCTGCGCGGATCACCTCAACAACGTCTTGTACGTGATTGTCCGCCACGATGGTCTTGGCGAGCTCGGCCGCATCCGACGACTCCACAGCGATCACCCGACCCGCGCCGGCGCGCGCGGCGAGCACCGCCAGCACACCGGTGCCTGTTCCCACGTCCAACACCACATCGCCCGGGCGAATCAGCTGGTCAATCGCCCGTTTCCACGCGCTCATCCGCCACGGGTCGGACAGGAGCTGCACGTGGTAGGGCAGGCCTGCGTGGTGGCCGTCGAGACTCATAGGAACCTCCTTGGGGACATCCACTCGGGTAGACCATGCTCTCCGGTGAGTAGGCCTTGGGCCACGCCCTCTCCGGCTGCCAGGGCTAGGGCAGGGGCAAAGCCCTGAAATCCCGTGCAGCTCAAGAGGGTGGGGTCGCCGGGCATGGGCCCTAGGATGGGCAATCCATCGCAGGTGGCCGTGAGGATCCGAGCCCAGGAGTGGCTGATATTGGAGTCCTCGACCGGAAGATGTGAGGCGACAAAGCTGCGGATCTTCTCTAGGACTGAGTCTAGGGGCACCTCCTCGGTCTCCCCCATTTCCAAGTGCTGTGTGGCCCAGCGGCAGCCGGAG
Organism: Myxococcota bacterium; assembly: GCA_045106515.1. Classification (GTDB taxonomy): domain Bacteria; phylum Myxococcota_A; class UBA796; order UBA796; genus REDI01. The sequence continues at coordinate 3,209 of JBGCER010000082.1, forward strand.
ATCACCAGGCCGCCCAGCTCGTCTCGTCGCCACGTGATGTAGCCATATTGAGCACGCCCACAGGTGAGGTTGTCAGGGGCATGATCGTAGCGAAGGCTGTGTTCTCGGACCGGGAGCAGCTTGTCCGAGAACCAAGGGTCGAGCGCTTTTAGCGCCCAGCCGGCGCAGAGCACGACCGCATCCGCCACGATCGCGCCCTCGGCGGTGTGAACCCGATGGGTGTCGCCTGGCCGATCCAAGGACGTGACGCGCTGGTCTGTGCAGACGTGGCCGCCCAGCTGCCGCAACCGAGCCACCATGGCTACGCAGAGCGCCTCCACGTCCACGCTGGATTCGCCCTGCACGTGCATACCGGCGGTGAACGCCCGCCCGGCGCTTCGGTCGGTCGCCGTGGGCGCGTCCAGCTCGGTGACCTTGAGGCCGATCCCCTGGAGTGCGACGGCCGACTTGGCGATTTCATCCACCTCGCGGGCATCGATGGCCAGGTGTAGGGGCGGAGGACCCAGCTCGACGAACCTTGCGATGATCTCGCGATTACGTTGGGAGATTGCATAAATTTCGGCGGTCCGTTCCGCGCCGATACTGTGGATGAGCCGCCAGGGGTGCTCCGGTAGTCCCCCGGTCAGGACCCCCGGGTCCCGACCGCCGCTGCCCCGTCCGCACGCGATGCGGCTCTCAACCACCGCGACGCGCACGCCTTCAGTGGCGAGCCGGATGGCCGCCGAGAGACCGGAGAGGCCCCCGCCGACGATGGCGACGTCGACCTGGGTGGGAAGGCGGTCGGAGGGCGTGGGAGCGTGGCGAAACGGCGGATGCATGGCCCGCAGGGTATCTCACTGGCGCCGACCCCTTACGCGACGGAGGCCTCAAGCAAGGCCTTGGCGCGTCGGGCCACGGACGGATCGGGATGCTTGACGAGGCGGCGACACCGGTCGAGAACGCCTCGATCCTTGATGGGCGCAAGCGCCGTGAGGGCTGCGACCACGCGTTCGATGGGCGGGGCCTTTCGCCAGAACGCCCACCCGGGGCTGGCGGCGTTGTCCAGCAGGATCAAGAGGGGGCGGACATCGGTTTGTGGGTGCGCGGCGAGCATCGCGGCGAGCTCCCTGGCGCGTCCGGGCAGCTCTGGGCTGCTGGCGAGACGTCGGACTTCGGCGCTCAGATCGAGGGGGCCCCTCGTGACGCCATCGCCCTCAAGAAACCGCACCTCTGGGTATCGCGGGTGCTCCTGCGGGCTCATCCGGGTGCGGCCGGCGTAGATGGGCACCACCACCTTGGTCGCGAAGGCGGGAAGGTCGGCCCCACCCAACTGGGCCAGCAGGGCGCTGAGCTGCTCTGCCGCGTCATTCATCCATGGGCGCTCGTCCTGCGAGTAGGCGCACATCAGCCGAAGCAGGGCTCTCAGGTCGGCTTGTGCCGCGCCCGCGGCTTGGAGGTCGGCGTGTTCGATGGCACGTTTGACGTCTTCGTCATGCTTGTCGAACCGTAGGCTCACCACCGGCTTGTGGCCCGAGAGGAGCTGCACGAGCGTCAGTCCGAGGGCGTAGACGTCGCCTTTGGGCGTGTCGAGGCCGTCGTACCGCTCGGGAGAGATGTACCCTCGTGAGCCAGGTACGAAGGCCGTGGACTGGGTCTCTCGGTCGCCAAACGATGCTTTGGCCATCCCAAAGTCGACGACTTTGACGACGCCGTCCACGGAGAGCATCACATTGTCGGGCTTGAGGTCGCGGTGGATGACTCGCATGGGGTGATTGTCGGAGCCGGTGACGCTGCTCCATGCGGCTTCCAGTCCGAGGGCCGCGTCGCGGACCATGGCGATGGCAACCGGGATGGGCAGGGTGGTTTGGTCCCTGAGAAGCTCGTCGGCGTTGGCGCCACGCACGTACTCCATCACGACGGCCTGGCGTCCGTTGACCTCCAAGGTGGGTTGGACGCGAACCAGATTGTCGTGATTTAACCTGGATAACATACGGGCTTCGTCGCGCGCACGCTCAAGCAGCCCCTTCTGGCTCGCCCGGTCCAGAGAGAGGACCTTGATCGCAAAAACCTCGTCCGCAGTGTCTTTTGCGATGCAGACGACTCCGAACCCACCCTTCGACGGGATTTCGAGCAGCTCATATTTTGTGGTCTGGATGTTCACGGGGCACACGTTGCCCTGTCCGGAGCCGATTGGGGAGTGCTGGCGTGAGGTTCACACCACGTTCTACAGGTTCTGGACATCGGGCCCGGTCGCTTAGCGGCCGGGCGGGTAGGGGTTGGCGGCGGAGGTCGGTACATGACATTGCTGGAACGGTCGTTGTGGGTGTTTGACATGGACGGAACCCTCACCGTTCCGGCTCATGATTTCGCCGGGTTTAAAGCAGATCATGGTCTTCCAGACGACAAGGATGTTCTCGCCGGTACGCTAGCGCTGCCCGAACCGCGCCGGTCCGAGGTCCTTCAGGCGATTCGGGACTGGGAAGACCACATCGCTGCGATGGCGACGGCCCAGGCGGACGCGGTCCGCCTGCTCGATGCGCTTCGCGTTCGGGGCGCAACTCTTGCGGTGCTCACCCGCAATACGAAGCCTGGGGCGACGATCACGCTCGCAGCGGCGGGCCTCGATGCCTACTTTCCCGATGAGGCGCTGGTGCTGGGGCGAGATTGTGCAGCCGCGAAGCCGGAGCCCGACGGCGTACAGCTGCTGATGCGCCGTGCGGGGCGCGGGCCATCGGACACGGTCATGGTCGGCGACTGGGTCTTTGATGTGATGGCCGGCAAGAGGGCGGGGGCCGCCTCTGTTCTGGTGGAGCGGCACGGACCGAGCCCAGCGGAATGGGCGCCCCACTGCGATCATGTGGTGGCCTCGCTCGACGAGCTGCTAGCCTAGGCGGCCATGGTCCTGATGCCCCGAAATGCTTGGTATGCCGTCGCTCACTGTGGGGCGGTCTCGTCGCCTGTAGCCGTGGTGCTCTTCGACCTAGCGGTCGTGCTGTTTCGCGGGGACAGCGGCGTGGTTGCGTTCGTGGACCGGTGCCCCCATCGGCACGCGGCCTTGTCCGGGGGCTCGGTGGTGGGGGGCCAGATCCGCTGTGGGTACCACGGGTGGAGGTTCGATGATTCTGGTGCCTGTACCGATATTCCAGGGCTCATGGGTGGCTCCTGTGACACGCCAGCTCGCCGGCTGACGCCTGTGCCCTGCGTCGAAGCCGAGGGCCTCGTGTGGATCGGTGTGGGCGAGCCGCCGGGGGCGGTGCCGCCCGTGCAGACGCGCTCGTCTGGGCCGGGTATTGTGTGCTTAAATTGGTCGTTTTTCGTACAATGCGATCCGGTGGATGCCATCGAGAACTTCTTGGATCCCATGCATACGCACTTCATCCACTCGGGCCTGGTGCGCACCGATGGGGCTCGTCGCTCCGTTCCAGTGCGGGTCCAGTCGATCGAGGGCGGTGTGGAGGCGGTCTATTCGGAGGCTCAGCAGTCGGGGCGCATCGCCCGCTGGTTCGGTGCGGACATTGTGGAGTCTTATGGCCGCTATCTGTGGCCTGGTCTAGCTCAGCTTGGCTATCGTGACGCCCGCGGCGTCGAGAGAATGACGATCACGGCGTCCTTCGTTCCGACCGAAGCGGGCGTCGCTGTCACGGCGGTGGTGGCGGGCGCCCCTCCCGGTTGGGTGCCCCCTTGGGCGGCCCGTGCGCTCATCGGCCCGTTCCTACGCCGCACGGTCGAGCAAGATCGCCGAGTCTTGGAGCAGGTCGCCTCCGCCCGCCGAGAGGGGGCTCCCGCGTATGCCATGTCTCCGGTAGACCTGCTTCGCCCGCATATCGAGCGTCGGCTGCGGGACCCGAGCCGGCCGTCTCCGGTGAGTCCCTCAGACCTTGTGGTGGAGCTGTAGTGCTGGGTTCTCTGCTGCGGCGGTGGGCGCAGTGGGAGGGCTATCGACCCCTCGATTCGATTCCTCAAATGCCGGTTCCGTCGGGTGAGACCGTCTGGATCTTGGGCGTGAACGGCGGGAGTCACGACGCCGGTGCCGCCCTCGTGCAGGTGAGGGCTGGCGAGGCCCGCCTGGTGCTCAACGCTGAAGAAGAGCGGTGGAGTCGGACGAAGCACGAATGCGGACTCCCCGTTCATTCACTCCAAGCTGCGCTATCGCTCGTTCATTCTCAAGGGGGCAGCCCCGAGCAGATCGTCGCTGCGGCGTGTGGGTGGGACTTCGCGGCCTTTGTCGAGACGTGGGTGGGTGAGGTCGGGGCCGAGCTCCCGCGAAGCCTTGGCCTGCTTCGGGCTCAAGGCACCGTGGACGTGCCTGCTGCCCGGGGCCTGCCTCGGTGCGTTCGACGGCACATTGGGTCACACGTGCAGGGCGTGGCGGTGGTAGCTCACCACGATGCCCATGCCTGGGGATCATGGTTGCTCTCGCCTTGGGGGCAGGACGAAGAGCCGACGCTGGTGCTGGTGATCGACGGGATGGGAGACCGGGGGGCGCTGTCGGTCTACTTGGCCGCACAGGGAGATCTGGCGCTCGTCTACCAGCACGACAGCGTCTTCGATTCCCTAGGGCTGATGTACCAGTGGCTGTCTTCGACCCAAGGCGGCTGGACCCCGTTGGCCAGCGAGGGACGCCTGATGGGAGCGGCGGCCTGGGGCGAGTGTGATCGGGCTCGGAACGCTATCTATCAAGAGCTTCGGGCGATGCTAATCTTGGGAGACGATGGGTCGGTCGGGCTCGACCGGCAGTGGATTCAGTGGCACCTGACGCCCCGCAGACCCTATGGTGTGCCGCTCCGTAAGGTGCTTGGAGAACCGATTTCTACCTCCAAGCTCTGGGATCCAAACGCCGTGTTGGACCCCCACAACCTTGAGGTACCCGAGCTCACCCAGCAGCGTCTAGACCGGGCAGCCGCGATCCAGCTCGTGTTCGAGGACGCGGTCCGTCACGTGCTCGACCACTGGGTGCGTCGGACTGGGGTTCGCCGGGTGGTGTGGACGGGAGGCACCGCTCTCAACGCTGTCGCTGCGCTGAGGATCGGAGAGGCCTGTCCACATCTGCAGCTGTGGACGCCCCCCATGCCCGGAGACAATGGGGTGGCGGCGGGTGCGGCGCTGCGCTTGGGCCAACACATGGGATGGATCACCACGGTGCAGCCCCTTCGCCATGCCTTCGTGGGCGGCGGTGGCCTGACCTCGACGGGCATCGAGCATGCGCTGCTCGGTTTTCACGGTTCGGTTGTGGAAATCCCAACGTCTGAGCTGCCTGAACGGCTGGCGGGATGGCTCTACGCAGGGGCGGTGGTGGGGCTCGCGCAGGGGCAAGCCGAGACGGGGCCCCGCGCTCTTGGACACCGCAGCATTCTGGCCGATCCCACGCGAGACGATGCCCTAGAGCGGATCAATCAGCATGTGAAGCGCCGGGAGGCGGTGAGGCCGTTGGCGCCCATGATGCTCGCCGAGGACGCTCAGCGATTCTTTGAAATAGTTCCGATGGAAGGCCATGATCCGTGGTCGGCTTGGCGATGGATGGTGCGGTGCGCCCGGGCCCGGCCCGGCGCTGCGCAGGCGCTCCCCGCGGTGGTTCACGTGGACGGCAGCTCCCGTGTTCAGGTGGTCGATCCCCACGTCGATCCTCTCCTTGGGGCCACGCTTTCCCACATCAAGGCCCACACGGGCATCGCATGCTTGGTGAACACCTCGTTGAACGTGGGGGCGCCCATCGCGCACTCGGCGGAGGATGTGCTGCGGACCTTAAGCCGGGCCAAGGACCTACATGGCGTCGTGATCGTGGGCGATGACGGCCGGAGCTGGCTCGCCTTCTTGCCGGACCGCGACGCAGGTCGCGAGCTTGCAGGGTGGGTAGCGGGCTAGTCGACCGCCGTGGCCAACCCCGAACACCAGCCTGAACTCGATGGATTCGACCGCTTGACCGTGCGGCTGTACCGGCTCGGCTTGGGGCTATCCTCGCTCAGCCTTGGCGCGTTCGTCTGCCTCAGTGCGCTTCGGATGTTCGAGGTATTTCCCCCCTATTGGCTGCGTTTGGTGGGGCTGTGCGCCGTCGTGGCCTCGGTGGCCCTATCGGCGGCCTGCGTGCACTTGTACGACAAGAAGTTCCGGTGGCTGATCGCGGGAGTCTCGCCCTTGGGACTCGCGATTCTGGCCCTTGGACTCGCCCTGCCCGCCGAGTGGACCATCGCGTTGATCCTGCAATCTGCGGGTGTGGGCTTCACCTTGGTGAGCCTGTCAGCGCTGGCGGTGAAGGAGTGGTTTTGCTTCCGCATTCCGGGGCTACGGATCTCCCCGATCTTCCTGGGAGCCGGCGTGTTTGCCGTGCTGGCCGATTCCCCGCTGGCCATCGTGTTGTGTTGGGGGCCGGCCGCGGTGGTCGTGGGCTGGCTCGCTGTGCGAAAAGCGACCATGCCCCTGGGCCATGACGTTGGAGATCGAAGCTATTACCAGGTTTGAGCGCCTATTCTAGCTTCGTGGTGGCTGTCAGCCCGACCATGGCTGCTCGTCCCGCCGCTTTGACCCTCGGGTCGGGGTCGATAGATGCCGCCTCGAACAGGCCCACCCGCGCCTGCCGGTCGGCGACGGGGTGTTGAGACCAGGCGCGCAGGGCCGCGGTGCGGATGAAGGGGTGGGGTGCGGTTGTGGCGCTGTAGGTGTCGAGCATGGTGGCGTGCTCGGCGACTCGGTCGGGGTACGCACCCAGCAATTGCATCGCGCGATTCTTGACGATGCCCCGATTGTCACTCTCGATGATCCACATCAGCGTGGCATGGGCGTCGGCATGTTGATCGAGGGTATTGCGGTCGGGAAGGTCGTCCCGATGACGGGCCGAGAGCAGGCTGACCAGTGGCGCGGCGGACTTGGCGCTGATGCTTGCACGCGCCGTAGACGTAGGTTTGGTAGCCTCTTTTTTACAGGCGGGGCTGACGACAGTGAGGGCGGCGAGCAGGAGCAGGGGCGTACGAAGCATGGGCGGACCTAGGGTTGCGGGCCCATCGTACAGCCGGCGAGGCGATCACGGGGTCTGGGCCTCGGCTTGTTCGAGCTCCTTCTGCATCTCCTCGGCCGCCGCGTAGAGCTTGGCTGCTGCGACCACGTCGCCGCTGCGCTGCACATCGCGCGCCTTCTCCATAGTGGCCAAGTACTTCTTCTTGAGGGCTTTGGTGGGGTCGGTCTTGAACAGGCCAAACATCGGGGCCTCCTTGTGCAGAACGTAAGACCCGGAGCGCCGGGGGGATCGTGACCGGGCTCACATCAAGATGCCTTGCTGGTTCGGTTTGAGTAACGGTGGCAGCTCGGTCTCCCCCAAGACCTCCCGTAGATTCACTTCGATGGTCCGGCTCATTGCGTTGAGTGGAAGCCCGTTGAAGAAGAGACTGAACGGGTCTTCGAGCACTCGACCCGCCTCGGAGATGAGCTCGAAGGACAGGCAAACCAAGATGTTGGCGGGAATGACCAGAAGTCCCAGTTCCGGCACGATCGCCCACGGGAGCAGCACGCTGAAGTAGCGAACGAGCTGTTCGGCGATGAAGCCATAGCCTCTTGGGAGGGGTGTTTTCTTGATTCGCTCGCAGCCACCTTGAATATCAAGAAGGGCTGCGATGGTGCGGTCGAAAGACTGGAGCTGGAGGGCGTCGATGTGTCCGGCCTTGTGCAGCGCCACCAGCTCGGTCTGGTGCTGCTGGAGCAGCGCGTGGGTCATATTGCTGCGGCCCACCAAGTCGGCCACATCAGAGTCGGCCCAAATTCGAGCTATTTCTCCATCTTTCATGGGATCCTGCTTGCGCAGCAGGCATCGCAGCACGTGCACGTATGCGGTCTGGCGGATCACCAATCGCCGAGAGGCGCTGGCGAGCTCCGGTTGCTCAAGGTCCAGGTAGGTGGTGGCTTGGGTCGCGAACATTCGGCTGCTATTGATGAGTCGGCCCCACAGCTTTCGCCCCTCCCACCACCGGTCGTAGGCGGAGTTGGTTCGGAACGAGACGAAGATGCCGATGGCGGCGCCCACGATGGACAGTGGGATGATCGGAATGACGGCCCAATCCCAGCCCAGAGCCACGTGAACGCCTGCGGGCACGCCCGCGGCTGCTGCGTACAAGATGACCTTGGACCGTTGCCACTTGATCAGGGTCCAAACGCTACCCTTGGTGCTCATCATCATGCTGGGACTCCGGGGCGATGACGCGGATCGCTGTTGTACCCCATACCGCTCCGCGACTACGGGGCGGCCGAGGAGGCGCTCGTGGCGGATGCATACACGGTGGGCATTGTGGGTGCGGAGTTCTTGCCCGATTGCTGGCAAATCCGCCGGCAGGTGTTCATTGATGGGCAAGACGTGCCTGAGTCCCTGGAGGTGGACGGGCTCGATGAGCAGTGTGTGCACGCACTCGTTCGGGTGGAGGGCGTCGCTGTGGGCACAGCCAGGCTGCGCCGTGTGGGTTCCGTCGCCAAGGTGGAACGCGTGGCGGTGTTGGAGACGCACCGGGGCTTGGGGCTCGGTCGGACCGTCATGGGCTGCATCGAGGCCGAGGCAGCCCGTCGTGGGTGGTTGGACCTCAAGCTCAACGCCCAAAAGGAAGTGGTGCAGTTCTACCTAGAGTTGGGCTACAAGCCAGTTGGCGACGAGTTCGTAGAGGCAGACATTGTGCATCAAGCCATGGTGAAGAGGCTGACCTAGGCGACCTCAGCCCTTGCCCGCTCGCCCGTCAAACCACCCGAAGAACGTGGCGAGTTCAGCGCGCTGTGATGCTGGTAGCCAGTCAAAGTCCACACCTCGGTCGCTCACCTCCCAGAACTCGGGTTCGGTGATGGCCTCCAGCTCGGCTCGGATCGACAGGAGTCGCTCGGGCTTTTCATCCTGCATATCATGGAAAATACGCTGGGCTAAGGCGGTATTTCCGCGATATAGGTAGAAGGCAGCGAGCTTGGTCTGGGCTTTGCGGACGCCCCGCAAGCTCGCCTCCTGATGTTCGCCGCCATCTGGCTCTCGGTCGACCTGTAGGAAGATCTCTAGCAGCGCGTCGTGGCAGGAGGACTCTTGGTCGTAGGCCGCTTGTAGCAAGCCGCACAGGTCGTAAGCCGCGGTCTCTTGGATGAAGGCCAGGCTCCGAGAGAACGCGAGCTGACCATAGAAGCGCGCTCGGTCGGCCATCTCTGGAACGAGGCCTTCATGGGGTCCTCCCAGCAATCCTTCGGCCAGAGTTCGGTACTCGTTGAACACATTGTAGGCGGTACGAACGTCTTTCCCATTGATGGCATTACGTAGATAGGTATGCATTAATCGCAGGCTCAGGCGGGTGGCCTCCACGTTTTGGATTCCACTGCCAAGCAGAGCCAGTTTTCGCGTGTGGATGGCGACGATGTGCGCCACGTCTTGCAGGTCGTGGAGCGATTCGGCCAACACCCCTTGAAACTGGCGGAAAACCTTCATCTCGACCCAGGTCCGCCTCTCGCTGAGCTGGGCGACGATACTGGGGTGGAAGCTGACGAAGTCTTGGTCGGTCGAGGCGAGTGGCTCCGCGTCGAACCACCGGACAGGCATGCGCTCGCGGGCCTCGATGGATGCGACTGCCACGTCTGTCAGCGCGTTGAGCGCCGCGATGGCGATGGCCTTGTCTTTCTTGACGACGCTGTTGAGGGCGATGTCTCCGAGTTGTTCAACGCTCTTGGTGAGCTCTCTGCGGCCCGCGTCGACGCGTCGATCGCCCCTGGCGGCCATTCGCAGGCCCGCCTCGGCTCTACGCTGAATGCGAGAGATGACGGATTGAGGGGTAAGGAAGTGAAAAACGTAGAGGAAGTAGGGCACCACAGTGGCGACGCTCAGCAGCATGGCGCCGGTGGCGGCCACCACCATGAGTGAGGGGTAGGTGGGACCGTACAGGCTCATGGCCGTCGCGAGCACCAGGGTGGAGGTGACCGTGAAAAAGCCCAGCACCATCACATTGATGGGATCTCGGAGGAAGAGCTCGGTGATCCGCGGTGTGTACCGAGCGGCGGCCAGCTCGACGATAATGGCCACGACGGTGATCGCGATGCCGAGCACGGCCACGGTCACTTCGCCCAAGCCGGCGACGGTGTCGGCGGTGCCGGGAAGTCCGAACAGGATCCACGGGTTGGAGGGGCCGGCCTGAGCGCCAAACTCCACGCCCCACAGCACGCCGTAGATGACGATGCTGGAGACGACCAGTCCAACAACGCCCAGCAGGGCGGTCAGGACAGGACGCTGATAGGGTCGGGCACGGCTCACGGGGCCAGCCTACACCTGGAGGCACCATGCGCGGAATCTGCGTCCTGACACTTCTCATCGCCCTTCCCGCGATCGCCGCTCCAACGGTGCCTCGCGATCAGATCACGATGGTGCCCGAGGCCTGGCGCGGTCAGTGGGCTCCGTATGATGAGGCCGTGCAGACGGCGAAGGAGGCGCTGGCCGACGCGGAGCGGACTGCCACTGCCGCCAATGCGGAGCTCGATCGGGCGGACGCGGCACTCGGTCGCGCCAAGGATATGGAAAAGCAGGCGGCAAAAGCGCATAAGGCGGCCCGAAAGGCCAAGGACCCGGCCCGCTCCAAGGCGGCAGCGGCGAACAAGGCCACGGCGCTGTCCGATCTGTCGGATGCGGGACGGCGGCACGCCAAGGCCACCTCGGATCGAGACCTGGCTCAAGCCAACGTGGACCTGTGTGAGGCCAAGGTGAGCTGGGCGCAAGCGCGTCGAGAGCAGGTGGTGGCCCAGGCCGTGTCCGACGCTGGCGGCTGGGCTGAGATGGTGCGATTCGACGGAGCGCTGGCCGAAGCGGCCGAGGCCGTAAAGACCGCGGAAGCGCGGCTGGAGACCGCCAAGGCCCAAGCGGTCCTGACGGCCCAAGGTCGCTAGTTCGCCTACTTCGGCACGAAGGCTTCGCGAGTGACGGCGTTGCCCACCACGTCCTCGACGCTGGTGTGCAGTGGCAGCGCCTGGTTCCCGAGCCAGAGCTTGGCCTGGTCATCGAAGTTCTCGGAGTCGGCGATGCCGGAGTTTCCACCAGGAAGTACGTTCTCACCTTGGTTTTGTTCAGGGTTCATCTCCACGACGAACCGGAAAACCGGCCCAGCGCCATACGTGAACCGCTGACCATTCGTGCCGGAGTTGCCGGCGTCGACGTTGAGGTGATCGCCGTGCCGCGGGAATCCAGGCAGGTTCCGTCGAGGGTCGTTGGGTGCCAGACCTTCGGCGACAGCGACGCGCTTCGGCGTGATGGAGAAGCCCTCGGCCAGAGAGGCGAAGGTGGGATCGTCGCCCAAGAACTCGGCGATCACGCTCTCGAATCGCACCATGTGGCGAAGGCCCCAGAGCCACTTGTCCATCTCTGGGGTGCCGAATCCGCCCTCTCCGGGTCCGGTAGCGGGACTCTCCAGGAAGTCGAGGGCGCCTGTGACGGCCGCGATCATGAGCTCGTCGGACGTCTCGACGACCTCGGTGCCGTCGATGTCGAAGTAGATCGACTCACCGGTCTCTTCGTTAAAAGAGGCGAGGCCCGCCGGATTGTCCGCGCCTCGGCCTTCAAGGAGGAAGCGCTTGATCACGCGCTGGCGACCCGAGTCTCCGGTGGGGGCGAAGGTGCCGGATGGGATCTGCTCATCGTCGATGACGCTACGGAGGAATCGGCCGTACCACGCGTTGAAGATCATGGTCGCGACGCTGTCGTCCAGGTCGTCGCCCTGGACGTCATTGTAGAACGTCTCGACTCCGGAACGTGCTTGGAAGCCCCGGTCTGACCAGCCGGTCAGCCGATCTCGCACCTCGGTGAGCCGGTCGGCGTCCGCGTCCCACAGATCGGCCAGGCGCTGCTCCGTTGGGGTTCTGGGCCCATCGGTGCTGCTGATGGTCTCGGCTCGGTCCAAGGCCTCGAGCAGGGGCGGCCAGAACTGCTCGCCTAGGCGACTGTCGTGGTTGGCCTGAAGGTCTTGCATGCCTTGGATTGTGGCGCCGCCATCGGCGATTTGGGCGGTAAGCTCGCGTGAGATCGTGTCGGCTCGGTAGCCCTCAAGCCAGGGGCCGCCCACGTACCAGCCATCGTTGTGAAGGTCATTGTCGAACGTCTGGCCGCCGGGATCGTTGTTCGCCGCCACCAGGAACTGCTGCGCGGGGTTCTTCGACCAGGGGTAGCCATCGAACGGAACGAGGCAGCCAGGGTCATCGAGGGGGGCGCTCAGGTCCACGTGGCCATCGGCGGTGAGCGGCACCTTGAAGCCGCCGTGCCGGGTGCCGTCGAGCAAGAGCCGGGGATCGGACCCCTCAGCCCAGCTGCCGTCGGGATTCCTTTCCAGCTGAGTGCGGCAAGGTACGGCTTGGAAGCCGGTGTAGAGAATGTCGCCTTGGCTATCTGCGGCGATGAGCCCCGCAGCATTGCCCACCAGATCTTTGGTGGAATCGCGGAACTCGTCGACGGTGGTGGCGTCGGCGAAGCCCCAGAGCCCAACGACGGCGGGGCTGCCTTCGAGTGGGGTGTAGTCGAAGCTAATCCCCGTGATGACGTTGTCGCCGTCTGTATCGCTAGGCACGATCTGGTCGCCGCCCATCCACACCGCCGACTCGCCGTCGCCCGGCTCCCCATCGGAGAGGCGACGTCCCTCGATATCGGCGATCCACTTGCCATCTGCGGTGGTCCATCGCGTCCACGTGATCGTGCCGCCTTCGCTGTTGAGCAGAGGCACTTCTCGGATGTTGGCCGTCTCTTGCACCGCCACCAGAGGCACCCACTCGCCGCGGAACCGAGCGGCCTTGGGCACACCCTTGTCGTCGAGCTGGATCTCCTCTCGGTACCAGTCGGTCACGTCGCCAAAGAAGGCGATTTGACCCCAAGAAACGTCGCCATTGGTCCCAGGCCCGGGGACAGGCACACCTGGGATCGCCATACCTGTAAAAGCAAGTTCATCCTTACCTTTAGACAGAAGTTCCGTGTTGAGTCCGATCTGGTAGAACAGAGGCGGAATGGTGAGCGCGAGGTGGCCGTCTCCGGCCAGCAGGGCGTTGCCGGTCGCGGAGCCTTCCGCGGACACCGCCCAGGCGTTGGAGCCCCATCCGTGCTCCCAGTCGTGCCCACGAATGTGGTCCCACCGTGCACGGCGCTTGAGGATGCGCTCGACCGGCTCCCATGGCACGGCTGGAAGGTCCATACCGGGCACACCGATGGTCTGCCGCGGGTGCGCGATCGGATCCCATTCCGGGGCGCTCGCTACGTTGAACACGGGCTCGACGCGGTCCCAAAGGTCAGGACGTAAGCCCGCTTGGCGTAGCTCCGACTGATCGAAGTCCCGATACCAGTCGTCGAGCCGGTCGATGGTGTAGCCGCGACCCACGTCGCCGCTTTCGAAGCCGGACATGGCGAGTACCGTGGCGGCGCCTGCGATGACATCCAAGCGGTCGAACGGGGTCATCAGGTCGAGCGCATCGTCGGCGTTCAAGGTGCCGGCTGCGAAGTCGTACTCCGACGGGGGCGGGAGCGTGCCCGCTTTGACGGCGTCCAAATAGGCGTTGACGCCTTCGGCGTAGCCGTCCACAACCTCGAGAATGTCGGGGTGGTGCGTCTCAATGAGCGTGAGCATGTTCTCGGCGATGACCCGGTTTCCCTCGGCGCGGGACTCCATGTCGGCCTCGAGGGCGTCTTCTCCCAGGACCTCGGACAGCTCGCCCAACGCGAGGCGGCGCGACAGATCCATGATGAAATATCGGTCCCTAGCGAGCTGAAAGCCCCAGACGACGGCCAGATCTCGCCGGTTCTTGGCGTAGATGTGCGGCACGCCGCCATCGGTGAAGATCACGTGGGCATCGTCGGACAGGGTGGGCAGGGTCCACCGGGCCGTCGCTTCGACTTCGAGGAGCGGCTTCGCTGGATTGCCGCAAGCGGCCATCATCAACAGAACAGGGAGTAAACGCATGGGCACAACCTTGGAGGAAGCACGCGTGTAGCCCGTTATGTCCATCGATGCCCGGCGCGGCTTCACTCGATGGGGGTGGGCAGGGCTTGCAACGCGACAAAGACGATTGGCTCGTCATCTCCGGGGAATAGGAGCGAGATTTCCCGTTCGCTGAAGTCGTCGACGATCAACGTTTGGGTGCGGTTGATCTCGTCTTCTTGCAGCGACCAAACCGGGGTGAGGACCAGCTCCCCGCTGAATATGTTCCACCGCCCGGACGCGACGGCGACTCCGGTCTCCTCTACGGGGTACTCGTATCGCTGAAAGGCAGGTCGAACGTCAGAAAGTGCTGTGGCGTCGATCTGCTCTGCGAACTCCCAGACCCGGTGGTTGCCATCGTCGATTCGGCCCCAGAATCCGAGCAGGTTCTCGGGCTCGACCTCGGGCGCGCACCCCAGGCTGGCGGTGCACAGCAGCAGCAGGGACAGGCGCATGGCGGCTCCAGATGTGGCGAGAAGATGTGTGTGCTGGGGGGCGACGGGCCTTCGATGCGGCGTGCCCTTTTCTAGTCTGGCCATGTGGTGAACGAACCGTCCAGTGTCATTCCCAGTGGAGGCACGCCCGAAACGCCTTCCACATCTCCCGAGAAGCGGCCAGAGTTGGCGAAGAACCCATTCCATTCCACGGCGGTGGGCAAGAGTACGTCCATGGTGACCGTGCCTTGCACCCGGGCGCTGTCCAAGAAGTCGCCTTGGAGGGAGCCCGTGTAGGTGCCGTCCAAGAACAGGGCGAGGCCGCCGCCGAATTCGCAGCTGGCCGTGCCCATCACGGGCGGATCCGCGGTCGCGTTCACGACGATCTCGATGGTGCCCCGGCAGGTGTCTCTGACGCCCCCGATATCTTCGGCCACCACCACGATGTCCACCGAGCCATTGTAGGTGCCATCTCGGTCGGGGGTGACGTCGGTGTCCGTGTCGGCATCGGTGTCGGTGTCCGTATCGGTGTCGGTGTCCGTATCGGTGTCGGTGTCCGTATCGGTGTCCGTATCGGTGTCCGTATCGGTGTCGGTGTCGGTGTCCGTGTCGGTATCAGCCGGGGCGTCCGTTTCCGCCGGCGAATCTCGATATTGGGTCATTGGGCGAAGGCCAGGACCGCAACCGGCCAGCACCGCCACGAGGACAACGTTTCGCATAGCCCACTCCAAGGGACCAGAGTCTACCGCGATGACGGTGGACCTGCACTGGCTGGGTGTTCGGGGGCGGAGGGCTAGTAGCCTGTGCCGCTGCCGACCTGGAGGGCGATGCCCGGGTTGGGTACGCCGCTGATGAAGCGCATTTTAGGTTCGAGCACCACAAATAGGCGGCGGCCGATGCGGCTCCACCCCTCGGAGTATCCGATCCGAGCGGCTACAAGGGGGGCGGGGGTGACGTTGACTTCGGGACCCAACTCGGTGGACTTGGAGTGGATCATGACCGCCAGGCCGCCTGCTGCGCCAATGGTGAGCTTGCCCATGATGCGGTCCCAGCGAAACGTGGGCTCGAATGAGGCTGAGAAGTGCAGAGGCACAGGACCCTCGACCATCACCGCGAGGCCCGGCCCCAAGCGATCATTGCCACGAAGGTGGTAGCCCCAGGACCCGAACACGCCCATGGTGGCCCATGGCGGGACTTCGTCTCGGAAGTAGGTGATGTCCGCTACACCCAACTGCAGACCGAAGTCGTAGCTGAACTCCGGCGGAATGCGCTCCAGCTGCACGTCGGGCAGCTCGGTCACGACCTCCTGCGCCATGGCAGGAGTGCTGATGCTGGCGATGGCGATGAGTGTCGGGGCTGCTAGGCGCACGGTATCCTCGGGGTCTGCGAGGGCTGGGTGTATCCGTCTAGCCCCGGTTCTGCCGTCTGAGTGCCTCGGCGGAGACCGTTGTTGACCCCCGACTCGTCAGGTGTCTGTTATACGCCGGGAGTTCCGCCAGGAGGCCTCTCATGTTCCGCTTCGCCAGCCTAGGTCTGGTCCTTTTCGCTCTGACCGCCTGCGACGAGTCCGGCGACTTCTCCAACTTTGACCTGACGACGGCTCGTGAGCTGGAGATGAAGGTCGACGGGCTGAACGCCCGCGCCGACGCCCTCGCGGAAGAAGTGAAGAAGGCGCCGCCCGCCGAGGCAGGTGATGGGGCGCCCGCTCGTGACCCCGCCCGTGAAAAGGCCGCATATGAGGCGTACCAAGCCACAATGGCGGCGCTCCAAGGTGGGGACTACGACGCTGCGAAAGCCAAGCTCGCCGAGCTGGAAAAGTTCACGGATGTGCCGCCCGCGGTCAACGCGGTCAAAGAGATCCGGGCCGAAATCGAGCTGATCGGAAAGCCCGCCACCGAGCTTAAGGTGGACAAGTGGTTTGTCGGTCAAGCCGGGATGGACGATGGCAAGGCCACGGTGCTCGTGTTTTGGGAGGTCTGGTGCCCCCACTGCAAGCGCGAGGTGCCTAAGCTCGAAGAGACCTACGCCAAGTACAAAGGCAAGGGTCTGAACCTGATCGGCATCACACAGGTCAACAACGGCAAGACCGACGAAGAAGTCGAGACGTTCATCGCCGAGAGCAAGGTCACCTACCCAATCGCCAAGACCGGAGCCGACATTCCCGGCTACTACAATGTCCAGGGTGTGCCCGCGGCCGCCGTGGTCAAGGATGGAAAGATCGTCTGGCGCGGTCATCCGGCCCAGCTCTCCGACTCGCTCATCGAGGGTTGGCTGGGCTCGTAAAGCGCTGCGGTGGCGGGGGCAGCGACGCGCGCTGGTCCCACACGGCAGTGAGCTTTGGAACGACGGCTCTGCTCAGGACCCGGCCCCCCGGCAACGGGGATGCGCTGGGTCCAACGTCTTTTGCACCCTCACGAATCGCCGCCCGCAGGGTGGCTGGGTCGAGCAGGGCGGGCGGCTGGGCTTGGCTTGAGATCGTTCCGGCCGTGTTGGCGAAGTCCACCCAAGCGTCTTCGTACGCCAAGAAATCGCGGTTTGCGACGTAGAAGAAGATCAGAGCCTTGTCGCCGTGCTTCTCCGCCCTCCCGATGAGCCACTGAAACCGCTCTTGGCGAGTGCACAGAGCACTCGCGGTCCAGGTGGTGTCCGTCACGACGGGCTTGTCCCACACCGCGGGGTCGCACTCAGTCAGCGCCATGGTGCGCAGCGGCGTGGACAGGTCGAGCTCCGCGTCGGTCCAACGAATGTCGAAGAATCGCGAGAAATCTCCCGCGTCGACGGCGATGCGTTGCGGCTCTACCACGACCTTGGCGGGTCCCGCATCGGCTCGCGCGGTGTTCGGTGGCAGCCGCACCGACCAGCCTTGGCCCTGATGGACTTCGCCGACGGCCTCGCCAACCCGACCACCGGACGTGCCACACAAGTTGAGCCACATCAGCGCCACGCTCGTCATCAGACGCACCCTGGCCTCCACCACGAGGCCCTAACACCCGTCACCACATCGGTTAGTCTGCGACCTCACCGGTTCGTCGAGGTTCGCTTGCCAGCACTGGTCACAACGCTGAATAGCCGCCTAGAGACCGCTACGGCGCTCTTCGAACAGGGTCGTCTTGGCGCGGCTCTCACCGCGTTTGAAGAGCTCGTTTCTTTGGCGCAGGAACGCTCCGACCGCGCCACCGAGATCATGGGCCGGGCGATGGCGGCACGCTGCCTCATTAAGCGCCGGGATGTCGATGGCGCTGCTGCTCACTTGAGCGCGGTCCAGCTGGGTTTTGACGAGCTACCCATCGACGTTGACGCCTGTCTACACGGCAGCCAAGCTCGGCTGGCCATGGCCCAGGGTCGGGCCGATCTGCGGGCCTACCTGCGCTGGGCCGACGAGCGTGAACATGCTGCGTCGATCATCGACGCCTGCATGTTGCTCGCCGAGTCCTCGCCGGCCGAGGAACAAGCCACGTGGCTGGAGCGAGCGGTTGGCGAAGCCGAGGCCAGCGGCCGCATTCACCAGGCGGGTGCGCTGGCGTTGCAGCTGGGCGGGGTCCTCGATGGCCTCGGTCGAGGCGAAGAGTCGGTGTCCGCCTATGTTCGCGCCATCGGGCACCAGAGGTCCCACGGCTCGACGCGCGGCGTCGTGAGCGCGGGCTGGGCGGCCGGCACCGTGCTCGTGCGTTTGGAGTCCTATCCCCAGGCACGAGAAGTTTTGGAACAAGCTGTTGAATCCGCAGAGGACAATGATCAGGTGCGAGACCTGCTCGCCCTGTCCCTCGCAGAGCTCGCGCGGGTTCACGAAGCCGCTGGCGACGTGGTCGAAGCCCGGCGCTTGGTGATTCGCTCCCTGCGCCTAGGACGGGAAGAGGACCTGCCGTCTTTGTGGCCCGAGCGGTGGCGTTCACTGATCCAATATGGCCAAAGCCTAGAACTAGACGTTTAATCGTCTAGTTGGAGGGCTTCGCCTTCTCTGGATTCGGACTCGGCGCGACCCAGCTCGGCAGAGAAGCCCGCAACGTCGGGGCGCTCCACAGCCAGGTGCCATCGACGCAGTCTTGGTCTGACCAGTCGAGAATGGCGGCCACAACAGGGCTGTCTGTCCTCTGGCGCAGTTGCCAGTCGACGCCACCACGGCCCGCCACCCGGGTTCGGTCCGCCACCACGACCAAATAGCCCTTGCCATCCCAGGCCCCGAGCGCCCGTTCGGCCATCCGGCTGTCGCCCCAGGTTCGCGCTTGGGCGAGTCGGGTGCGCATGGTCGGCGAGAGCGTGTCCCCGGACAGCACGCCGAGTCGCTCCGGGTAGCCCGTAGGCACAACGGGGATGCGCGCGTCGGCATCGGGCGCGTCGTTGGGGCCGATGGCGATCAGGTCGACGCCGCCGGGACTATCTGCCAGACCGAGTGCCAGCAAAGGCCGATACCCCTCGGTGGGCCATGGCCAGTGCTCCTGCCACCCGACCGCCTCGGCCACCTTGTCGAGGTTGGGCACGGCCGCGCTCAGGGCGTCCAAGTTTCGGGTCTCGTCTTCGTGCACGGCCTGCAGAGCGAGGGTGACCCGATCTCGATCCCGCAGGGCGCGCACCACCTGGGCAGCCCTGCGTAAATCATCAGTTTCGCCCTGGGATTCACCTAATACGATGACCGCTGGAGCCTCGACCTGAACCAGGTCGGAGAGGCCGATGGGCACACAGCCTTGGTCGGCGGCGGCCTGTTGGGCGAGGGCGGGGATCAGAGACAGGAGGATCAGCATCTGGTCCCCTATGTTCCCCGATCGTTCGCGTCGAGTCGCCATGTGTTGGGTCCGAACCCGACGCGGTCCAAACGTTGCGCCAGCAGGCTCGGAAAGCGCTTGTGCCACGTGGCGTTCAAGGGGGAGGGGTGAGGCACGGGCCACACCCGGAGCCGCCGTGATGCCCCGTCGGGGGCGGTGAGGTCGATCTCTGCGGGTGCCGCTTCAAACCTCGGCTCTGCGGTCCAGGCGTCTTTGAGGCGCGCCCGGTCCTCGCGGCTCCCGTTGAGCCCGAACCACAGGAAGGCGTTCTGTCCGAGGCACATCACGTCGGAGCCTCGCCACCCGTGCACGAGTAGGTCTGCGATGACCGGCTGGACGGCGCGTCGCGTGGACACGGACCACGCCTTGTTTCCGATGGGCTTGTACGGCACCGTATTGGCCCAAAAGGCGACGCGCCCGATCCGCTCGCTCGCCCTGAAGTTTGGGCAGGGCTCTCCTTCGATGATCGAGTGCAGGACGTTGCGGATGAGCTGGCCGCCTTTGCCGATGAACGGCTGCTGGTGGCGCACTTCGTCGCGGCCGGGATCTCGGCCGAAGAACGCGACGCGGCAGCTCGGATCTCCGCCCCCCAGGATGGGCTCAAGGGGGTCGCGCCCGTCTGCCTCATACGCCGGCGTGTCGATGCGATCGAGGGTGGCTGCGACCCGGCGCAGCGCGGCGGTTCTCTCTTGAGGGGTCACGCATCGTCCGTGGATGAAGGCGGCTTTTGACTTCTCCGGCGGCGCTTCTTTTCCGCGGGGTCATCGCCGACCAGGGCCTTGACCTCGCCAAGCTCGGCGATGAGCTGCCGACGGCTCTCGGGGTCGAGCTGATCGATGGCCGCGGTGACCGAACGCAGGCCTTGCTGGGCCTGTTCCACGCTTTCGCGGGCCCGTCGCGCTTGTCGGTCCCGCACGAAGTAGAGCAAGACGAGCACACCGAGCACAACGAAGAGACCGCCAATGATGGTCTTGAGCAGGTTCTCGGTGCGTTCGGCCGAGGCGTTGACCTGCAGGGCCACGCGGTCGGCGACGCCACCCACGCTGTCGCTGAACGGGTCGAGCAGCTTATTGGTCAGCGTCTCTTCGAGCACTTCGCCGATGCCAGGGCTCGCGGGGGTGCCCCCTTCTACAGCGTCGTGGACCGAGTCTCGGAGGATTTCGGCGAGCGTGAACCGCAGCGACTGTTCGCCGAGCTCGCGCTCTAGGGAGGCGATGGTGCGGGTGACGACGCGGTCCGCGGTCTCTTCGAGGCTATCGCCCAGGTCGCCGCGCAGGCCGTCGGAGAAGGACTGCACGATGTCGCGGCGGACGATCTGCCGAAACTCGGGCCCAACCTCTTCCCGGAGACCCTTGCCGGATCGCACGGCGGCGACGGCGATGATCGACTCGATCGTGTCTTCGAGCTCCCTCTTCTGCTCCTCGCTGATGGTGGTTGCGCCGGATGCAAGACCTTCGCCAAGTTGTTGGCCAAGCTTACGCATTAGCTGCTTTTCAAGAGTGTCCTCTGCGATCGAGTCGACCGCGGAACGGTCGCGCGTATCGCCAAGAGCCTCGTCCAACAGGCCTTCGGCCAGCTTGTTTCCCGCACGGTAGAAACAGCCTGTAAGCAAGCTTATGGAGATGAGCAGCGCCAGCCAGCCTCGGAACAATGGGCCTCCGTCGGCGCGACTGTAGCCCGATCGGGCAGATCGGGGCGGGCGTGGGCGGTCCGTGCTACGCTTAATATGGCTATCGCTCTGTTTTTTTGGAGGCCCCTATGGGTATGCCGGCTGCGCGAATCACAGACATGCACGTGTGCCCCATGGTCACCGGCGTTGTTCCCCATGTGGGCGGACCTATCCTGCCTCCGGGCGGAGTGACCGTGCTCATCGCGGGGCTACCGGCCGCGCGCATTGGCGACATGTGCACCTGCGTGGGTCCGCCCGATACCATCATCAAGGGCTCCGCCACCGTCATGTCAGGCGGCATGCCCCAGGCCCGAATGCTGGACAGCACGGCCCATGGCGGCATGATTGTCTTGGGTGCGCCCACGGTCTTGGTCGGCGGCTAGCGAGTGTGGCGCCCAGTCTGCGGAACCCCGCCTTATTCCGGCGGGACTTGGGACGGCGCTTGGGTGTAGGCCTCCCAGAGTAGCTCGGGCTCGCGCACGAATAGGCCCACGTGACCGCACTGGCCACAGATGGTGGCGCGGAGCTCGGCACGGATGGGATCGGTGAACAGCAGCGCGTCGGGGTCGTTGAATCCGACCAAGACTTCGAGCTTGTGGCGGCCGTGTTGGCTGCGATCTTCCACCTTGGCGTCGTGGATGATTTGATCACTGGAGCAGCGGGGGCATGTGGATGCGTGAGCGTCCATCGAGTCCTCCATTCGGGACGGGTGCGTAGCGTTGGGGTAGCATGTTGCCACGCCCAAGCTGGAGTGCGTGATCACCGTGGTCAGTCGGGTCCTCTTTGTCTGTTCGGGCAACATCTGCCGAAGTCCCATTGCTGAGGGCGTCTTTCGCAAGAAGATGGACGAGCAGGGGCTCCGCGATCAATTTGAGGTCGATAGCGCCGCGACGGGGCGCTGGCACATTGGTGAGGCGCCGGACACGCGCGCTCGCATCGTTCTGGAGCAACACGGGGCGCCGGTGCCCAAAGCGGCCCGACAGGTGACCAAGCGGGACTTCGAATACTTCGACTACATCCTGGCCATGGATCAGGGCGTCGCCAATACGCTTCGCCGGCGGGCCCCTTCCGAAGCGGGTGCTGCGAAAGTGGCGTTGATCCTGGATGCTACGGCGGGTGGCGACGTTCCCGATCCGTACTTCGGCAAGCAGGTGGACTTTGAGATCGCCTACGACCTGCTCGACGCTGCGGTGGATCGGTGGATTGTCTTGCTTGGAGCAAAGCTACCGGGCCGTGCCGGCTAGGTGGCGCTAGCGCCAGTCTCCGGCCACCACGAAGGCCGCCCACACCCATGGGGTGTTGTGGGCTTCACTCTTGAGCAAGCTGCGCTGCGCCATGGCCATCGACGTCGCCGCGTCGGTGCCCTTTGCGAGCTCGGCATAGAAGGCTTGCATGAGGGCTTTTGTGCCCTCGTCGTCGACCTTCCACAGGCTCGCCACCAGGGTCTCGACGCCAGCCCGACGGAATTGGGCTGCGAGGCCTTGGATGCTCACCACCCCGTCGCCCCCGCGGGCTTGCACGGGGCGTCCTGACTCACACGCGGACAGCACGACGATCCGAGCATGGGAGAGATAGGGTGCCAAGCCCGGAATCTCGCGGTAGCTCAGGCGGCCGGCCGCGTCGTCTCCGGCGAGGACCAGGTAGCTGCGGTTGGGTTCCACCGCGTCGATGCGACCATGGGTGGCCAAGTGCAGGGTCGTGCGGCCTTTGAGCTGTTCGAGCACGGCCTCGCGCGTGGCGCGCTCTCCCACCAGGACCGTGGACCCTCGG
Source organism: Myxococcota bacterium (assembly GCA_045106515.1). GTDB lineage: Bacteria > Myxococcota_A > UBA796 > UBA796 > REDI01. The sequence goes on from JBGCER010000082.1 coordinate 25,755, forward strand.
AACGCACCTGAGATGGCGCGGACCTCCGCTTCTGCGCCGGGAAGGGTGCCGTCTGGGTTGCCCACGAGCAACAGCGTTGGGCCCTCGACCCGCAAGGCCTGTGGCGCCCCTCGCAGGCTGCCCACGTGGCTGATGGACGCGACAGCGGCGTCTTGCATCAGGTAGCGGTCGTTGTGGCGCAGCAGGCCGAATGGCAGCTGTTTGAGGGAGCCGGCGGCGGACACCACAACCGTGGATGCGCCCTCGAGATCGCCAGCGATGGGCGTCCATAGCCATCCGCCGAGCGTCTGGGCGAGGGGGTCGAGGGCGGCGCGGTCCCGGAGGCCGGCTCGCAGGGCGCGGGTGAGCTTGGACACGGTCTTGTCGAGGGTCGCGGCGTCGACAGGTACATCGACGGTGCGCAGGCTGTTGCGGGTGAAGACCAGCAAGACCAGGCGATCTTGCAGGATGATGGGCTGCACCACCGCCACGCCTTCTGGTAGCTCCGACTGCAGCGCCTCTAGGTCTTCAGGGGCGACTCGGATCCGGGCGTCGAGGTCGCCGACGTCGGTGCGCAGGCGGTCCACGGTGTCGGCGAACTCGACACGGAGACGGGCCAGGTTGTCGCGGAGCACCATGGCGCGGATGGTCTCGCCCTTGGCCACGACTTCGTCGCCGATCGCCTGCTGGATCGCGGCCTCTTGTTGGGCCATAGACGTCAGCTTCGGCGCGTTGGCCGGCTGCGTGCTCAGGGCGAGACGCTCCGCGGTCGCCAGGGCCTTGAGCGGCTCGCCCGCCCGGAGGTGCAGGTCAGCGAGGGCCTGGTAGACGCCGTCGTGGTCGGCGATGAACGAGGTGGACGCATCAGCGGGCAATAGTCGTCGGCGAAGCTCCAACACGTCTACGGCGGCCGTCAGGAGTTCTATGGCGCGCGCGTCGTTGTTTTGGTCTCGGGCGACGTAGCCGCGCACGACCAGGGCCTGCCATTGCACCTCTGGAAGCTCCAGCTTGATGGCCGATTTGTAGGCTTGTTTTGCCCGGTCATCTGCGGTGCTCGGGTCGGCCCTTAGCCCTTGCTGGGCCAGGCGCAGAACCACCTGCGCTTCGAGTCTTGGGTCGCGGTTTGCCTTGGCCTCGGCCAGCAGTGCGTTGAGCTGGTCGGTCGACAGGGGCTGCACGGCGTCGAGGTCCAGCCGGACGCGCCTGGCTTGGGCCCCGCGGCCGGTCTGGGTGAAGGCCGCGACGGCGGACTCCAGGTGAGCGGCCGCGCGTTTTGCGTTGCCCGCCTGCCAAGCGAGGGCGCCTAGCAGTTGATGAATCGATCCTTGCTGGGCCAAGTCCTTGCGGTCTTGGGCCGCGGCGAGCGCCTGCTCCAGGTGCGTCTGTGCGGCCGCTGGGCGAGCGAGATCGGCCTCGACGGCTGCGAGGTTAATCAAGGTGTCGACCTGGCCGGCTTCGTCACCGATGCTCTTGTACAGGGCCAAGACCCCGTCGAGTTGCTCACGGGCGAGGCGCAGCTCTCCCCGGCGTCGGTGGCTCAGGGCGAGGTTTGCCGTCGCGTCCGCCTCGCCGGCCGGGTCCTTGAGGGCGATAAAGATCGTCCTCGCGGCGTCGAGGGCGTGGCTCGCATCCTCTACATTCCCCACCTGCAGGGAGAAGGCGCCCAGGTTGAGCGCGGCGTTCGCCGCCCCCTGAGGGTCTTTGGCTTCTTTGTAGAACGCCAGGGACTTCCGGAACGCCTCCAAGGTCGCCCTCGTGTCACCGGTGTGCATAGAAATCCGGCCATACGATAGGTATATCGCCGCATCTTTGGCTGGGCCCTTGCCGAGCCGACTGGCCTCGTTGATCACGTTCAGCGCCAGGCCGACCCGTCCGAGTTCCCGATAGGCGGCGCTCATCTTGAGCAAGATCTCGCGTTCAGCGTCGGGGTCGTTTTGCGCCCGCGTTTGCTTGAGCGCGTCGCCCCACGCGATGAGGGCTGCGGGGTAGTCCCCGTCGGCAAAGGCGTCGTCGCCCGTGTCGACCGGGCCCGCGACGGCCCAGCAGCACCAGAGCAAGAACCACATCACAGGTCGAGCGCCGCCAGCTCAGCCTTCGCAGCAGCCAGGTTATCGTCGCTCGCTACGGCCTTCTCGAAGGATTCCCGCGCGCGAACTTTGTCTTTGCCGTCCAGGAAGATCAGGCCTTCGGAGTAGGCGACTGCCGCTTCTACGGCTTCGGGATCGTGCTGCACCAAGGCGGTGTTTGCGTCGCCGCCTCGGGTGGCGGAGGCCCCGCCCTCTTTCGCCTCTGGGGATGGGTTGCCCGCGAGGTGAGCCTTGAGCTCGTTGGCGAGTCTCTTCTCGAGGGAGAGGAACTCGGGGGCCGTACCGTTGACGCCGTGTGCGTGCACGATCTCGCCGGTCTCGACCTTGACCAGGCGGGCGTCGATTCGCAGGGTGCCAGCGAGCTCGAAGTACCCACCCATGACGATCCACTCGGCGCCTAGCAACTTACCGACTTTGGCCGCGGTCTTCTTGTCCACCATGCCGCTGTGTCCGAGCTCGAGCTCGTCCAAGATCTGCTGCACGCGCTGCCGCTCGACCACGGTCACGTCGGGCGTGCCTTGCAGGTCGGTGATCAGCATCTGTGCCAGCCCGACCTTGAGCGGTTCGAGCTGCTCATTGCCCTGATTGTCGAAGTAGAGGACCGCCACCCGGTCGTCGGCCGCCGAGGCGGCAATGGGCAGGAGCAGCGAAAACATCAGGAAGAAGGAGCGAAACATAGACACCTCTAGTCGATGGCCCAGCCGCGAAGTCGAATCGCGACGATGCCCAAAATCAAGGAGGTAAGGGGAACAGAGAGGTCTAGCACCAGGCCGTCGGTCAGAGTAAAAATGATGGCGCCGATCAAGACCAGCACAAGGCCGCTGGCCAAAGCCAGGGCGGTGTGCAGGTCCTCCCGAAGTCGGGTGGAGGTCAGTACGAGGCCCAGCAGTACGACCCCTGCGAGGGTCCACATGGTCCATCGGGGCGCGGATTGTACGTGTCGACCCGACAGCAGGGTGTCGATGGCGTGGGCTTGAATGCGCGCCCCATCCATGTCGGTCCGCGTGGGCAGGGGGAAGCCGTATGGGGTGGCGAAGCGGTCATCGGCTTGGCCATCGACCCGCCCCACGACCACGATCTTGCCCTTGACCTCGTTGGAGAGCCAGGTGGGGATCTTCGCGGGCGTTTCCACTCCGGCCATCCGGTACAGGGCGGGCTCTGCGGCGAGTCTCAGGAGCTGTGCCGCCTGTACGGTGGCCAGCCCATCGGCGGACTCTGGGCCTCGAAAGTTGATGGGAAACGCCCCTTCCAATGCGGGGCCCCCCGGAAGGCCGAGGTCGGCCAGTGAGGTCTTGCACGACAGCGGCCGGGGGGTGCACCCGTCGGCGAGTCGGGCCAGCAGCGTATCGGTCGATGCCCGGCCAGGGTGCGTGTGCATCCATGCGGCGAGAAGGGCCATATGTGGCGTGATCTGCGAGGCCCCCTGCGCCTGTCCGACGCTGGCGGGCCACGGCGCGCTCAGGCGGGCTCGGTCGACGCTCTGCACCAGCTGTGTGCCGCGCACGAGGCGCTCATCGGACGAGGTCCACAGGGCTTCTTCGCCGAGGTTGGCGAAGCCAGAGGCCATGGCTTCGCCCAGGGATGCCGCCGGTCCGGGCGCGAAGTGGGCGCCGACGGCCGCCTCGGTCACGACGAAGCGGTCCGCGGCGATGACCGCCCCGTGGGCGGTGCTCGCTTGGGCCAGCCGCTCGTCTCCAGGCGCGGGAGCATGGAGCAGGAAGTCAAGAACAATGACGTTCGCACCGGCACTATCAAGTATGCTTACCACCTCTCCGAGCAGGGCTCGTGGGGTCACCTCGGGCGCCGGGTCTTCGGGGTTCCAGAGGTACAACGCCTCGGTGCCGACCGTCACCAAGACCACCTCATCCGAGGTGACGGCGGGATAGGCACCGATCAGCTCACGAGCCTTGATGTAGAGGTCGCGCATTTCCCCATTGAAGCTGGTGAATAATAGGATCGATGCCATGAGGAACGTGACGGTCGTGACCACAACTTCGTAGGAGAGATGGCGAGAGAGTCGGGTGAACGTCTGTCCGGCTTTGGGTTGATCGGGCCCAATAAGCCACCGCTCAAACCACCGTTTCGGCTTTGCCGTGTCCTGCACCTCCGGGGGAGGTGGGGGTGCGGGGGGAGGCGTCGCGTTGAATTGGGCCTCTAGGTCGTCGACCACCTGGTCGTCCGAGTCCATCGAGGCCCGGGGTGCCGGAGATGGCGTCGGCGTGAGGCGCGCGCTGGTCGGACGGGCCGGGGGCGGGGTGCCGCGGAGGACGGCCGGCGCCGGATTGGGCGTCGGGTCCCGCTGTGCGAGGGGGATGCTCGCGTCCATGGAGCGCGGCCGGAGGGGCGGCGGGGTGCCGACGGGGGCGCTCGGACGCACCGGCGGCGCGCTGTCATCGGACTCGCTGCTCACGGCTTGACGAGGCCTAGGCGCTGCTCGTAGGCGCGCCGCAACTCGACGATTTCCGTGCTCTCTGGGTGCGCTGCCGCCGCTGCATCTAGGGTCCAGAGCGCGTCGGCCGTTAGACCGGCGCTCCAGTAGATTCCCGCGACGACGCTGGGCTTCAGCGCGACGTCGTCTTCGCTGTCGCCGAGCAGGGACAGGCCGTGCTGCACGGCGGTCTTGACGCCTTTGCTCTGGCCTTGGGTGGCGATGGTCATGGCGAACTCCTCGTCGCCGACCCGCACCAAGTAGGGACCCGGCGCGAGGCTTGCGCCGTCATAGGCCGCGGTGTCCGTCGCTTGGGTGGTCCAGATGGGATCGTCGGCCATGAGCGGGGTGAGGCTCACGGTCTGGGGTCCGCAGTCTTCGCACCGCCAGGACACGCCGGCGAAGTGTTGGACTTGGCCTCCGGCGATGGGCCGGGTCAGGGTCAGGGCGCCGCCTCGGCTGGCCCCGGCTTTGGCGAACGAGACGTCGCGGGACAGGACCTGGGTGAGCGCCGCGCCGGACGTCTGGCCCTGCGTGCCCACCGACGGGGCATGAAGGTCCGTCATGGACACGGTGCGGGGGCCTCGAAGGCGCGTCGCCGTGCCTTCCGCCAGCACGACCACGCTGCCGCCCTCACCTAAAGTGATGGTTTGTCCTGATTTAAGGACGAATGGGGCGCTTGGGGTTGTCCCATCGGCCTGGGTCACGGATCCGGTGGCCAGGGTGACCAGCGCGGTCTCTGCGGCCAAGGCCGGAGAGGCCATTGCGGCACATACGAGCACGATGGGCATGAAGTGGCGAGTCATGGGCAACCTCTGTGGGAGCCATAGACGCTCCCCGCACCTGTCTTCTTCCCCGTTTGGGGTCAAGGCGCTCGGAAGGGGATGTAACGGCTTGGGCCGGCTACTCCTCGCACTCGTTGTGGCGTGGGTCATCGATCCGGGCAGTGACCGTCTCAGTGAGCGGATCGCCCTTGCTGTCCGGCACCGTCACCGTGACCTCAACTTCTTTGTCGTGCAAGGAGCACGGGCTGTCGAACCGATCGGGGTCGAAGATCAGGAAGCTGTTCCAGGCCTGGAGCGTCTGAGTGTCTTCGCTGCATCGGAAGGTGAGCCAAGCGCCTTCGTTGCGCGCCACAACCTCGCCATCGATCGTGGCTTGCATCTCTGCGACCACCACACCGCGAGCGTCCAGGCCCGCCGCATCGAGGCCGATGAGCAGGTGCCATCCGCCCTGCGGTCCGTGAATCAGCTCATAACTGGGGTCTGTCTCGGACAAGGGTTCGAACGCGATCTCGCCGGCACCCACGGTAAGCCGCGGTTGAGCGGACCGAGCGCAGTCGCCACCACAGCCATGCATCATCGCGATCAGGAGCACTAGAGCTGACTTCATGATGGAAGGGTAGCCTGAGCGGCTTCGACTGGCGTGGGCACGTGCTTGTCTTGTGTGGGTGGGGTCACTCAAGTTGCCTCCGCTTGGGCCGATGGGCCGGGCATGTGTGAACGGAGGCTTCATGTCTGCTCCCAATCTATTGGACCTGTCTCGTCTGGACGCCGCTCTCGGTGGAGATCGTGGCCTGATGACCGAGATCCTTCAGATGTATGAATCGACGGCCGCCATGGATGTGGAGGAGCTGTCGCAAGCCGTAGAGGACGGAAATGTCGACACGGTCGTGCGTCGGGCCCACGCCATCAAAGGCGCCAGCGGCAACGTCGGCGCTGATGCGGTGATGGACGTGGCCGGTCGCATCGAGCGTGCGGGTCGCGATGGCGAGCTGGAACAGGCCCTGGCCTTGGTGCCCGACCTGCGCGCCGCGTTCGCCGAGACCCTGGCAGCGAGTCAGGCCTATCGGGCGGCTTAGTCGTCTGTGGGGGTCGGCCATTGAGGCCAGGGGCCTCCACCCATGAACCGTGCGGTCTGGCTGAGCAAGGACTCGGTGGGAATTGCGGGCTCACCTGCGGAGTCCAGCAGGTGCGTTGACGCCTCAAAGAGAAGCGCTGCCGCTGCCTTGTGGCCGGTATGCACGCGGATCCAGCACGCGGCGAGCTTAATCAGGCCCATGGCCAAGGTGGCCCGCCTAGGATCGGTGGGTCGATAGCCCAGCCAGGCACGCTCCAACGTCTCATGAGCCTCCCATGGATAGCGATGGGCGAGGAGGTCGATGCCACGCCACAACAGGGTGTGGAGATCTGCGGTTTCGGGAAGTTCCCACTGGGGATCGGGGTCGTGCTTGGGGTGGGGTCCCACACCCGGTACGTAGCGGCGGCTGGGTAGCGGATGCGCGACCCGCAGCGGCGGAGGATCGACGGGAGCGGGGATGGGGCCAGGCATGGGGCAGGCATAGCGCGATGCGACGTGGGCACCGGCGCGCCTACCCCGCCTGCAGCCACTCTCTCACCACGGTCGTGGGCGCACTCAGGTATTCCAAAGCGGCTTCTTCGGATAGGGGTCGGGCGAAGAGGTAGCCCTGGCCACGACAGGGACCCAGGGCGCTCAGCAGCTGCACTTGACCCTCAGTCTCGATGCCCTCGGCGGTCAGAGACAGGCCCATCTCTTGCGCCATGCGAGCCACCATTCGGACGATGGCGAGGCTTCTGGGGTCTTCCTCCGCCCTCATCACGAACTCCCGGTCGACCTTCAGCGCATCTACAGGGAGGTGGGCCAGGTTTGATAGTGAAGAGTATCCAGTTCCAAAGTCATCAATGTGTATTTGGCATCCGAGCGCGCGCAGGCGCTCCAGCATCAGCGCCTGTCGCTCTGGGTGGGCGAGCAAGGCGGTCTCGGTGATCTCGATGTTCACGAACCCACGGGCACGGGGGAATCGATTGAGGATCTCATCGATGCGGTCGACCAAGCCAAGTTCGCCGAACTGGAGGGGCGAGAGGTTGATGTTCATCCGAAGGTGGGCGCCTTCGGGTTGGCCACGCCACTGGTGCAGCGTGGCGCAGGCCTGCTCCAGAACCCAAGCGCCCACGGGAATGATCAGCCCCGTCTCTTCGGCCAGAGGGATGAACTCGGCGGGGGAGATGAAGCCTAAAACCGGGTCGGTCCACCGAATAAGGGCTTCAAAACTGACGATACTCCGGTCTGGCAACTGCACGATCGGTTGGTAGACGAGGCTCAGGCGATCGTGGCGCAGGGCGTCACGAAGCCGCGCTTCCATGGTCAGTCGCTCAGCGTGGCCGGTGTCGGAGTCGGTGAAGGCGGCCCACCCCGAGGTACCGGTGGCTTTGGCCCTGGCCAGCGCCCGTTCGGCATCTCGCATGGCGGCGGAGGCGTCGGTCCAGCGGCCATCCATCCACAGCGTCCCGACGCACGCGCCCAGGACGATATTGTGCCCTTCCGCGGTCAGCGGCACCTTCAGCACGTCGATGAGCTGCTGGGAGAGCTCGGCGAGCGGTGGGGTCGTGTCGCCCTCGGCCGGCACGACGAGGGCGAAGAGGTCTCCGTTCACTCGGGCGGCGAACGCGCTCTCTCCGCCGGCGCTTCGAATGCGCTCCGCCGCCTGGCAGAGCAGTCCGTCGCCGACCTTCGGCCCAAGTGCACGGTTAACCGTCCTGAATCGGGCGATATCGATCAGGACGAGTCCGGCGTTTGCCGTGGTCGACTGAAGCACAGTCGTCAGATGCTCCACCAGCGCGAGGCGATTGGGCAGGCCAGTGAGGCCATCGTGCGTGGCGCTCCACATGGCTTGGTCTTCGGCGCTGCGCCGGGCGTGATCGTCGAAGAGAGCGCCGAGCAGGTGGGTGGGTCGGCCTTGTTCATCTCGGTGAACCGAGCCCCGCACGTCCACCCAGCGCCAGCTGCCATCGGCCTGGCACAAGCGATGACTGGCCTCAAACCGTTCGGATCGGCCGCGTAGGTGACGGCTCAGTGCCTTTCGGACTCCGCCTTCGTCGTCGGGGTGCACGCGGTCGAGCCAGTCTTGGCCGTTGTGGATGCGCCCGATCCCAGCGCTCTCCACGGTCTCTTCATCTCCGGACCAGTTCATGGCATTGGTTTGCAGATCCCATCTGAACAGGACAATCGGCGCGGACTCGACCAGCAGAGAGACCAGCTCCTTGGCCTCATCGAGGCGGGCGATAAGCGTGGAGCGGTGATTCCAAGGCAGGTGGTCGGGCATGGGTCTCGCGGTGCTGACCCAGAAATCGGTGCCGCGGCACCAAGGCATGAGGGAGACCCGTTAGTCTTCGAGGCGCGGAGGAGCTGTGGATGTGATCGAGGGCATGACGACGCTGGCGGAGCGAGTGGCTCCGACATTGGCGATACCCGTCGCTTCAGCGCTGGTAGTGACGCTGTTGTGGTGGCTGACGGGCTGGAGCTGGTTCGATTTGGGGCCGTGGCCGTGGGCGATCGGCGCCCTCGCGGTGATGATCGTGGCAGGGTCGAGGCTATGGCTCGCGGCCGGCCGACGCGCTCGGGCGAACGATGCGGTGACCGAGGTGGGCGCAGCTCTGGTTGCGCTGGCACATCATGAGCATCCATCCGGCCAACTGGACGATGTGGTGGCGGGCGCTCGACTCTTGCGCGCCCGATGGGGTCGGGACGGGGGTGGAGACGTGTCCGCGCTGCTGACCGAGTGCGCCCCCAGCGCGCCCCTCGATCGGGTGTGGGCGGCGGTCGGCCGATGCGAAGCCCTGCACGCGGGGGTGGCGGTTGAGGTGCCCTCCACGGCGCTCACTACGGTGTTCCTCGCAACGCTGCCGGTGGGCCTGGTCACCACGACCGGGTGGTGGACGGTTGCGGCGATCGCCGGCGTATCACTTGCCTATCTGGCCGTTGAGGCCGTGAGTGATGACCTGTCGCGTCCGCTGGGCGCCGGACGCGGGGCTGTGCCCGTCGATGCTGTCCTCGAAGCGGTGGAGCTGGCCTTTCCGAGAGCGGAGTCTTGATGCGTAGCGTGCTGGTGGGCCTGCTCTTGTTGGCCTCGTGCGCCAAGGGGCGGGGCCCCAAGAATCCGTTCGGCGATCCCGTGGTCGACAGTCAGTTCGACCTTGACCAGACCCTGCCCTTGGCCAGCGACATCCAGACCGGCACACTGGACAATGGATTATCCTGGTTTGTGCGACCGAACCCGACGCCGCCGGGTCGGGTTCAGCTCAGGTTGGCGGTCGACGTTGGCAGCGTGCTAGAGGCGGAGAACCAACGAGGATACGCCCATATCGTCGAGCATATGGCCTTTAACGGCACCGCGGACTATCCCGGCACCAGCCTGGTGAGCTGGCTCGAAGGCCAAGGCATTCCGTTTGGCGTGCACATCAACGCGTCCACGGGCATGGATCAGACGGTGTACTCGCTCCAGGTGCCCACCGACGATCCTGCGGTCGTGGACAAGGCGATCGGAGTGCTCGCGCAGTTCGCGGGTCAGGTCACCTTCGACAAGGTCGAGGCCGATCGCGAGCGAGGGGTGATCATCGAGGAGTGGCGGTCCGGACAGGGCGCCCAATCCGAGATGATGGCGAGCGCGATGGGCACTCTCTTCGAGGGGTCTCCCTACGCCGACCGGGCCCCCATCGGCACGGAAGACTCGCTCCGCTCGTACACGGCCGAGGGTCTGCGCCGCTTCTACGATGACTGGTACCGGCCGGAGCTGATGGGTGTGGTCGTGGTGGGGGACGTGGATACGGAGCGCGTCAAAGCCACGATTGAAAAGGAGTTTTCCGGACTCGCGAGTCGAGGCGCTGCGCCGGAGCGGATCCGGCCGCTGCTTCCCGAGTTCAAGAAGGCTCGGGCCACCGTGCTGGCTCGAAAAGACGCGCCGTCCACGGAAGTGAGCATCACCAGCCACATCTACGACGTGGAGGTGTCGACCCTGCGCGGCTATCGCGAGTGGCTCGTAGGGCTGACGGTGCAAGACGCCGTAGAAGATCGATTGCGAGTGCTAAACCGCGACTCTGAAGGTGCGGTTGTGCGCACCAGTTTGGGGGCGGGTCGCCTCACCCCGCAGGCGTCGGCATGGTCGGTCTCTGCCGTGTCCCCAAGCCCCGATCGCGCCCTCGACGCTTTGTTTGCGTTGGGGGTTGAGATCGACCGCCTTCGCACCCACGGCATCTCGGACACCGAGCTCGTTCGGTCGCGGCGTCAGATGCAGACCTACCAAAAGCAGGTCGCGTCTCGGGCGGCCGGCGGGGCCACCCCTTCGGTTGAACTCGCCGATGAGCTAGTGCGGCACTACCTCACCGATGAGCCAGCCCCCGACTTCGAGAAGATGGCTCGGTTGGCGATTGAGCTGCTCGACGAGGTGACGGTCCAAGAGGCCAACGCATGGCTGCACACGCACCTGCTGCCTGAGTCCAATCGTGTTGTGCAACTGGTGGTGAATGGCGAGTCAGGCCCAACCCCAGAAGAAGTCTTGCAAACCTATGAATCTTCGTTCGAGGGGGAGCCGGGCCAGTTCTATGACGTCAACGTCGACCTCCCTTTGGTCACCACGCCCCCGGAGCCGGGGTCCATCGTCTCAGAAGAGGCAGTGGACGGGGTCGACGCGGTGCGCTGGACGCTGGAAAACGGCGCGGTGGTGTACTTCAAGCGGCACGAACTGCAGCCCGATCGGGTGTTGCTCTTCGCGGACTCGCCCGGTGGCTCCGCCTTGGAGGCGCCCCATGCGGCACTTCTGGCCTTGCCCACCGCCCGATCGAGTGGCATGGCCGATCACGAGCCGGTGATCGTGGCCAAGATCCTCTCCGGCCGCGACGTCACGGTGGCGGGCTATCTGCGTCCCATGAGCGAGGGCTTCACCGGTGAGGCCGGTGTGGACGAGATCGAGGCCCTGTTTCAGCTCCCGTGGATGCGTCTGAGTCAGTCCCGCTTTGATCCGGACGCCCTCGTCAGGGCCCGCCGCTACATCGTGCAGGCGCTGGAACAGCAGCGCAGGGTCCAAGATAATGTGGTGCAGCAGACGGCGTTGGAGGCCTATTGGAATGGCCATCCAGCCTATGCCATGCCCACCAATGCTGACCTTGAGGCGGTGACCGCCGAGCAGACCAAAGACGCGCTCCTGGCGCGGTACGCGAGTGTGCACGACTGGACGTTTGTGATCGTGGGAGACACCACCAAGGACAAGGTGCGGCCCTTGGTGGAGCGATGGATTGCCTCGCTAAAAGGGGTGGAAGGACCTGATGAAACGCTAGATTCTACCCTGACTCACCCGGAGGGTGTGGTCACAGAGCGCATCGAGCGGGAGGGCCTGGATCGAGGTTGGGTCATCATGCGCCTGCACCACCCACTGCCTGACATGGCGCCCGAGCGTCGGGCTCAGCTCGATGCGCTATCGGGCGTCCTGATGGTGCGGCTCCGAGAGGCGCTGCGCGAAGAGTTGGGAGGCACCTATGTTCCCGGCGTCTCCGGCTCGTTCGAACGCACGCCATCGCCGCGATGGGTCAACACCATCTGGTTCGCCTGCGACCCCGCACGGGTCGATGAGATGCGCGCTGCGGTGTCCAAGGAGCTGACGGCACTGCGCGACAATGGCCCCACCGAGGCCGAGGTAGCCACTCAGCTCCAGCTGCGGCGTCGAAACGCAGAAGAGCTGGTTCGAAGTGGGTGGTACTGGAGTCAGGGGCTGATGGAGGCCGAGCAGACGGGCGTGCCTCTGGACCAATGGTTGGACAATGAAGGCCACACCCAGAGCATCACGACCGATAGCCTCAAGGCCTTGGCTGCGGTGCACCTCCAAGAAGACAGCGTCGTCGAGGTCTTGCTCGCAGCCCCCGCGTCTGCACCGTGACCACTCTCGGCATGGTGCTCGCCGGCGGGGCTGCGCGCGGCGCCTGGCAGTCCGGCGTTCTGCGCTATATCGTGGAAGAAATACCGAAAAACCTTGGTTATGTGCCTTGGCCTGCTGTGGTGAGCGGCAATAGCGTGGGAGCGCTCAACGGGGTGAACGTTGCGGCTCGACACGGGCCTGGGGTGCTGGGCCTGAGTCGGGTCTGGCGTGAGATGCTCATCGAGCAGGTCTATGATGTTCGGCCAGCAAACTTGGCGACCGCCATCTACAACAGTGTCTGGGCGTCGGGACCCTTCGCCCTACTGGACGCCGATGCCCTGCGTAGGCTGGTCGATAAGCACTACCCCCACGTTCAGCTTCGCGAAGCCATCGCCTTTGGCGACACCCGCGCCTTCATCGTCTCTGCCACCGAGCTGAACACGGGAATCAACACCCTGTTCCTGGACAGCCACGATCCGGCCGTCTGGCTCAAGCCGCTGCCGGGAACCAAGGTTCGACGGGGGCATATTACGGCCGAGCACTGCCTTGCATCGGCGTCTTTGCCCCTCCTATTCGAGCCCGTCTCGGTCCAGGGACGGCTGCACGTCGACGGTATGCTGCGGCAGAATACGCCGGTTCGTCCTGCGATTCAGGCTGGGTGCTCTCATATTTTGGTGATCGGCGTCGAGCGGGCAGGTCACCACAGCCGCACCGCGCCGGCGGCCGAGGTGGTGCCAACCTTCGCCTTTATCGGCGGTAAGGTGCTCGACGCGGCGCTGATGGACCCGGTCGACCGAGATCTGCGGAACGTCGAGCGGCTCAATGAGCTGGTCCGATGGGGTCGACGTCGCTTTGGCCCCGAGTTTGAGTCCGCCTTGGAAGCGGAGATGAACGTCCGGGAGGTCAAGGTGCTGCGGATCAACCCGTCCGAAGACCTGTCGGATGTGGCGCGCAGGGCCTACCATAGCGGTCCATTAAATGCCTCAAACGCCGTTCGCGCCCTTCTGTCGCTGATCGCGGACCCGGCCAATGCCACCGAGTCAGACATGCTGTCCTACCTGCTCTTCGATCGCGCCTACACCGGTGCGATCGAGGCGCTTGGCTTCGAGGACGCCCGTCGGCACGAAGAGGTGCTGGTGCGCTTCATGAGCGATGCGACGCCGGCACCCGAATAAGGAAGGAAATCGGCTCAGTCTCGGCCGATCACGCTCTCCGCCCGCTGGGCGTCTGCGGCTCGGCCTTGGCCCTGGTACCAACCGATCAGCGCGGCCTCCAGGGTTCGCTGGCAGTCGGCGGAGGTGCTGGGGCAGAGCTGGCGCACACGCTGAACGGCGGTCGCGGCGTCGGGGGCGGTTCGGGCCACCCGCATGAACGCGGGAGATAGGCGGTCCCACAGACCCAGCTCCGGGGCGGCGTCGACGCGCAGCACGGCCTGTTGTTCGGCGAACAGGTTTTGGTCCTCGTACCAGTCGGCGAGCAGCGCCCGTGCGTCGGCGGCGCAGCTCTCTCCTTGGTTGGTGCACACGGACTCGATGCGGGCCAAAGCCGGCCCTGAGGCCACCTGATCGAGCGTGAGGTCGACCAGCGCTTCGAAGGCCACAGGCTCGACCCGGCGACTGGTGAGCACGCCGAGGTCCGAGAGCACGATGGCATCTCGGTGCTGATCGGCCGCTCGAAAGAAGACCTCTACGGCCACTCGTGCGCTGTTGAAGCAGTCCACGGTGAGGGTGTCGCAGGTGCTGAGCAGCGCTCGAAGCACCTCTCGTGCAGGCTTGGCGGCCCGAACGCTCCGCTGCAGGGCCTCGCGCTGAGCGTGGGGTAGCGGCATTTCTGGTAGGGCGCCCAGGGCAATAAGCCAGGAAGCACTGGAGTCTTGGCCGATGGCGGCGTAGTAGCCCACCAAGATTTCAGACAGCTCCGCCTCGCAGATGGCGTCGTTGTCGCACAGGGGTTCGAGCTCCGAGAGCATCGTGGCGGCATTGGCGCGCTCGGCCACGAGTTGCTGGGACAAGATCTCGGCGTCGGGAGGGCCGGGCACCGGAAGGCCCTGCTCGACGAAGGTGAGCCAGGCGGCGTCGTTGAGCCGCGAGAGGCGACCCCACACGATGCGCAGGTGCTGTCGGACCCGCTTGGGGCAGCGACGATCGCTATCGGCGCACAGGGCCAGCATCTGGCTCAGCTCAACGCGGGGAGCTTGCGGTTTGTAGGCGATCTGAGCCACTAAGCGGTGGGCCGCAGGCAGGCGCGGCAGACGGGGCAGCCGCACGTAGTCCGTCAGCCACAACCCATCGGGATCCCCCGCCAGCTCGTAGAATGACGACAAAGAAAAAGCGAGTTCTGCCCTGCACATGTCGTCGTCGGCCCCGCAGACGGCTTCGACCTCGGTCAGCAAGGTCATGCTGTCGGTGTCGCCCAGCATCAGCCCGACGAGGCGCTGACGCATGGCCAGGTCCGTGGCGACGGGCGGGGTGGCGTCGACCGTGTGCAGCCAGGCATCTGAGCGCAGGTCGCCTAGGGCGTGGAAGGTGTCGGCGGCGCTGGAGCGCAGGTCTCGTGCGCACGCCTCATCTTGGGCGGCGCACGCTTGGTGCATCCAAGGGATGAGTTCGTCTAAACCCTGCTCAGTGGCCTTATGGTTGGCCAATGCGGCCCGGCTCGCGTCGGACAACATCTGCTGGAGGGCACCTTCGTCGGGTTGCTCCACCAGGTCTTCGAGCAGCTGTCGCGCGGTGTCCGCTTCGCCTTGGAGCGCGTGAATGCTCGCCAGCCGGTATCGGGCGTAGTTGGAGAGCTCAGGGTCGCGGTTGTTGCGAACGAGGCGGTACGCCGTGCGCGCCTTATCCAGGTTTCCACGTTCGAAATGGTGGTCCCCCACAGCCAGCTTTGCCATCTCTACGTAGGGGGTGCCGCGGTAGGTGCGGATGACCTTCACCACGTCGTCAAAGCCATCATCCTTGCCGAGCCGGCGCAGTAGGACGGCGGTGAGCAGCGTGAGTCGGCCATCGGCGTCGACGGCATCGGGAGCGGATCTCACGGCCTCATTGTAGTGGCGCAAGGCGAACTCAAGCTGGAGCCAGGCCGGTGTGGTGCGCAGAGGGACCCGCCATGGATCGGCGGCGTCTTCGGCGAGGACCAAGCGGGCTTCGTCGCGGAACAGGTCCCCCAACTCGGTCAGCGCGAGCGCTCGCTCTCGATCGCTGAGTCCGCCGGTGTCCAGAGCTTTGCGCAAGCGAGACCGTCGGGTTTTGAGATCATCGCGACTCTGCGCCGGGGCGCGGTCGGCGTCTCCCGAGGTGGTCATGGTCTCCCATGGCACCAGGCTCGGGTCTTGGCTCCATCGCACTGGCTCTGAGGCCATTGCTGGGAAGACAAGGAGGAACGTCGCTAAAAAGCCCAAGATCACCGGCACAAACACCTCGGCCGCGGCGAGCGGTACTTCGGAATCTAGCCTCCGAACTCGCCGGCTGCTGGGTTGGATGCCAAGAGGTGGGACCTGTTCCTGAATTAAGTGGCGGGTTTTGGTTGGCTCGGTGAACATGCCCGCAACTCGGAGAGGTCTACAATGATTTGGGTACCCGTTTCCTCTTGGCTGCGGCCGTTGGTGTTGACTCTGCCCTTGGCGCTGGCCATGGCGTGTGCCGGAGACGACGGCTCCGATCCGACGGATAGCGACACCGATACCGACGTCGCATTGGTCGATGCGGACGGTGATGGGTTCACCGATGATGTCGACTGCGACGACAACAATCCAGACATCAACCCCGAAGCCACCGAAGACGACTGCGAAGATCCGATCGACTACAACTGCGATGGAGAGACGCCCCTGTACGCCGACGCCGATGGTGATGGATTCGCCGAGTGCGTGGATTGTCGCGATACCAATCCGGATATCAACCCCGACGCGGCTGAGATCTGCGATGGCTTGGACAATGACTGCGACGAGGCGGTCGACGCCGCGGACGACTCCATCACGGATGCGCAGACCTACTACCGCGACGGCGACAGCGACGGGTTCGGCAACGCGACCGACACCATCGACGCTTGCCGCGCGCCCACCGGGTACACCGACGACAACACGGACTGCGACGACACACTCATGACGGTCAATCCCGAAGCGGATGAAGTCTGTGACACCGTCGACAACGACTGCGATGACAAGGTCGACGACGAGGATGATGACATTGTCGACCAGTCCACCTGGTTCGCGGATGTGGACGAGGATTCCCTGGGCGACGCAAACACGATGTTGTTGGCCTGCTTCGCCCCTGATGGGTACATCGACAACGACCTGGACTGCGATGACGCTGACGCCGAGTCTGGCGAAGCCACGCCGTGGTTCTCCGACTCCGACGGAGACGGCTACGGTGCGAAGGCCTCCCGCTTGGTCGAGTGCGAACAGCCCAAGGGCTACGTCATCGACGACACCGACTGCGACGATACGGACACCGCCGTCAACCCGGCCGCGACCGAGGTCTGCGACCGGATCGACAATGACTGCGACTCCGACGTCGACGATGACGACAGCTTCGTCTCGGGCACCACAGACTGGTTCCCCGACACCGACGAAGACGAGTATGGCGATGAAGATGCCACTCCCACCGCCGCGTGCGTGGCGCCCAAGGGCTACACCGCCGACGACACGGACTGCGACGACTCCAAGGCTGTCGTGCACCCCGGTCGGTTTGACTTTGACGATGACATCGACAATGACTGCGACGGCAGCACCGACGAAGACGTGGGCTCCGAGACCTACACTCACGACTCCGACATCCAGAGCATCTGGAATAGCAAATGCACAGGCTGCCACGGCTCGTCGGGTGGTCTCTCATTGACCTCGGCACACTCCAAGATCGTCGGTTCGTCGTCGACCCTGTCGGGCATGGACCAGATCGAGCCGGGCGACTTGGACAATAGTTACCTGTGGCTCAAGCTTGAAGGCACGCACTCTGCGGCCGGCGGCAGTGGCGCCAAGATGCCCCGCTCCGGCTCCATGACCACCGCGGAGCTGGACAAGATCGAGACCTGGATCCTCGAAGGTGCCGTGAAGTAGACCGGGCGGATCGACGCCATGTCGATCCTTCGCCCGCGTCAGGCCCGTCGCGCGCTAGAGTGCGGCCATGTTTGAGTGGCTCGACACCTTCGGCGCACCGCCCCTAGACGAAGCTCAGCGGCAGGCGTTGCGCCAGGCCGTCGGGGTGAACTCCGCCGGCTATGATCCGTGGGGGTTCAACCTCGAAACAGCAGAAAGAACGCTGCGTATCGTTCGCCTGCTCTATCGGGACTACTTTAAGGTTCAGGCCTTTCACACCGATCGCGTGCCGGATGAGCGCGTGATTGTGGTGGCGAACCACGGCGGGCAGATCCCCCTCGATGGCATGCTATTGGCCACTTCCATGATGATGGAGCTGGAGCCGCCGCGGCTGGTTCGCGGCATGGTGGAGCGGTGGGTGCCGGGCTTGCCATGGTTCTCCACGCTGTTCACCCGATGCGGCCAAGTGGTGGGGGACCCGGCCAATGCCGAGGAGCTGTTGCGCCGCGACCAGTCGATCATGGTCTTTCCCGAAGGCGTCAAAGGCATCAGCAAAACATGGTGGAAGCGCTATCAGCTTCAGTCCTTTGGAACCGGTTTTGTGCGGCTAGCGCTGTCGACCAACACCACCATCTTGCCCGTCGGCATCATCGGCAGCGACGACACCTACCCAGCCCTCGCGTCGTCTCGCAGGTTGGGCAAGCTGATCGGGGCTCCGAACTTTCCGATCACGCCGACGTGGCCCTTTTTGGGGCCCCTCGGCCTTGTGCCATTGCCTGTGCCCATTCACCTCTACTTTGGTGAGCCCATCCGGTTTGAGGGTGACCCTGACGAGTCCGATGCGCTCACCCGCGCTCGGGTCAACAAGGTCAGGGACGCGGTTCAAGCGCTCCTGCACGAAGGTCTACAAGCGCGTCCTCAACTCCAACAGCTCGACGACTGGGCGCGATGGGGGCGGAAGTGAAGGTGCTGCTCACCGGGGCGGCGGGTCGCTTGGCTCGCTTGGTCGCGTTCGCTCTCGGCGAGGCGGGCCACGAGGTGGTGGGCCTCGATGTGCGGCCGCGGCGACGCCAAGATGTGCCGGGCTCCTTCCAGCAGGTCAAGCGCTACGACCATCGCCAGATCGCCGAGGTCTTTCGGGCCCACCAACCCGACGCCATGCTTCACTTGGGCGTCCGGGCGGGAGGCTTCCGGACCGAGGCCAAGAAGCGATATACGCAAAATGTACTTGGAACACGCAATTTGCTGGAGATGTGCCGGAAGCACTCGGTCCGTCGGGTCGTGGTGCTCGGCACCTACCACGTGTACGGTGCGCATCCGCATAATCCTACGTTCTTACTGGAAGACGCGCCTATGCGCGCCGTGCAGACCTTTCCGGAACTGCAAGATGTGGTGGAGCTGGACCACACGGTGTCGAGCTTTGTGTGGCGCCGCCGCGAGGTGCCGACGGTCTTGCTGCGGCCGGTGAACATGGTGGGGCCACACCTGCGCAATCAGGTGAGCACCTTGTTGCGAGGGCGCTGGTGTCCTCGTCTGATGGGGTTCAACCCCATGATGCAGTTCATCCACGAGTCTGACGTGGTGCAGGCCTTGCTCCTGACCCTCGGCAGCGAGCTGAGCGGCGTGTACAACATCGCCGGCGAAGGCGCCGTGCCGTGGAAGGGGGCCATCGAACTGGCCGGGTCCCGCTCCTTGCCGCTGCCACATCTGTTGGCCTACCCGGCGACTCGCCTGGCCAGCCGGCTGGATGCGGCCTTCCCAGACCACCTGATGGACTTCTTCCGGTACCCGGTCATCGTCAGCGATCAGGCGTTTCGGGCGGACTTTGGGTATGCGCCCAAGGTAAGCGTCTTGGACACGCTGCGCAGCGTGGATGACATCACCCACGACGCCGCGGAAGTTCGGCCTACGAGCTAGACTTTTTGAGCGCCTTGCCGACCTCGTCATCGGTCAAGTAGCGGGTCAGTCCCGGCAAGAAGCGGTTGGCCGTGAAGATCAGCTTGCTGTCGTTGCCGATCATGCCGGTCACCTTGCCCTTTTCGATGCACTTGGCCATCGAGGCCGCGACTTGATCAGCTTTGTACGTCTTGTTCCAGCCGCTCTCCGCTTCGAGGGCCCAGACGGCGGCGGGCTTGCTCTCGTTCTCTTTCTCCAAGCCTGGGGTCTCGGTGGTGGGCGGGAAGTAGATCGTGACGCGCACGCCATGGCCGCGCATCTCTTGTCGCAGCGACTCGCCAAAGCCGGCGATGGCGAACTTGCTCGCGGAGTAGGCGGGGTAGCCAAAGAGAGGAAGGAAGCCCATCATGGAAGAAACGAGGTGGATGTCTCCCGAACCCTGCTCGATGAAGTGAGGTGCGAGCGCCTTGCACACCCGCACGTGGCCCATGAAGTTGACGTCCATCATCCGGTCGAACTCGGCGAGCTCGGCTTCGGCGAAAAGGTTGGCCACGGCGTAGCCCGAGTTGCACACCAAGACGTCCAAGCCGCCCAGCTGCTCGATGGCGGCCGCGCACGCGGTGGCCACGGAGTCGGCATCGGTCACGTCCATCTGCACCATGCCGTGTGAGCCGTCGGGCGCCGCGCCGTTGAGGGCCTCTACCGTCTCGTCTAGTGCCGCCTTGCCGCGGGCCGCGACGACGACCGATGCACCAGCCTTTGCGAGATGCAGGGCGAGGGCTTGGCCAATGCCTTTTGAACCGCCAACGATAAGGGCCTTCTTGCCGCGATAGAAGCTCATGGGGTCTCCGATCCAGGTCCGGGGGTGCGCCTCCGGATACCCTATGCGGGGGCGCCTTGCCCACGGGAGTCATCATGAGCGTATGGAAACGGCTGGGAAATGTGGCCAAGGGCTCGGTCAAGACCTGGACTCGTGGGTCAGAACCCGGACGGGACGCTGCGCTCGATGAGATCGAAGCGGAGCTCGCCAACGCGTCGACGGTGGGCCGCTCCGAAGATCGGGCCGCTCGGCCCCGGGTGTCCGACGCGCCCGTGTCGGCGTCGGCCGTCGTGCGAGAGCCGGGTCGGGAGCCCGTGCCGCGCACGGACCTGTTCGGTGGCGCTGAGGACGCTGCGCCCAAGAAGGCCGACCTGTTTACTGAGGCGCTCGAAGAGGAGGACCCTACGGAGCTGGCTCCGCCCGAAATGCCCCTGGCGGACGAAGCCGCGCGGGTCGAGGACGCCGTTCAGGCCATCGTCAATGAGGCCGCGCCGGAAAGCCCAAAGAGAACGTTGTAGGCTGGGTTTACGAAACGCCCAGTCGGTCGATGACGAAGGCGTACATCCACGCAGCATCGGTGAGCTGGCCATAGCGACCCGAGAGGCCCCCATGGCCTGCGCCTAGGTGGGTGCGCAAGAGGATCGGGTTGTCGGATGTGGTATTTTCACGCAGCTTCTGCGCCCACTTGGCTGGCTCCCAGTACCCCACGCGTGGGTCATTGAGGCCCGCCGTGATGTACAGGTGCGGGTAGGCCGCCTTCTTGACGTTGTCGTACGGAGAGTAGGCGAGCATCGTGTCGAATACGGCGCGTTCGTTCGGGTTGCCCCACTCCTCATACTCGGTGACCGTGAGCGGAAGCGTGTCGTCGAGCATGGTGTTCAAGGCATCGACAAAGGGCACATCGGCGACGACGGCGGCGAATAGGTCCGGGCGCAGATTGGCCACAGCCCCCATCAAGAGGCCACCGGCGCTGCCGCCTTGAATCGCGAGCTTGTCCGGTTGGGTCCAACCTTGGGACACCAGGTGCTCCGCTGCAGCGATGAAGTCGGTGAAGCTGTTGGGCTTTTTGTCGAGCTTGCCGTCTTCGTACCAAGTGCGGCCTTTGTCGGCGCCGCCTCGGATGTGTGCGATGGCCACCACCACGCCGCGATCGGCCAGGGAGAGCCGGGAACTGCGGAAGCTGGCGGGGTAGGAGAAGCCGTAGCTGCCATAGGCGATGAGAAAGAGCGGGTGCGGCCCATTGCTCGGGTCCAAGGTGGACGGGCGCAGGAGGCTGATGGGGATCTGCTCTCCATCGCTGGCGGTCGCATGCAGGCGTTCGACTTCGTACTGGCGCGGATCGTGCCCAATGACCGGGTGCACCTTGAGCACCGCGCGCTCGTGGTCTTCCATGTCGAAGACTTCGACGGTCGGCGGCGTTCGCGGTGAGGTGTAGGTCCAGCGAAGCTCGTGGGTATTGAAGACAGGATTTCGCTCAGGACTGACTTGATACGCGGCTTCTGGGAAGCTCACCAGGTGGTCCTCTCCCGTGCGCAGGTCGTGGATACGCACCGTTGGCAGCCCATCCCTGCGCTCCCACAGCACCAGGTGGTTTGCGAAGGCTTGGAGCTGAGATTGGAACACAGTTAGGTCATGAGCAACCAAGACTTTAGGCGGATCTTGGGGTGTGGTGGCCGGGACTGAAACCACGCGGAAGTTCACGCCGTCGTCATTGGTTCGCACGTAGAAAGTGCCGGTGTGATGGACCAAGTCGTAGAGCACGCCCGGGCGGCGAGGCCAGACGACGCGGCTGGGCTCGGTCGGCTGGGTGCTGTCGACGAGATGGATCTCGCTGGTGGTCTTGCTGCCCACCTCGATGAGCACGTAGCGGTGGTCGCGGGTGTGGCTCACCCCAACGAAAAAGCGCTCGTCGGGCTCTTCGTGGACCAAGGCTGGGGCGTGTTCGCCGGTGGTGTCGAAGCGCCAGGCCTGGAAGGGGCGCTGGGCCGCGTCGGGCCGGGTGGCGAAGACGTGCCGGCTGTCTGCGGCCCAGGTGATGGACCACTTCAGATCCTTGGCGACCTGGGTGGTTTCGCCTGTCTCTAGGTCGCGGACGAGCAAGACGAAGTGTTCGGCGCCGGCGGTGTCTTGGAGCCATGCGACCTTGGTGTGGTCGGGCGAAACAGAGGCTTGTTCCAGATTAAAGTAGTCATGCCCTTCTGCGAGCTTGTTCTCGTCCAGCAGCACTTGCTCGTCGGCGTCGAGGGCCCCATGGCGACGCGCGTGGATGCCATAGGCCTGACCCTCGACCGTGCGGGTGTGGTACCACCAGTCGTCGATCCGCACGGGCACAGAGCTGTCGTCTTCCTGGATGCGGCCCAGCATCTCGTCGTACAGCGCGGTTCGCAGGTCGGAGGTGTGGCCCATCATCTGCTCGACGTAGGCGTTTTCCGCCTCCAGGAGGGGCATCAGGTCTGGGTCTTGCCGATCTTTGATCCAATGCCAAGGATCCGGGCGTTCCACGCCGTGTTCGGTGTGAGTGTGTGCGACCTTTTTGGCGACGGGGGCCGACATGAGCGCTCCGGGCGTGGCTGTAGGCGGCGCTCCTATCGCAACCCTGGGCGATCCGCCTGCGGTCAGTCCTGCTTCTGGGGAATGTCGATGACGCCGCCAGATGCGGGGGAGTAGCGAGCCCCACGGGGGATGTACCGCGCCGTCACGCCTACACGGGTGAAGGGGGCCAAGTTCATGCTGTCGGCGGTGAGCAACATGCTGTGTAGCAGCACCACATCGCCCTTTCGCATGGGCACCATCCGGATCTCCCGGTCTTCGATGCCGCTCGGAAGGTGTCGATTTC
>JBGCER010000083.1:0-5238 GCA_045106515.1 Myxococcota bacterium
GCTTGAGTTTGGTGATGGGGCTGTCATGGACGGCCTGAGCGTCGAGCACGTCAAGGACGCGGTTCAGGTGTTGTCCGGCTACGCCGACGCCCTCGCCGTCCGGTGTTTTGCCGGCATGGTGGACCCGGACGTGGATCGCGCTGATCCGGTGCTCAACGCCTTCGTCGAGCATGCCTCGGTACCCATCGTCAACCTGGAGTCCGCCCGTTGGCACCCGTTGCAAGGCCTGGCGGATGCTGCCACGTGGACGGCTCGCTTGGGCGAGGATCTGGTGGGGCAGAAGCTGACATTGACCTGGGCACCTCATCCCAAGCCGCTGCCGACGGCGGTGCCCAATCAGGTGCTCATGACCGCCGCTCTATTGGGCATGGATGTGACGGTCTGCCATCCGCCGGGCTTTGACCTCGATCCGCAGGTGGTGGCGTCGGCCGGCCAGTTGGCATCGGGTGCCGGCGGCGGCGTGACCGTGGAGCACGATCCGCGCGCAGCGCTGACGGGGGCTCGGGTGGTTGTGGCCAAGTCGTGGGGCGGGTGGAGCGGCTATGGCCGCCGGGACGCAGAAGCGGAGGTCCGCGGCGGACTCTCCAGCTGGGGTGTGACGCCCGAACATATGGCGCTGACCCAGAACGCAGGATTTATGCACTGCTTGCCGATTCGACGAAACGTTGTGGCCATGGACGCCGTGCTCGATGGTCCGCGATCCTGGGTCATCGAAACCGCGCATCGGCGCATGCACACGGCTCAGGCCCTACTCGAAGCCATGCTCGCAAAGGAGGCGCTGTGGAGCGCGTGATCGACCTGCTCTCGGCCATGCCCTATCTACGGGCGCACAGCGGCCAGACCTTCGTGGTCAAGGCGGGGGGAGACCTCCTCGCCGACCCGGCGTGGCGCGATGGGATCGCCCGGGACCTGGCGGTCTTGCATCGCTTGGGAATTCGGGTGGTGCTGGTGCACGGCGGCGGTCCCCAGCTCGATGCCTCGTTGGCGCAGGCGGGGGTCGACACGTCCCGCGTGGCCGGCCGGCGGGTGACGTCCGAGGCGGCGTTGCAGCTGGCGATCCGCGAGTGGCGGGGGGCGTGTTCCACCGCGTGGGTGACGGCGCTGGCGGCTCAGGGCGAGGCGGCGGTCGGCGTGTCTGGCGCGGACGCGGGCCTGGTTCGAGCCGTGCGCAGGCCCCCAGCCATGGTGGTGGATGACGAAGGGCAGCGCGTGCAGGTGGACTTTGGCGCTGTGGGCGATGTGACGGGTGTGGATCCGGCGGTCCTGAGCGCGATCCTTGGTGTGCCGGCGATCCCCGTGGTGAGTCCGCTCGCGTTGGGGCCGGACCAGCAGATGCTCAACGTCAACGCTGACACCGTCGCTGCCGAGGTCGCCGTGGCCATCGGGGCCGCCAAGCTCATCTTGCTCACCCGGGCGCCGGGGATCCTTCAAGACCCGGAAGATGAGCGATCCGTCGTGCATGTGTGCGGCGTGGCTCGCCTCGACGAGCTCGAAGCCGACGGCGTTCTCACAGCGGGCATGCGCCCCAAGGCCGCGGCCATCCGACGCGCGTTGGGGGCCGGTGTGCCTCGGGTCCACGTGGTGGACGGCCGGCGTGCGGGGGCGCTCCTCGAAGAGGTGTTTACGACCGAGGGGAGCGGCACGCTGGTGGAGGGGCCGTAGAGATGGACGGGCCCCGACGCGCAACCGCTCGCCGAGGCCCTGTGTGCGCAGCTTCTACGGGCAGATATCACCGGCGAAGCTCACTAAGTGAGCCTCGCCCGTGCCCTTGAGGCTCGCTGAGATCAACTGACCATCGATGTTGCCATTGTCGAAGGTGACATCGGTGTTCGGGGCGAGCAAGCTACCTTGTAGGCTCACATTTCTGATGTCCAGGTCCGTCATATCGTGCACGGCCCACAGCACATCGGTGTTGCCCACGCCGCTGACGCCCATGTACCCGTTCTGGAAGAACATGTCGGGGCAGTTGCCCTCTAGGTTGATCACCAGCGTGGAGCCCGACTTGCCCTTGATGTCCCAGCCTTGGATGTTCGATGCCCAAGGGAAGTTCGTCTGGATTTCGGCCTCGATCGCGCAGGTGTCGACATTGACAATATTCAGGTCCGAGCTGTCGTCTCCGTCGATGATGAGCTGTGGCCACCACCGGTTGACACTGGCAGAATTGGTCCCTTCCGGCTGCACTGCCAGCCAGTCCAAGATGTCGTCGAGTGCGTCCGTGTTGGCCGTGGAGCCTGCGTCGAACGCGCCAGAAACCGAGCAGTCCATGTCGCCATTGGGCGTGCCGAAGTTGGTGAGGCTGCACGTGCCACCGGCCTCGCCATCGCCGCCGTAGAGCTGGCTATTGGTCGCGGTCACGTTGTCTGCGACGCTGAACACGGTGCCGCTTCCGCCAGCGGTGTTCAGGCCGTAGTTCGCCAGCTTGGCCCAGGTGCCCACGGCGGCCCTACCGCCGATGTCGGCGTTCCACACGTCCATCCATGAGGTGGTGTAGACGTTGTAGTCGCTGGCGGGGCCGAGGGGCTCGCCGGAGCTGACAGGGCAGGACGGACCGGGGGCGCACGTGGCGGCCAGGTCATAGTTGAAGTCGCCATTGCCGCTGGCTTTGCTCACCCAGCAGCCCGAGACGTACTCCTCACGAGTCCAGTTAAACCAAAAAGCACCACCGAAATCGGCATCTTTGACGTTGGCGTAGTCGCCGATCTGGTTGCCGTATTTCAGGCTGCTCGGCATGTTCGTGAAGGTGACCCGGTGCGCGCCGGAGGTCATGACGCCGTTGTCGACGATGAACAAGTGCCAGTCGTCCTTGTTCGCCGATTGGCCTGCGTTGCCGGAGTTGTACTTGGGCACCGTGTTCGAGGCCTTCTCATCCATGTCGAAGGACACGTCCCAGACCGTGGCGTCAAAAGTGCCGCAGCCGCCGGACACGACCTTGGCCTTGCCGGTGAAGGAGCCGCTCGACAGGTCCTCTTGGTATGAGAGCTCTCCGCTTTGCATCGTCAGCAGGGCAGTCTTGCCGGAGCAGAAGAGGTTTGGCGCCCAGATGGTGCGGGAGCCGTTGTAGTCGGACATCGTGAACTCGACCTCACCTGTGGGGCAGGTGGGTAGAGTGGCGAAGGCAGACGCAGGTATACACAGAGCTAGGGCGGCGAGCGCCCAGCTTTTGGTGGGTTGCATGTGGGTTTCCTCGTGAGGTTTGTACCGGGGGACGTCTGACTGGTAGCAGCGTGGATTCTGCGTCTCGATGACGTCTGATTTCACGAAACCACGGATCATCCGAACGAATCACTGGGGTTACGTCAGGGTTGGCGCGTGGAACGGGCTCATCGGCGTACTCATGGGCCGAGAGTTCGCCAGGTTTCCTTTCACGGAGCTGTCAGCCTGTTTGGAACGGGGGTTGGGCGGAGTCTATGCTAGGGGTCAGGACGCTAGGTGTTAGACTTCAGTTCTAGGGGTCAGGACGCTAGGTGTTAGACTTAAGATTCGGGCAAAGGATAGCGACCACCGTAGGGGTCACCGTAGGGGTCAGGACGCTAGGTGTTAGACTTAAGAGTCAAGCATCAGCGTCGTTCATGGAGCTTAATCCTGATGTTTAGTGATATTTTGGGCAAGCGCTGAAAGTTTTACACCTAGCGTCCTGACCCCTCTCCGGAACCCCTCCGAAAAGTCTTACACCTAGCGTCCTGACCCCCAGCCCCCCCGCCCCTAGTCGTCGAAGTCCAACAACGCATCGAGGTCGTCGAAACTCACTTTGGCCGGTGGACGTTCTGCCCGTGGGCTGGCCTGCTGGCGTTGTGGGGCTGGGCCGCGGTCGTCCCCGCCGCCTTTGCGTCGGTTGCGCTTGCGCTTGCGCCTTCCGCCACCTTCGCTGCTCCCACCTGCTGAATTGCGAGATTCGTTGCGTTCGCCGACCGGTCGGGGGCGAGGGCCTTTGATCTCGACTGGCGCGCGGGCGCGTCGGGGTGGAGGGAGCCCCAGCGCTTCTCGGCGGGCCTCTTCTGCGCGGGTGGCGGCCTGGATCTCGGCCACGATGCTGTCCACGTCGGCCTGCTTGTCGGTGTCTTCGAACTGGCCGGTCAGCGGGGTGGTGGGGGTCAGGGTGCCCTTGCTGTACAAGCCCCAGATCTCATCGGCGTATCGCGTCTTCTTCAGTCCGGGCGCGTGGCGCGCCAAGAAGCTCGTCAGGTTCCTGACGTCCCGGATCAGCAGGTTCTGAGCGTTCGTATTGAACGCCGGGTCGACCCACTGTGGAAAGTCGATCACCACGGGGCCATTGGGCCCAATCAGGACGTTGAAGTCCGACAAGTCCCCGTGCACGACGCCGGCGCAGAGCATCTTCACGACCTCGCGGATCAGGATCTTGAACAGCTCCTTGGCCTGGGCCGGCGAGAAGTCCACATCGGCCAGACGGGGCGCAGGCTCGCCGTCTTCGCCGCAGACCAACTCCATGATCAGCACACCCTCGATGTACTCGTAGGGCTGTGGAACGAGGACGCCGGCGTCTCGAAGCTTGTAGATCGCGTTGACTTCGGCCGTCCGCCACGCATCTTCGACTTCCTTCTTGCCGAATTTCGAGCGCTTTGCCATGGCCCGCTGACCGCGTGTGGAGCGGGTTCGCCGCCCTTCGGTATAGTCAGCACGGTGCTTAAAACTTCGGTGTGAGGCCTCTTTGTAGACTTTGGCCACGCGCAGTTCATCCCGGCTCTCAACCAGGAAGATCTGTGCTTCTTTGCCGCTCATCAGGGGCCGGATGACTCGCTGGATGATCCCCTGGTCCACCAGGGGCACCAGACTCTCCGGAACGCGCATTCGTTCGCTTCTCCTTGACCGGGGATGTCCGTATCGGACGCGGGCTGTCGTGCTGTACGTGTGGACAGCCTAGCCGAACAGGTCCGGGATAACGCCGCGCACTTCACCCAGGTCTTGCTCAACGCCGACGGCGAACATGCCGCTGTTGAGCACGTTGGCGGGGTGCATACCCTCGGCGAGCACGTGCTGACCCGGCTTGAGTCCGCCGGCGCTGCCCGCAATGCACATGCACATATTTTCGGTCGAATGCGTTGAATTGTCCTTCTGCGCTGCAGGGTCCCACCCGTGGCCGCCCTCGTGGGCCATCAGCAGTGCGCAGTTGTCGAGCACGTTGCCGTCGCCTTCGGGCGTATCGCGAAGCTTAGACACGATTCGCGCGTAGTGGTCCATATGCCAAGCGATGATTTCGCTGGTTCCTTGGGTGCCTTCACG
>JBGCER010000084.1:0-10229 GCA_045106515.1 Myxococcota bacterium
GCCTCCAGCTCATCGGCACTGGCGGGGCCGCTCGAACCGAAGGTGACCACCGCGCGATGCTTGCGTAGGTCGCCGGCCAGCACTCGGAAACCACGACCCTTGGCCTTCCCGCCGAGCAGCACTACAGCCGTGCTTGCCAGGCCCGACAGCCCCACACGTGTGGCGTCGACATTGGTGGCTTTAGAGTCGTTAATCCAGGTGACGCCGTCGTCGCGGACGACCTCCATCCGGTGAGCCAGCGCCTTGAGCTTGGACAAGCCCTTTTGCACGCCCGCCGGGTCTGCGCCGACCCACAAGGCCAGAGCGGCCGCCACCGCCGCATTGTCTTTGTTGTGCTCGCCCGGAATCGAGAACCCTGCCAAGCTGAGGTCCACATCCACTTCGCCGACGCGCACGGTGACCAGCTCACCAATGCGCTTAAGACCCGGAAGTGCGCCGACGTGGCCTACGGTCGCCGCCGTGCCTTCGACGAGCGGTGCCAGAGCCTCGGGGACAAGAGCGAGGGCGTCGGCGCTGTTCACGTTCTTGAACAGGCGCGCCTTGGCTTTGCCATAGGCGTCCATGGTCTTGTGACGCGCCAAATGATCTGGCGTAAGATTAAGGATAACGCCGGCTTTTGGAGCAAATCCACCCAGGCGCTCAAGCTGGTAAGAGCTGCACTCTACAACCGGGACCTTCCAGTCAGGGTTGCGATTGGACAGCAATGGCACCGCTTCGCTCAGACACTGGCCCAAGTTCCCGCCCACGAAGGCCGACACCCCGGCCGCCTTGAGGATCTGACCCACAAAGGCGGTCACCGTGCTCTTGCCATTGGTGCCCGTCACACCGATGTAGACCGGGTTGTGCGGCTCCAAGAGCGCCGAGGCAAAGCCGAGCTCCCCGATGACGCTGACCCCTTCGGCCTCAGCCGCCACCAAATCGGGCTGGTCAGACGGCACACCGGGAGACACCACGATGAGGTCCGCCGCCAGGAAGGTGGCTCTGCGATGAGTGCCAAGCTCCAACCGCACGCCGGGGTAGTCCGGTACATCATGGCGTAGGTCCACGCCAATGACGATGGCCCCCCTTGCCAGACAGATCCGGGCCACGGAGCGCCCAGAGGCTCCCATTCCAACAATCACTACTCGCTTACCGTTGAGCTGCATCAGCGCACCTTCAGGGTGGACAGGGCCACCAATGCCAGCACTACGCTGACAATCCAGAACCGAACAATGATCTTGGGCTCAGACCACCCAAGCTTTTCATAATGATGGTGGATGGGCGCCATCAAAAACACCCGCTTGCCACGCAACTTGAAGCTCGCCACCTGAATGATGACGCTCGCCGCTTCGAGGACAAAGACCCCGCCGACCAGGGCGAGTAGCAGCTCATGTTTGGTCAGTACAGCCATCAAAGCCAGAGTTCCACCCAGGGCCAAGCTCCCGGTGTCTCCCATAAAAATGCTAGCAGGGTAGGCATTGTACCAAAGGAATCCGAGCCCAGCGCCCACCAGGGCGAAGGCCAGAATCGTGAGCTCGCCCGAATTTTCTACGTAGAGAATGTCCAGGTAGGACGCGAACTCTACGTGACAAGCCAGGTAGGAGAGCAGCCCATACGTGGCGGCCACAGTCATCGTCGGCCCGATCGCCAGCCCATCTAGCCCATCTGTCAGGTTCACCGCATTAGATGCGCCAACCATCATAAATAGGGCAAAGGCAGGATAGAGCCAGCCCAAGAAGTCCGGGGCGCCTTCCCACAGCTCGCGAAAGTCGATCAGGAAGGTCGAAGCCTTGACGAAAGGCAGCGTGAGCGTCGGCTCGTAGACCTGCGCCAAGTAGCCCCAGACCAACACGCCACCGCCGATGAGGACCTGGAACAGGATCTTGTACCGGCCCGAGAGGCCGTCGGCGTTCTTGTAGAAGACCTTTCGCCAGTCGTCATACCAGCCGATGAGCCCGTACCCGACCATCACGATGAGCATCATCCAGGTGAGCTCAATGTCGAGTCGGGCCCAGAGCAGCACCGCCAAAACCACACCGGCAAGCATGGGAATGCCGCCCATGGTCGGCGTGCCCACCTTGTTGACCAGGTGGGATTCGGGTCCATCGGATCGAATGATCTGCGCCATTTTGCGCTTCTTCATCCATCCGATGAACCAAGGGAACACGACGTAGGCCACCATCAGCGCCGTCACGACGGCCCACGCGGTGCGGAAGGAGATGTACCGGAAGACGTTCACGCCGGGCACGAACTCATCGAGCAATGGCATCAGGTGGTAGAGCATCAGCCGACCTCCGGGGTCGTGGTCAAGGGCTGCAGGATCCGTTCCATGGCCATGCCGCGGCTCCCTTTGACCAACAGCCGATGCTGGGGCCCAAGGGTGCCGACGAGTGTGGCGGCTGCGGCGTCAGGATGGTCGAAGACGTGAGCAGACGGAGCGTGAGAGGCGGCGAGGGCCATTCTCGGACCTACCAGAAGTAGGCGTTCCAAGCCAAGAGACTCGGCGTACCCTACGACTTCGGCGTGCAGGCGCTGCTCGTGCGCGCCCAGCTCCAGCATGTCACCGAGAGCGGCGATGCCGCGCCCACCAAGGCCAGCCAAGGTGTCGAGCGCGGCCTTCACCGAGGCGGGGTTGGCGTTGTAGGCATCATTGAGCACCAAGGCTCCCGTCGGAAGTGTGACCATGCGTTGTCGCATCCCGACCGGCTCGTACTCCGCAAGCTTCGCCGCCGCTTCGCCTAGATCGATGCCCACCGCATAGGCCAGCGCCAACGCCGCCGTGGCATTCAGCGCGAAGTGCACGCCAAAGGCCGGCAGGGTCGCAGCGACCTCGCCATCAGGGCCACGGACGCGAAGATGAGTCGTGAGCCGCCCGGCGTCGAGGTGCACATCCAAGAGCTGGATGTCTGCGTCCGAGCCTCGCCCCCATCGCACAATGCGTTGGCCAAGCGCCGCTTGATAGCTACACAACCGCGCGTCGTCTACGTTGACCAGCAACACATCATCGGGCCCCGCCGTGTCGAAGAGGGCTCCCTTCTCGCGCCGAACGCCATCAAGACCGCCCAGCTCTTCGAGATGAGCGGGCCCCACGTTGACAATCAGCCGGTGCGTCGGCGTCGCAACGCGGGCGAGGTGCTCGATCTCGCCGGGGCTGCTCGTGCCCATCTCGACCACCAAGGCATCGGAGCCGTGGGGCGTGGCCAACAGGGTCATGGGCACGCCCAGGTGGTTGTTCAGATTGCCGACGGTCTGGTGGATCGCGCCCAATGGGCTCAGAGCCAACGCCACCAGAGCCCGCGTCGTGGTCTTGCCGGAGCTACCCGTGATCCCCACCACCGGCACAGAGACCTGAGCCCGGGCCCATCGGCCGAGATCCGCCATGGCCGCCATGGTGTCCGTCACCCGAACCACGCCCCCGGCCCAGTCCGGCACCGGTCGATCGACCACGACCCCATGCGCGCCCGCAGCCTTCGCCTGGTCCAGAAATGCGTGTCCGTCGAACCGCTCGCCCACCAGGGCCAAAAACCAAGTTCCGGGTGTGAGAGCGCGGGTATCGGTCAGGACTTCGCCAGCGCCGGCATCGCGAACCAGCGTGCCTCCAGTGGCCTGGGCGATCTGCGTTCCGGTCAGCTTCATGCGACCTCCACCGCGACAGCACGATCGTCAAAATCTAGTTTGATCCCGTTCACTTCTTGGTAGGTCTCATGACCCTTGCCGGCGATCAACACCACATCACCCGACTTGGCATCGGTCAGGGCCAGCGCGATGGCCTGTCGTCGATCGACGTGGCTCCTCACCCTCGATGCGTTGGCTGGTTCCACACCTTGCAGAATCTGATCGATGATTTGTTGCGGGCTCTCCGAGCGTGGGTTGTCAGACGTCACCACCACATGGTCGGCATTGGCTGCCGCTACCCGACCCATCTCTGGGCGTTTTCCGGCATCCCGATCACCCCCACAGCCGAACACGACCCACACGTCGCCGCGCGTCAATGGACGCAGCGCGGACAAGGCCGCCCCCAGGGCGTCCGGGGTGTGGGCATAGTCCACATAGACCCACAATCCGCGCTCGTTCTGCACCCGCTCCAGCCGGCCGGCCACGCTGGGCACGCGGCTCAGGGCGTCGGCGGCGTCGGCCCAGGACAGCCCCACCGTCCGGAGCAAGGCCAGACCGCAGACCAGATTGAGCGCATTGAATCGCCCGACCAGCTGCCCGCCGATGACAACCTCGGACCCGCCAGGGACGCGGACGCGCACGATTTGGCCCTCCTCCGTGGGCTGCAAAGAGACAATGCGCACGTCATTATACTCTTCAAAGCCATAGGACCAGCGATCCGGCGGCGCCCCCATCTGAGCGTGAGCCGGGTCATCCCCGCACAGGATCGCCCGAGGCAGTCCGCCCGCTGGCCGCAATCGCTCAGCCTCAAAGAGCTGGGCTTTGGAGGCGGCGTAGCGCTGCATGTCGCCATGAAAGTCTAAGTGGTCCCTACTCAAATTCGTGAATGCCACCGTATGGAATGGCGTGGCCTCCACCCGGCGTTGGTCCAGGGCGATGCTGCTCACCTCGACGAAGCAGGCCACAGCCCCAGCGTCTCGCATGGACGCCAAGAGCTCGTGGAGCGCAGGCGCTTCGGGCGTGGTCAGGCCCGTGCGCACCTGTTGGTCGCCCCAGGTCGCGCCCAAGGTCCCGATTCTTCCGGCCACCGAACCGCGACGGGTCAGGGCTTCCGCGCACAGGGTGGTCACGGTGGTCTTGCCATTCGTACCGGTGACGCCCACCACCGGCAGAGCCAGAGCCGGGTGGGCCCACAGCGCCGCTGAGAGCTGTGCCAGGGCAAGCCGGGTGTCAGCCACCAGGACTTGGGTCACGCCTTCGGCGCTTTCAACCTTTTCTTCAACGAAGATTGCACCCTGTTTCACCCCGGCCGCTACCGCGTGCCCATCGAAGGATGCACCGCGGATCGCCACCCACGCCACGCCGGCGCCCGCCCTCCGAGAGTCTCGGGTGACGGATCGGATCTGCACGTCGGTCGTCCCGTAGACCTGGAGAGGGTCCACGTGACTCAGCAGGTCAGCGAGGCGCATGTCGGGGCAACGGGGGCGGGAAGGCGAGAGGGCGAGCGGCGGGAGGCGTGGAGCGCATCGGGTGGACGCGACACCGGGGGGGGTGCGTCTTTTCTACCGAATGTGGCAGACTCGATCCACCCCCTTCGAAAGGAGGGGCCATTCCGCGGCCGGGGTTCGACACCGGCCAAGGTCAGCGACACGTTGGCTCGGGCGTTTCCGACGATGAGGTTCCGGTCAGAACGACCAGAAGGGACCTCATGGGGAGGGCATCGGGCACCAAGCTTTCGCCTCGAGAGAGGCGCTGTCGCACTGAGACCCCAGCCGCGGATTGGCATTGGGAAAGAACTGAAGTGGGAAAGAACGAGACCTAGTGAAAGGTCAAACGCACCGTGGAGCCGGGAGCGAGGCGCGCCCCAGCGGGTGGAGACATGGCCGCCAAGCGACCGCTCCCTTCGACCTGAACCGACAAGCCCGTGCCTTGGAGAGCCACCAGGGCCTCGCGCACCGTCTGTCCGCCCAAGTTTGGCAAAATCCAGCCTTCGTCCGACAGGCCTAGGTCGGCGACGACCACCTCTTCCACATCGGCGGGCTCTTCCTCGATGGGGGTCGCCTCCTCGTCTTCGAGAAGCGCCGGATCGGGCGCGACGCCAAGGTGACGGAGCGAGAGCTCGGCGATCTCGGCGAAGGCTGGACCTGCCACCACGCCGCCGTAGGACAGGCCCACTTGAGGATCGTCCACGATCACAACGATGGCCAGCTTTGGATCATTCGCAGGAACAAAGCCAACAAACGAGCCGATTCGGGCATCGGTATAACCCCGACCGCCCTCGACCTTCTGCGCGGTGCCCGTCTTGCCCGCGACTTCATAGCCAGGCACCCTCGCCCGAGTTCCCGTTCCGCCGCGCTGGGTGACGGAGATCATGGCGGACCGCACGTCGCGGGCCGTCTGCACGCTCACGACCCGTTTGACCGCCTCTGGCTCACTGACCCAGGCCGGCACCCCGTCCTCGTCAATGACCTTCGTCACCAGGCGCGGTCGCATGCGGACCCCGTCGTTACCAAGGGTTGCCGTTGCATACGCAAGTTGAAGCGCGGTGGCCGTCATCCCTTGGCCGAACGACGTGGTCGCCAACTCGATGGGCTTGATGGTCTTGGGATCCCGAAGCTTGCCTCGGCGCTCTCCGGGAAGCTCAATCCCCGTGGGCTCTCCAAAGCCAAAGCTTTGCATGTACCCTAGATGTCGCTCAGCTCCGAGCATGCGGGAGATCTTCGCCGAGCCGATATTGCTGCTGTATTTGATCACGTCGCTGACGTTGATGATGGACTTGGGGTGATCGTCGTGAATCGTGCGGCGCCCGATCTTCCAGCGTCCCTTTTCGCAGTCGATGGCCGTCGTCAGGCTGACCTCGCCGTCCTCGATGGCCCCGGCGATCAGAAACGGCTTGACGACCGAGCCCGGCTCGATGGCGTCCATCACCGCATGGTTCCGCATCAGGCTCTGATCGCTCGGCAGTGAGTTCGGGTTGAATCCTGGACTATTCGCGAGGGCCAAGAGGTCACCGGTGGCCACATCCACCACGACCGCGGTGACGGACAGGGGCTTGGTCCGTGCGTGCGTGCTGCGGACCGCCCGCTCAGTGATCCGCTGAATCTCGCGGTCCAACGTCAGGTGTACGTCCATGCCGGCGGTACTGGCCCGGTCTACGTCGCGCATCCGGTCGACGTCAAGGCCCCGACGGTCTCGACGGCGTTGCAGTAGAACGGAGCTTCCACGCAGATGATCTTCCATTGCCCGCTCGATGCCAGCGCGTCCTTCACCCGCCCCATTCACATAGCCGAGCACGTGGGAGCCCAGGTCCTGCTCCGCGTAGTAGCGGCGCTGATCGGCCTTGTGGAACAGGCCCGGATGCTTGAGCTCCCGGAGCTGGGCCACAACCTTAGGGTGCACCTTGCGAGCGAGGGGCGCGTGACTGCTGTCCCTGCGCATCTTCTCGGCGACCTGGTCCACCGGCAGGCCCAAGAGAGCTGCCACTTCGGCGGCCAAGCCGTCGACCTCGTTGGGGTGGATCTGGCGAGGATCGGCGATCACGTCCGGCGTGTCGACCGAAACGACCAAGCGGTTCCCATCGCGGTCAAAGATGCTGCCGCGCTTGGCGCGAAGAGTCATCTGCTCCCACCGCTGCTGGCTGCCCAGGGCGACGGTCTGCTCGTCGGGGTCCACGCACAACATGGCTGCACGTCCGCCGATGGCCATCAGTGCAACGCCGAACAGGCCGGCCAAGACCCACACGCGTCCGCGGGCGGTCTTCATCACAGACTCGTGCGACTCCACAGACTTACCGATGGTCGGTACGCGGATGCGCTCGCTGGCCCGGCCGGGGGTGGTTCTCATGGGGCCGCCCGGAGGTCGACGACCTGAATGTCGGCCTGGGCGCCAAGCTGGTCGGCCCAAGACTCGACGGCTTGAAGACGCATGCGGGTGTCCACTTCCAGGCTCAGCTGCTCGTGCAGGACGAGCGCTCGGCCCTGGGCCCGGTCGTTTCGGTCCAGGTCCATCTGCAGACGCTGCACGTCGAGCCGGATGACGACCGCGACGGCCAACACCGTGAACAATGCCGCGAGCCAAACGCCATGACGCCACAGGGGAGCCAACCGAGCCCACGGCACGGACCACCCGGACGCCGAGTTGGAAAACCGGTCGGAGTCCAGTGGCAGCGCCACACTCGAAGACAAACCCGCACCGGACCTACCCGAAGACATGCCGGGTAGGCTCGATGCGACTGGGCGCGCCGTAGAGGCGCTTTGCGCTGGGCTCAGGCGGTCCACGACTGCCTCACTGCGTAGCGGAGCCGCGCGCTGCGGGCGCGCGGGTTGGGGTCTTGGGGGGAGGGCTTGACCGGCTTGGGGAGGGGTGCCAGTCGGGGGGGATGCAGGGGGTGACCATAGCCGTCGCGCGGGGATGTTTTTCCGGCCTCAAAGGCGAAAAACTGCTTGACGATTCTGTCTTCTAGGGAGTGGAAGGACAGGATGCCGAGTCGACCACCAGAGGCCAGTCGGTCCAGGGCGGAGGGAAGGAGGCGTTCCAGCTCACCGAGCTCGTCGTTGACTGCGATGCGCAGTGCTTGAAACGTCCGGGTCGCAGGGTGGATCTTCGATCCTTTGCGAGAGGGCCCGACCGCCTTTGCCACGACCTCGGCAAGAGAAACGGTGTCAGTCCACGGCCGACCGGCCAAGATGGCGCGGGCAACTCTACGGGAGCGACGCTCCTCCCCATAACCGAAGATCAGGTTGGCGATCTCAACTTCTGTGAAAGTGTTGACGATGTCCAAGGCCGAAAGCTCTTGATCCGGATCCATTCGCATGTCGATCGGACCCTGCAAGCGGAAGCTAAAGCCCCGCTCCGGCGTGTCGAGCTGCGGGCTGGACACGCCAAGATCGGCGAATACACCGTGGACCTCTGCAAGTCCAAGTTGCTCCAACACTCCGGACAATCCCGAGAACGGGGTCCGGACCGCTTGAAAACGGTCGCCAAACGGAGCTAATCGCGCCGTGGCGGCTGCCAGAGCCGTAGGGTCTCGGTCGAGTCCAATGACGGAGCAGTCCGCAGCTTGCAGGAAGGCTTCGCTATGTCCTCCCCCGCCGAGCGTGCAATCGACGAACACATCGCCGTTCTGGGGCAACATGGCCTGCAAGACCTCGTCCTTCATGACCGGGATGTGGTGGAAGCCGCTCACGACGACCTCGGCATGCCGGTGAGACTGGGTGCCGCCTTCAGGCAGGCTTCGAACCGCGCGTCCCACGTGGCCTTGTCCCAAATCTCAAGCCGGTCCGCGAGGCTGTTCACCACAACCTCTTTGTTCAGCGAGGCCAAGTCGCGAAGGAGCTGGGGCACCCGGATCCGGCCCTGTCGGTCCAGATCGAGGTCTTGGGCCGGCGCCAGGATGGCGTGGGAGAACTGCACGACGGCTTGGTCGAATGGATCTTGGGCGGCGATGGGCCCCTCGATGTTCCGCTCGAAGACCTCGGGAGTCCAGCCCCACAATGCACCACCGAAGTAGGTGAGCACGAGGGAGTCGACATCGTGCTTCACGAACGCCCGCCGCAGCACGGCTGGGAGCGCGAGACGCCCTTTGTCATCTAGGGTGGCCGTGGCCTGGCAACGGACCCGAAGCACGAGAACATCCAGTGAGGTCACCACCTTACCCCACTTTGTCCCACTTTCAACCCACGCGAACCCACCGTCTGCAGCCGACCCGAACATCAGCCCATACTATCTAGCTTTAAACTAGACATTTCTTCCTCCTGACCCCTCTGATTTCTTGCCAGATCCGACGCAAATTCCGGGACTCCCCTACCCGCCAGCTCGTCGGGCCGGCGCAAGACTGTAGCGAGCACAATGTACTAAGCGCGCGCCACACGGCATCATCGGCAGGATCGTCCGTGGATCCACGTGGGAGAGAGTGGGAGATACGAGCCGCCTTCGCGAGTTGCGAGTTCTGCGTTATCGACGGGGCCTTCTCCCAAGGTTTGCCATGAGCGCCCCTGACCTGATCCAAGACCTTGTGGTCAACCGAAAGGCACGCCACGAATACCTGCTGCTCGACACGTTCGAAGCTGGACTTGCGCTTGTTGGATCCGAGGTCAAGTCCCTGCGCGCCGGCCAGGGCAACCTGCAAGAGGCCTACGTGCGCATAGAGAAGGGAGAAATATGGCTTATTAACTGCCATATTTCTCCGTTCAAACAGGCGAGTATCAACAACCACGAGCCCACTCGCCGACGCAAGCTCCTGCTCAATCGCACCGAGATCAACAAGATCGAGAAGGGCGTGGGCAAGAAGGGCATGACCATCGTCGCGCTGCGCATCTACCTAAAGGGCCGGCGGATCAAGATGGAAATCGCGTTGGGTAAGGGCAAGAAGCTTCACGACAAGCGACAGACCATGAAGGCGCGGGACGCAAAGCGGGACCTCGAACGCGGTCGGTGACGTCACAGAGCGTCCACATCACCCCCACACCGGTTGCAGTCTCGACAACCTGCCGGATACAGCCGACGCCGCCGCCCTATTCCGGCGTGCGGAGAGGACCCCATGGATGCCTTGAAAACCTATGGATTCTTCGCCCTCGCCGGCGTCTGTGTCGCGGGCGGCCTCGGCCTCACCATGATGGGCGGCTCAGCGGCTGTCC
>JBGCER010000085.1:0-2537 GCA_045106515.1 Myxococcota bacterium
GGGCCAACGTTCTGCGCAACCTACAGATGTCCGAGATCTTCGTGACGGAGCTCGTCCTCTCAGGTCTCCTGGAAGAGATGGACGACCCCACGCTTTTTGGCGTGATGTGCGCCGTTGTCGCGACCTTCCCCCGCAAGGCACAGCGCCGCTACGGCATGGACAAGCGCACCCGCCAGCTCGCTCGGGACATCGAGTCCGTGCGCCACTCCGCCCCGGTCGTGGATGCGGAGGCGATCACCGAGATGGAAGTCGAGTTCTCGCCCGCCTGGATCGAGCTGGGCCGCGCCTGGGTCGCGGGGGACTCCTTCACCACCGTGCTGGGAATGGTGGACTCGGAGACCGACATCGCAGGCGACGTGGTGGGCGCGTTCCGCAGGGCCAAGGACCTGTGTAAGCAGCTCGCCGAGGTGTACCGCGACCTGCCGGAGCGATCCGAAGCCCTACGGCACCTGTCCAAGCGGGTCAGCCGCGATGAGGTCGAGGTCGTGGGCTAGACCGCGGGCTCAGTGACCTTTGCGGCGTGCCGTACGTCGCGACCTTCAACCAAAAACACCACCATCTCGCCCACGTTCACCGCGTGGTCCGCGATGCGCTCCACATGCCTTGAGATGCTGGTCAGCGCCAATGCCCGCTCCGCTTGGGAAGGGTGTGCCGCCATCGCCTCCAGCCATCGGGCAAAGGCCTGCCGATTGAGTTGATCGACCTCCTCGTCCCGCGCGCGGAGTGTGCTCGCAAGTTCAGGATCATCCTGGACAAAAGCGTCGGCCGCCACGCGCACCATGTCCGCCGCAACCTCCCCCATCCGCACGAGGTCTAGATGCGGCTGAACCCCAGACCCAGCAGAAAGCTCCAGGCCCCGGCGCGCGATATTCACCGCCAAATCTCCGATACGCTCCAGATCGGTCACCACCTTGAGCACCGCGGTGACAAGACGGAGGTCCCGTCCCACTGGCTGCCGCAGCGCCAGGCACCGCAGGCATGCACGGTCGATCTCCACTTCCAATGCATCGATTTCCCGATCGGTGTCGATCACGCTGCGACCCAGCTCGGCGTCTCGCTCCACCACCGAGCGGACCGAGCGGCGCACCATCGACTCAGCCCGTACACACATCTGGAGGAAGAGCGTGCGGATCTGTTCGAGATCTTGGTCGGCGGCAGTCGCGTACACAAAACTCCAAGCGAGGTCGAGACCGCCGCGGGACGGCGTCTCTGACACAAGGCCCATGGTAGCGGGCATGGCAGATACTGGAGGGAGTCAGCCAGGAGTTCGCTATGTTGACAGCGAACCGTCACATCGACGGCCTCAGCGATACCGGCGCGTCAAGTACGCCTCTGTCTCAGGTCGGCGCGGAGCCGTAAACACATCTTCGGTCGCCCCGTACTCGACCAATCGACCCTCCTGTAGCAAGGCGACGTCGTCCGCCAAGCGGCCGGCCAACGCGGTGTCGCTCGTGGCCAAGATGATCGTGACACGGTCTCGAAGACCCGCCACCACTCGCTCCACCCGCGCCCCTTCGGCAGGGTGCAACCATCGCGTGGGTTCATCCAGCAATAGCGCGGAAGGCTCCAGCGCCAGCGCACGGGCAATACATAGGAGCTGCCGAGACCCAGAGTCGAGGGACGCCGCTGGCGCGGATAGATCACCGAGTTCGTCGAAGAGATCCGCCGCCCGAAGTGCTGCTTCAATCCTACGCTCTCGTTCTACCCTGCCGATGCCAGCGAGCGCCAGGCCGAAGGCCAGGTTGTCTTCCAGCGATCGACTGAACGCCGTAGGACGCTCGAAGACCATCCCCACCTTTCGGCGTAGATCCGCGGCTGGGAATTGGGCGATGGCCTGGTCGTCGAGGAGAACCTCTCCCCGGGAACGAAACCGGGGCTCCAGCTCCGCCAACCGATTGCAGCACCGGAGCAACGTCGTCTTCCCCGACCCGGTGCTGCCGATGAGCGCCGTGATCCGGTTCGGTCGCAGCTCCACACTCACATCTTGGAGGACCTGGGTGTCCGAGAACCAGGCGCTCAGCGATGAAATTCGTATGGAAGCGCCAGTCAACGAAGTCTCCAAGCCGGCCTGCGCTCTACCATCAAAGCGGCCCCACGGACCAGAGCCATCACCACAAGCACCACAAGCACCATCCCGGCGGCCGTGCCCAAATCCCCTGCGATCGCATGGCGAAACGCCTCTATGGGCAATGAGGAAACCTGCCCCAGCGGCAGAAGGAGCAGCGGCGCGAGGAGTCCCGTCATGGTGGCCGCGGCTCGGAGAGCGCAGGCGAGCCAACCGCCAAGCGAGCCGGGCCCAACCACACGGCTGAACACCTGCCATCGGCTCGCGCCCAACGCCGCCGCCGCTAAACGCTCTTCAGGCTCAACCAAACGGCTCACGTCGGCGAACCCCAAGGTCAGTCGCGGCAGAACAGCGACGGCCAGGACCACCGCCACCCAGGTTGAGCCAAGGCCCGGCAGCACCCACAAACCCACAACGCCCACGCCCGCAAAAACCAGGGGCGGCAACGACGCCAACCCGGAACCCACGGGCA
>JBGCER010000086.1:0-11054 GCA_045106515.1 Myxococcota bacterium
ACCCAGAGCCGAAGCGGTGTGGACTCAACCGGCGTTGGAACCGCGGTCTCGTCAATGGCGGGCAGGCTCGACTCGATGATCGCGTAGGACACGAACTGAGCGGACATCAAGAGGAACGGGATCAGCAGGGTGACCAGGTTCATGATGGGGATCAGGTTGAGGTCGACGACGGGGGGGGTGCGGGTGTTCATGGCGCCTCCACACACTGGGACCACCGATCCAACGACCGGGTCGTCAACGGTCAGACACGCAAGGTCCAGACGACGTCAACGCGCCGTGTTATGCATGCTGGGTCGGAGGGAGTGCATGTCGGTCCGGTTGTACGAGGTCAGCTTGCGCGATGGGCTTCAAAATGAAGCGCGCGTGGTTTCGACCGCCGACAAGGTGAAACTCGCGTTGAAACTTGCCGACGCCGGGTTCACCGACGTGGAGTTTGGGTCGTTCGTCTCCCCGCGGTATGTGCCGCAGATGGCCGACACAGATGAGCTTCTTCAGCATCTACCTCGCGATCGGGGCATTCGGTGGTGGGGCTTGGTCCCGAATAGCCGAGGCCTAGACCGTGCGCTCGACGCGGGCGTGACGCACATCGCTACATTCCTGTCCGCCAGCGAGACCCACAACCTGAAGAACGTCAACCGCACGGTGCGGGAGTCCATGGCGGGCCTGCGCAAGGTCATCGGCACCGCAAGTGCGGAGAATATGCGGATTCGAAGCTATATCTCCACGGTCTTCGGCTGCCCCTTCGAGGGTCAGGTCGATCCTCAAAAGACCGTGGATTTGGCGCTATCGCTTCTCGATGCAGGCGCCGACGAGATTGCCCTGGGCGATACGACCGGCATGGGCACGCCACTTCATGTGCAAGCCGTCATCGGTCAACTCCTCGATGCGGGTGTGCCCCTGGATCGGATCGCCTGCCACTTCCACGACACGCGCGGCACCGCCGTCGTCAACGCATTCGCAGCGTGGCGCAGCGGCATCCGTCAGTTCGATGGATCCATCGGCGGAATCGGTGGCTGTCCCTATGCGCCCGGTGCCACGGGCAATGCGTCGACAGAAGACCTGCTGCATATGTTCGAAGCCATGGGCGAATCCACCGGTGTCGACATCGACCAGGTGTGCGAGGCCGGGGTGTTCATGGAAGGCTCTCTGCAACGCAAGCTTCCTGGCCGCTTCCTACAGTATTGGAAGGCCGCACGTCGCCGAGACGGGGAACGTCGCGATCAGCAGACGGCGTAGGGGTGGGCAACGCGTTCTTCCAGGTCGTCTCGGGCGATCAGATGGGCACGACCGTGCCGCTCTCCGTGGAGCGCGACTTGGTGGTCGGTCGAAAGCGAGGCGACTTGCTCCTCGACGACCCATTGGTCAGCGGAAAGCACTGCCGATTTTACGCCGTGGATGGCGAGTGGTTTATCGAGGACCTGGGAAGCACCAATGGCACCCTTGTCGACGGGCGCTTGGTCAAGAGTCAGCAGCTGCTCGCGGGCGCAGAGGTCACCATCGGCGGGTGTCGCCTCGTATTGTTCGTCGGCGATGAAGACCCGTCGGGACACTCCTCCGATCCCCACGCCGCGGTCGCGCAGCTCGATGTCGCGTGGCTGCTCGATGAGGAGCTGGTCGAGCTCCGCGGATCGGGTGAACGCACGCGCACGCCGGGTGATGTGATTGGTCAAGACCTTCGGCTCCCGCCCTCGTTGAACGCCGTATTGGAGGTCGTGGCGGGCCAAGACGCGGGCAAAGTCTTTCGGTTCACCCGGGGGAATGTGACGCTCGGTCGCCGCCAAGGCGAAGTGCCGCTCTCCGA
The DNA here is from genome assembly GCA_045106515.1 of Myxococcota bacterium. Lineage (GTDB taxonomy): Bacteria > Myxococcota_A > UBA796 > UBA796 > REDI01. Next base: position 1,802 of record JBGCER010000086.1, read on the forward strand.
TGTGGAGGTGAGCCGTCGCCACGCTGTCATCGAGGTATTTGGCCGGGAGATGATCTTCCTACGTGACCTTGGCAGCACCAATGGCACGTACCACAACGGCCGAAAAGTGGGGGTGTCCAAGCTCCAGTCCGGAGACACCATCGGCTGTGGCAAGACCGTGATGAAGCTGCAGGTGTCCCGGTAGGCGGGCCCTAGAGCTTCAATCCCTCGCGAACCGGCGTCGTGTACGCCGCCTCCAGCGTCTGCACCGCCTCATGCTGAGCCTCATCGGTGAGCTCGCTGGGGAGGGTCGGCCGCAGCACCAGGTATAGGTCGCCGGGCTTGGTCTTCGTCTGAACCCCCCGACCGCGCAGCCGGAGCTTGGTCCCGGTTGCTGTGCCCGGTGGAACCTTGACGTTGACGTCGCCGGTTGGGGTTGGCACCACGATCTTCGCCCCGTTGATCGCCTCTCCTACGGTGATCGGCACATCCATGTGCAGGTCCGTGCCCTGTCGGCGAAGGAACGGGTGAGACGCGACCTCAAGGTCGATCTGTAGGTCTCCAGCGGGCCCTCCTCCGGGTGGAGGCAGACCCTTTCCGCGCAGGCGCAAGCTCTTGCCGGAGTCCACCCCGGCTGGGATTCGAACCTTGATCGACTCTCGACCGCCTCCGGGCCGGCCGACGACAACCGTGGTCTCGCCCCCGAGAACGGAGAGCATAAAATCGAGCTTCATAGTCGTCTTTTGGTCGCGACCTCGACTCTGCCGATTGAAGCCGCCGCCCGTGGTGCCCGCTCCAAACATCGACGAAAGCAGGTCCTCCACGTCTACGCCACCGGCGCCGCCGCCAAATCCTCCAAAGCCACCGCCTTGGAACCCACCACGGCCTCCGAACCCGCCGCCGCCCCGGCCTGGAGGGGGACCGTCGGTCCGACCAAAGGTGTCGAACATCTTCCTCTTTTGCGGATCCTTAAGGATGTCCCACGCCTCGTTGACTTCCTTGAACTTGCGGTCGGCATCCGGCTCTTTGGAGACGTCAGGATGGTACTTTCGAGCGAGCCTTTTATAGGCCTTCTTGAGGGTGGCTTCGTCATCGGACTTGCGCACGCCCAGCACGGTGTAGGGGTTGAGGCTCATGGTCGGTCTATGTCTCCTGGCCGGAATCTAGGTTCGGTATCCGCATCGGCAAGGCCGTCGGTCAGGGTGGCCAGGCCCGCTAGCTCGGCGTCCGAGTCGCCGTCCCGAGACCACCCAGCCAGCGCCGTCGGGTCGCGAACGACGCGTATTACTCGTTCTTCGTGCACCATGACGCGGCCGTCAGCGGCGCCCTTAATGCTTCGAACATGACGCGCTCGGGTGTACTGCACATCTGCGGCCTCACCCTCGGACACCTTGGCGTGAGCGAGACAGATCTGCCCGACGCACAGCAGGGTCTCTAGATTCGGCGTCTTGCCCTTCTGCACGGGGAACAACACGTGGGCTCCGGGCCGGCCCCGAATGTGGAACCAGAAGTCGTCGCCGCGGGCACGTTGGAAGGTCAGCCGGCGGTTCGCGGCGGCGTTCCGGCCCACGAGCACACGCTCCCCGTTCGGACCCACCCACTCGTGCCAAGGCGATGTGTCGGGTGATGCCTCCCTGCGTCGATCCCGAGGGGCGAGCTGTTCGAGCTTGCGCAATAGAGCCGCGTCGGCGCCGTCCACCACATGGAGAGCTGCGTCCAACGTACGGATCCGCTTCTCCACGCGGTCGATGTGCTCCAGGATTCGATCGCCTGCGCGCTCAAGCCGGCGCACCTTATTGTACATTCGAGAGAGGTTATCGCCGGCGGACTTCGTCGGATCCAGCGGCACCACCCACGTGCGGTCCGAGCCGTCCAAGGCCGCGGCGACCACCTCCGTCGCTCCCCGCGGCACGGTGTGCAGTACAGCCGCTAGTGCGTCGGCCTTGTCTCGAAGTTGCGGCACTTGGTCGGCCCGGGCCAGATCCCGGCCCAGACCCGACAGCAGGCGCCGGTCCCGCTCCAACTTGGTGCGGAGCCTCCGTTGAACGAGCACCCGACGCTCGCGCATGCGGGTTTCGAACTCTTTTGTGGAGAACCAGCGGCGCGCCGCGGAGTTCCAGTCTTCATCCGGCTTCGGCTCGAATCGAGCCGGCCGGGGCGCTCGGCCGCCGGGGCGCTCAGACAGGGGCACCAGGGCGTCTGGTGCAGGACCGTCGAAGGCTGCGAGCACCGTTTCGCCCTCGACGAGCCAGAGTCCGCCAGAGTTGCCGGTCAGGCGCAGGTGCAGGCGAAGCGGGCCAAAGTCCAAGTCGACGACCCGATCCGAAGACGACTTTGACAGCTGGGTGAGGGGACCTCGCAGCATCGATCGACAGGCGCCCTGAAAACTAAAGGGGTTCGCCGGGTTTTTGGGTCGACTCGAGACCGTGTGCAGGCGGGCATAGGGACCGCGTGGCACCAGCAGCAGCAGTCGATCACCCAGACCGAGGACGACCCGATCCCGCGCAGGCTGCCAGACGTTGGCCACAGATCGACCTACGAGCGGCTGCAGGCTCTCAACCACGTGCATCAGTTCTGTGTCGTTGAGTGACATCGCGGCCTTGTGGTGGAGTGGGGGATGAGCGGGTTCTGACGGATCATCCAGCTAGCTCGGTACGGCGGATCCGTCGGGTCAGAGGTCGAAGGTCAGTCCTGTTCGAGCGGAACAGACCGGAATCGAAGATGAGGGCTTGACATGCATCACGCCACTTCATAAGGACGCTGGCGCCGCGTTGAGGGGCCTGAAGGCCTCTCTCGGGTAGCCGCCTCGCTGGCGTAGCTCAATCGGTAGAGCAGCTGTTTTGTAAGCAGCAGGTTGCGGGTTCAAGTCCCTTCGCCAGCTCCACTGATGTTCTCTGAATCACTAGACCCTTTAGGGGGGATGCCCGAGCGGCCAAAGGGAGCGGGCTGTAAACCCGCCGGCTTACGCCTACACAGGTTCGAATCCTGTTCCCCCCACCACTTCGTCGCCGTCCTGGCGACAAGTTTTGTCGTCTTTCAGGCGACATGTTGTCCACCGTCGCATAGTGCGGCACGGAGGGCCACCTCGGTGGTCCATCCTAGACGGTCACTTCGGTGACCCATCGCTGCGGGAATAGCTCAGTTGGTAGAGCTTCGGCTTTCCAAGCCGATGGTCACGGGTTCGAGCCCCGTTTCCCGCTCCAGTACGCCCATGTAGCTCAGAGGTAGAGCACCTCCTTGGTAAGGAGGAGGTCACCGGTTCAAATCCGGTCATGGGCTCCATCCACCACACCCGGTTCCCGTACCTAAGGTACTCGGCCCACAAGGGGCCACTCAAGGAGACTTCCATGGCCAAGGAGAAGTTCGAGCGCACTAAGCCTCACGTCAACATCGGCACTATCGGCCACGTTGACCACGGCAAGACCACGCTCACTGCCGCCATCACCAAGGTCCTCGCCGAGGCGAATGGCAGCAAGTTCATGGACTACGCTGACATCGATAAGGCTCCCGAAGAGAAGGCTCGCGGGATTACCATCAACACGTCCCACGTCGAGTACGAGACGGTCAACCGTCACTACGCTCACGTCGACTGCCCCGGTCACGCCGACTACATCAAGAACATGATCACTGGTGCGGCCCAAATGGACGGCGCGATCTTGGTTGTGTCGGCGTCGGACGGCCCCATGCCCCAGACCCGTGAGCACGTTCTGCTCGCTCGTCAGGTGCAGGTGCCCTACATCGTCGTCTTCCTCAACAAGGTCGACCAGCTCGACGACGAGGAGCTCCTTGAGCTCGTCGAGATGGAAGTCCGCGAGTTGCTCTCCGAGTACGAGTTCCCCGGCGACGATCTGCCCATCATCCGCGGCTCCGCGCTGAAGGCACTCGAAGGCGACAAGACCGACATCGGCGAGAAGGCCATCCTCGAGCTGATGGCTGCGGTCGATGAGTCCGTGCCCGTGCCCGAGCGCGAAGTGGACCTTCCCTTCTTGATGCCCGTCGAGGACGTCTTCACGATTCAAGGTCGCGGCACCGTCGCAACCGGACGCGTCGAGCGTGGAATCGTCAAGGTCGGAGACACCATCGAGATCGTCGGCGTCAAGGAAACCGTCACCACCACCGTCACCGGTGTTGAGATGTTCCGGAAGCTCCTCGACGAAGGCCGTGCTGGCGAGAACGTCGGCGCACTCCTCCGTGGAATCAAGCGCGAAGACATCGTGCGTGGTCAGGTCCTGATCAAGCCCGGTAGCGTCAAGCCGCACACCAAGTTCACGGCTGAGGTCTACATCCTCAAGAAGGAAGAGGGCGGTCGTCACAAGCCGTTCTTCCCGGGATACCGTCCCCAGTTCTACTTCCGGACGACCGACGTCACCGGTACCATCACGCTGCCCGAAGGCGTCGAGATGGTCATGCCCGGCGACAACATCCAGATGGAGGTTGAACTTATCACCCCCATCGCCATGGAAGAGAAGCTTCGCTTCGCTATCCGTGAGGGTGGTCGTACCGTCGGCGCTGGTGTCGTTGCCAAGATCCACGCCTAGTTAGTTGACGCCTGCACTTGCAGGCCACCGCAGGGTGGGTGGGTACTTCCCGCTCACCCTTGCGTGTTTACAGGTCTTGTGCTATGAGCGCGGGCGCTTCGCCTGGCGTGCTGTACGCCGGAGACTCCAATGAGACACCTACCCTGGGTCATCCTCACTTATGTGGTGGCCGCATTTCTAACGACTCTCATCGTTAGCTCCGCGGTTCATTCGGGATTCACCACCTTCGGTGTCGCGGATTTTCGGCCTCTCTCGTTCTTTCCCATCGCCCTGTCCAGCATCATCGCATTCGTTGCGGGTGTCGTCTTCTTCGCCGTGATGGTCAGAAACCGCAAGGTCATGACTTTCACCGATGAAGTGATTGGGGAGCTCTTCAAGGTCACCTGGCCCAGCCGGGATGAAACCTTGAAAGCCTCTGTCACGGTTGTCGCCACCACCGCGTTCACCGCCAGTCTCATGGCTGTGTACGACGTGATCTGGGTCCGGGTGTTTCGAGGTGTGGACTACGTGATGGAAAACCAGCTCTACAAGATCAACGTCCTCGTGGACACGATCTCGACTCTGATTTCTTAAGCACAGTCCTTCCTGTCTTCTGCGCCTAAAAGCGCAACTTGTCACTACCTCTCGAGGTCCCAACCGATGGCCATGCGCTGGTACGCCGTGAATACTCTCTCCGGCTCGGAAGAGAACGCCCGCAAGGCGCTCGAGCAGCGCGTAAAGCGGTTCGGCCTTGAGGACCGAGTCGAGAACATTCTCGTCCCGTCCGAGACGGTCATCGATCCGAAGACCAAGCGCAAGATCACGCGACGCTTCTATCCTGGCTACATGCTGGTTCAGATGGAGCTCGACAACGAGACTTGGCACCTCGTGCAAGACACCCCCAAGGTCATCGGCTTTGTGGGCGGCAAGCGAAACCCTCCTCCTGTGTCCGAAGCGGAAGTGCAGAAGATCACTCGCATGTTGGACCACGAAGAGGAAGAAGAGCCAAGGCCCGTCCTCGACTTTGAGCTGGGCGAAGAAGTTCGGCTCACCGAGGGCCCGTACGCTTCCATGCGCGGCAACGTCGAAGAGATCAACGATTCTCGCGGCAAGATTCGCGTCACCATCAACATCTTTGGTCGACCGGTTTCCACCGAACTCGGCTTCCACCAGGTCGAGAAGCTGAGCTAGCCCACAGCGCTCGCTCCCCCCGACTCTCGATTCGAGGTTTGTCATGGCCAAGAAGGTCGCTTCCCAAATCAAGCTCCAGATTCCCGCAGGCCAGGCGCGTCCCGCACCTCCTGTTGGTCCCGCTCTGGGCCAAGCCGGTGTGAACATCAAGCAGTTCTGCGACGAGTTCAACAACCGAACCAAAGAGCAGATGAAGGACCAGCTGATCATTCCGGTGGTCATCACGGTCTTCACCGACCGAACCTTCTCGTTCATCACCAAGACCCCGCCCACCGCCACCTTGATTTTCAAGGCAGCGGGCCTCAAGGGTGGCTCGGGTGAGCCCAACCGCAACAAGGTGGGCAATGTCACGATGTCTCAAGTGGAAGACATCGCCAAACTTAAGCTTCCTGATCTTAACTGCACCAACCTGGAGTCGGCTGTCGCCATGGTTGTGGGCACTGCGCGTTCGTCGGGTATCACCGTCGAAGGCTAAACCTGCGCCAGGGCCACTTGGGGGAGGGTTGCCGACACCCGCCTACCCCAAACCCCGGCGGGACTGCGCATACCAGATGGTGTGAAGCGGTCCAAGGAGTGGAGAGCGTGCCGAAAAACGGCAAGCGCTTCGCCGCGATTCGCCAGAAAGTTGATTCTGAAGGGCGATATGCGTTGGATGAAGCAGTAAAATTATTGAAAGGCGCCGCGACCGCTAAGTTCGACGAATCCGTCGATCTGGCCGTGCGTCTTGGGGTGAATCCCCGGCAGGCGGACCAAATGGTTCGTGGTGCCGTCAGCCTTCCCCATGGCACAGGCAAGACCATCCGAGTGTTGGTGTTCGCCGAGGGCGATGCCGCCCGTGCCGCTGAGGAAGCTGGGGCCGACTTTGTCGGTGGAATGGAGCTCATCACCAAGATTCAGAAAGAGGGCTGGCTCGAGTTCGACAAGGCGATCGCCGTTCGCGCGATGATGGCCAAGGTCGGACGGATCGGTCGAGTCCTCGGTCCACGTGGCTTGATGCCCAATCCCAAGACCGGCACGGTCGTGGCCCCCGATGCGGTGGCTGACGCCGTGCGTGACGTCAAGGGCGGCAAGATCGACTTTCGGGTCGAGAAGGCTGGCATCGTCCACGCGTCCGTCGGCAAGGCGAGCATGACCGAAGAGCAACTCCGGGACAATATCCTGGCGCTGATCGGAAGTTTGCTGCGTCTCAAGCCAGCAACCGCGAAAGGAACTTACGTTCGAAGCGTAGCGCTGTCCTCGACGATGGGCCCGGGCATTCGCCTGGACATCAACGACGTGGTCCGTGTCAGCGCCGAGCAGCGGTGAGGTGAACGATGAATCGTGAAAGCAAAGTCGAATTCGTCGAGCAGGTTCGCGAGCGCTTCGCCAATGCGCCGCTCGTGATCCTCACCGATTGGAAGGGATCTACCGTCGCCGAGATGGATGCGCTTCGTCGGGCCTGTGAGCCCGTTGGTGTGCACTTCGAGGTGGTGAAGAACACCCTGTGTCGCCGTGCTGTTGAAGGCACGGAGATGGAGGGGCTTGCGGAGCACTTCAAGGGCAACATCGGCGTTCTCTTCGCCGGTGAAGACCCCATCGCTGCCGCCAAGCTGTACAAGGCGCAAGTCAAGGAGAACGACAAGCTCATTTGTCGTGCCGGGTTCTTCGAGGGCGATGTCCTCGATGACAAGGCCGTCGTTGCTGTGGCGGAACTTCCGTCTCGCGAAGAGCTGCTCGTCGGACTTCTGCGCACCCTGCAAGAGGGCCCGCGTCAGGTGCTCGGAGTCATCCGTGCCCCCGCTCGCGATCTTCTCTACCTGCTCAACAACTACGCCAACAAGCTGGAGCAAGCGGGCTAATCCGCTGCCTCAGTTCCACTCTTTCAGAGACTTCTGCGACGCAACCAACCCCCAGCCAATGGCTGGTTCGGCCTTGTGCCAATCCCGCGCCCGCAGACAAATCATTCGGAGGAAACGATGTCCGTTTCGCAAGACCAAGTGGTCGACTACATCAAGAACCTGAAGCTTGGAGAGGTCAAAGACCTCATCAAGATCCTCGAAGACGAGCTCGGCGTTGAAGCCAGCGCTCCCATGATGGCCATGGCCGTCGGCGGTGGCGCTGGTGGTGGCGAGGCTGCTGCAGAGCAGACCGAGTTTGACGTCGTCATGTCGTCGTTTGGCGCCAAGAAGATCGGCGTCATTAAGGCCGTTCGCACCTTGACTGGCTTGGGCCTCAAGGAAGCGAAGGAATTGGTCGAGGCCGTCCCGGCCAAGATCAAGGAAGGCGTGTCGAAGGAAGAGGCCGAGGCGGCCAAGGCTTCTCTCGAGGAGGCTGGCGCGTCTGTCGAGCTCAAGTGAGCTTGACGTCGCACCAGACGTCATCTTTAGGTCCCGGCGTTGACCCGGCCGGCGTTGGGACCTACAGTTCGCCATCTTGGCGGACTCCCTCTCCCGTTCTGGGAGAGGGTCTACGGCCGGATCCGCGGGCGGAGCCTGACCGCACCAGCATGCTGAATTCTTGGACGTCCCAGTCCTGGGCGAGCCCTTCAGGGGCTCGCATGAGACGCCGGTCCGCCGAAGGGCGAGCCGGCTCGGCGTGTATGGAGCCTGTGGTTCCCCCTTCGCTCGCGCCCCCGACTAGCGCGTGATCTTCGCGCGGCTCGACGGACCTTTTCGTCGCCCCGCTCGCCCCCTTCGAGGAGACATCTGATGTCCCAGCTGCTGGCGAACAACTACCGGTTTCGTCCATCCTTTGCCCGAACCCATAGTGTTCTCGAGGTTAACAACCTCATCGAGATCCAGAAGACGTCCTACGACGCCTTCCTTCAGCCCGAGGTCCCGCCAGATGAGCGCGAAGACAACGGTCTGCAGGCGGTGTTCAAGGGTGTGTTCCCGATCGAGGATTTCTCGGGGCGCGCATCGCTTCAGTTCGTCGCGTACGAACTTGAACAACCAAAGTACGACGTAGACGAGTGCCGCGAGCGCGGCATGACGTTCTCGGCGCCGATCAAGGTGACGGTACGTCTCGTCGTCTGGGACGTGGACAGCGAGAACAACACTCGCACGGTCTCCAACATCAAGGAGCAGCCGGTCTACTTCGGTGAGATCCCGCTGATGACCGAGAACGGTACGTTCATCGTCAACGGCACCGAGCGCGTCGTCGTCTCCCAGCTCCACCGGAGCCCTGGCATCTTCTTTGACAGCCAGCGGTCCAAGACCGGTGGCTCGAAGGAGATCTTCAGCGCCCGAATCATCCCCAACCGGGGATCCTGGATCGACTTCGAGTTCGACTCGAAAGACATCCTGTTCGTCCGCATTGACCGTCGCCGCAAGCTGCCCGCCACCGTGTTGTTGCGCGCCCTCGGCTACGATGCTGAGTCGCTGCTCAACTACTTCTACGATGGTGAGCGCGTCTTCCGGACGAAGGACGGCTGGTTCAAAGAGACCACCGCCGAGCTGCTGTTCCAGCAGAAGGCGAGCATGGATATCGCCGGCCCCGACGGCAAGATCATCTGTAAGAAGGACAAGAAGTTCCTCAAGAACATCCTTAAGAAGATGCGTGTCGCTGGCATGCTCAACAAGGAAGTT
>JBGCER010000087.1:0-5980 GCA_045106515.1 Myxococcota bacterium
ATGCCCAGGCGAGCAATGCCCTGCGCGTCCTAGGTCGCTACCTCGTCGAGCGTGCCCGATGACCGAGCCCCGCAAGATCGTCATTGGGGTCACCGGCGCGTCGGGCGCTATTTATGCCCAGCGAACGCTGCACTTCTTCCGCGATCATGGTGAGTCCCTGGGCATTCAGGCTCATGTGACGTTCACCAAGTTTGGTCGACTCGTCTATCAAGATGAAACCGGTGAATCGCCCAATGATATCGGCCTACCCATGTGGGGCCCAACGGACATGACCGCGCCGTTCTCCTCGGGGTCGGCCGGCTATCACGCCCTGGTGGTGGTGCCGTGTAGCGCCGGAAGTCTGGCTCGGATCGCCAGCGGCGTGTCCACGGACCTGGTGGGTCGCGCCGCCGATGTGATGCTCAAAGAGCGTCGTAAGGTTCTTCTGGTTCTTCGGGAAAGCCCATACAACCTGATTCATCTGCGGAATATGGTGACGGTCACCGAGGCGGGTGCCACCGTCATGCCGGCCTCTCCTAGCTTCTACAGCCACCCCGCAGACATGACGGCATTGGTAGACACGGTCACGGCTCGGATCTTGGACCAGCTAGATGTGCCGAATGAGCTCATGCGTCGATGGACTGGAAAGCTGCTTGGAGGCAAGAAATGAACGCCACGAACCGGGCCGATGCCTTCGCTCCGCGATTGTCGGGGGTGGCTCAGCGGGCCATCGACGCGGCGGGCCTCGGCGACATCCGCGACAGGGTCCTGGCGGGCGAACGGCTCACCCAAAAAGAAGGGGAGCGCCTGTATGAGAGCACCGACATTGCTGCCGTCGGCGCGCTCGCCAACTGGGTCCGGGAGACCCGGCACGGCGATTGGACCTGGTTCAACCGCAACTTGCACATCAATGCGACCAATGTGTGCGAAGCCGACTGCGTGTTCTGCAGCTTTGCTCGAATCCAGACGGGCGACCCCAACGCCTACACGATGGAAATCGAAGAGGCGGTTGGCCGAATCACGGCGTTGAAAGACAAGTTTGTGACAGAGGTCCACATCGTGAACGGGCTGAATCCGGACCTGCCCTTCAGCTATTACCCGGACCTGATCCGGGCGATCAAGGCGGAGCGCCCCGACATTCACGTCAAGGGGTTCACGGCGGTAGAAGTACATTACTACGCCGAAAAGTACGATATGACCTACGAGCAGGTGCTCCGGTCGTTCATCGATGCAGGCATGGGGTCCATGCCGGGCGGAGGGGCCGAGATCTTCCACCCCAGGGCTCGCAAGAAGCTGTGCCCGGACAAGGTGAACACCGAACAGTGGCTACAGGTGCACCGAACCGCTCACGGAATGGGGCTCCGAACCAACGCCACCATGCTCTTTGGGTCCATCGAGCGATTGTCGGAGCGGGTGGACCACATGATTCGCCTTCGGGAACTCCAAGATGAAACAGGCGGATTCCAGACGTTTATCCCTCTGAAGTTCCATCGGACCAACAACCGCTTGCAGCGCTTGCCAGAGCCGACGGGCCAAGAGTGCTTGCTCACGCTGGCGGTGAGTCGGCTCATGCTCGACAACTTCGACCACATCAAGGCGTACTGGCCCATGTTGTCGGTGGAAACTGCCCAGTTGTCGCTATCGTTCGGGGCCGATGACCTGGATGGCACGGTGCGCGAAGAGCGCATCTACCACATGGCTGGCGCCACAACGCCGCAGATGCTCGGTCGAGACCAGCTCGTGGACCTGATCAAGCGAGCCGATCGCATCCCCATCGAGCGCGACACGCTCTACCGCACCGTCGCTGCCTGTTGACCCCTTCCTCGAGGTCGAATTGACCCGCATCGCCACCGTTGGCTACCTCAATGCCCGCCCGCTCACTTCGCGAATCGATCGCGACCGGTTTGACGTGGTCGAAGGCCACCCTTCCGACATTGCAGCCATGCTCAAGTCCGGCGAAGTCGACGTCGCGCTGGTACCGGTGGCCGCCGCCCTGACCGACGGCGACTTTCGGGTGGTCGCACAGGTGTGTATTGGCGCAGAAGGGCCGGTTCATTCTGTGCTTTTGGTCGCCGAAACCCCGCCAGAAGAGTGGACGAAGGTGGTGTTGGACGGGGTGTCTCGCACCAGTCGCACTTTGGCCCGTTTACTGCTCACGCAAGGGCCTCTCTCCGCTCGAGTCCCCGAAGGGCTCATCATTGAAGAGGCCGGTCAAATGCAGGGTCTCGCCCAGGCCAAGGGGACCATTGCCGGGCTCGTCATCGGGGATGCAGCGCGTGACCTGCCCGATCGACTCGCCGTACGCATGGACCTCGCAGAGCTGTGGCATGAGTGGACCGGCCTTCCGTTTGTGTTCGCCGTGTGGGCCGGGCGCCCCGACTTGCCTTCGGATGTGGAGCAGCACCTGCGTGAGGCGGGCCTTGCGGGACTCGCGTCTCGGGCACAGGATTATTCCGGAGATGACCTGGCGTATGTGACCGAGTCCATCCGCTACACCCTCGATGATCGCGCGTTGATCGGCCTTCGTCGGTATGCCGCTCTTGCGTTCCGCGCTGGCTTAGTCGGTACCGAGGATGTGCAGCTGTATAACCCCGTTACGCGAGTGCGGGCCCGGGCGGATGTAGACCGCTTGCTCACCCGCGCTGCTGATGGCGAGGTGCTGACGCCTTCGGAGCTGTCCACGCTGCAAGACGATGCGCGGACGGTGGATCTGACCGCCGCCGCTCGAATGTGCCGAGAGTCTCGGTTGGGGGCGCTCGAATCGGTCTCTTGGACGCCCGGATTGCGCGTCGACGTCACCACAGTCGTTCGAACGCCAGAAGAGGTGGCCGAGCACGTATTGGCCGCTGAAGAGGTGAGTGTGGGGGAGGTCGCCCTGGTCGGCCCGCTCCACCTTGGGGTGGGCACCGATGGATGGTGTCGATGGATCGCCGCCGCTCGACAGGCCACCACGGCCCGCATCCGGGCGCTCTCTCTTCAAGGTCTACGCCATCTCTCGGCGGTGGACGACCTCGACCCTATGACCATTCTTGGGCGTCTCCAGGCCGCCGGGCTGGACGGGTTCGCTGAGGATTCGATTCTAGCGCTCGATAACGGGGTTCGGGCGGATGAACGCTGGCTGTCACCGCGACAGTGGCTCGGGCTTGCCGAATCGGTGTTGGGTACAGGAATACGCTTTGTAACTGGGCTTGAAGTCGGTGCGGGGGAACCGCTCTCCGGTCGTATCGAGCACCTGTTGGCGCTCGATGCGCTGCACACCCGCACGGGCGGCGTCAGCGCGATGCGAGTGGCCCCGTTGTCGGAGACCCGCGACTTGCGCCCAGAAGGGGCGACGGCCGAAGACTACCTTCGTACCGTGGCGTTGGCTCGCATCGCCGCAGCCTCGATCCAGACCCACGAGGCAGCCTGGCTCGTGGGGGCTCCGGGTCTGGCTCAGGCGGCGCTGCATGCGGGTGCCGATACGCTGGGCACGGTGTGGCTTCCCGACCGCGGCGAGCTCAATGGCTCGGCCTACTCGAACCCGCGAGCTCAGGTGGGCAAGCCCGCGGTGGACGACCCCTGGTCCGAGACGTTTAAGGCGGTGCGGCACCACCTCAAGCGGTCGGGGTTCGCCTCGGAACGCCTCGGCGCTTCGGTGTCCGTGAGGCCGTCAGCGACGGGTTCATCTCCCCAGCCGCGCGCCTAGCTCACCATGGCATCGTCTCTTGCCGCAGAGCGCTTTACGGGTCGCACGCTGTTGCCGTCGGGTGCGGTGCGCCGGGTGACGCTCACGTTCGAGGGCGTGACGCTCGTGGGCGTAGATGAGCCGGCGCCCGGCGAAGCCGACCTCGATGGCCTGCTGATTCCGGGTCTGGTGAACGCGCACACGCACTTGGAGCTGTCCGACGTGGGCCTGGTGCCGGGTGGGCATGGGTTGCCAGCGTGGGTGCGGGCCCAGATGCAAGCCCGGCGTACGCGCGATCGAGCATCCTCAGAAGGCGCTTTGCAAGAATCTATTCTGAGACTGATGGACTACGGCACGTCGGCGGTCTGCGATGTGGCGGGTGGAGCGACGACGGCCCCTGCGCTGCTGGCGGCGGGACTTTCAGGCGTGGTGCAACGGGAGCGGCTGGGGCAGGATCCGACGCGCGCTGAGCAGGGCGCGGCCGAGGCTGTAGCGCTCTTTCAACATCATCAATCCGGGGCGACGGTGGTGGTGGAGAGGCCCACGGCCCACGCGCCGTACTCCACGCATCCAGACCTGGCGCGCGCTGTGCTCGCGCGTCGGGATGGATGGGCGGCTCCGGCCACGATCCACCTCGCGGAAGATCCGGCCGAACTTCAGTTTCTGCACGATGCATCTGGCCCGTTTGCAGCGCTGCTCACGGACTTTGGCGTCCGCTGGGCCCCCCTAGACCGGGCCTACACACCCATGGAGTGGCTGGCCTCTGTGAGCGAGCTCTCTGGGGCTGTTGCGGCGGTCCATGGCGTCGAGCTCACGGCCGACGAGCTGTCGTACATGGCCAAGACGGGCACGGCGATCGTGCTCTGCGCTCGAAGCAACCTGCATATCGGTGGGAAGCCCCCGCCCGTGGCATCGATGCTCGCCGCCGGTGTGCCGCTCGCCTTGGGCACCGATGGACTCGTCAGCTGCCCGGACCTCGACGTCTTGGGAGAGGTGGTGGCCCTGTGCGGCGTGGCCCCTGAGGTGCCGGTGAGTGTGTGGCTGCACATGGCGACGCGCGGAGGCGCTCAGATGCTTGGATTCGACCAACTCGGAGCTTTTGAGCTTGGGTCTCATCCTGGTCTGGTTCAGCTCGACACCGATGAGCCCGGCTTGCGTGTCGCGGCCCCCGATCGCCGCTGGCTCGTGCGAGCGGGTGTGCCCTCTTCCCAGTGGAGTCCGTCATGAGCGCTGTGCCAGCCCAATCGGCTCTGTGGACGTATAGCAAGATGATCAAGCTGTCCCACACCATCTTCGCGCTGCCGTTCGCATTGGCGGCGGCGGTGCTCGCGTCATCGGTCCAGACGCCGACGATTTGGCAGCTGGTGCTGATCGTCTTGTGCATGGTGACGGCGCGGTCGTCCGCCATGGGCTTCAACCGGGTGATCGATCGCCGCATCGATGCTGCGAACCCTCGAACGGCCGGACGGGAGATCCCCTCCGGGCAGATCTCCGTGGGCGCCGCTTGGGGGTTTACCCTTGGATCAGCGGCGTTATTCGTGCTTTTTTCGGCGCTTTTGGGTGTGCTGACGCTAGCGCTATCGCCCATCGCTCTGCTGGTGATCTGGGGCTATTCGCTCACCAAGCGGTTCACGGCGCTGTGCCACGCCGTGCTCGGGCTTGCCCTTGCCCTGGCTCCGACGGCGGTCTGGATCGCGATCACGGGCGGCTATGACTGGGCTCCCTTCGTGCTGTCTGTGGGTGTGGGCACTTGGGTTGCTGGCTTTGACATCCTGTACAGCCTGCAGGACCGCGAGTATGACGCCGGAGTGGGACTCCACAGTGTGCCCACCGCCCTTGGCGAGACCGGCGCCATGGTGCTGAGCGCCGGGCTGCATGTGGTGACGGTCGGGGCGCTCGCGACCTTGCCCTGGGTGGCCGACCTCGGCTGGCCCTACTGGATCGGACTGGCGCTCATCGCCGGAGTCCTGGCCTATGAACACTGGATCGTGCGACCGGGAGATCTGTCGCGCATCAACAAAGCCTTCTTCGACCTCAATGGCTACGTCAGCCTGATCTTTTTCGCGTTTGTGGCTGCGGGATGGTGGTTGGCGCCCGAGGTTCTGTAGGATCTCCGTCAGGCCAGACAGATGAAGCAGCTTGCCGAGGACGCACAAGGTACAGTGCAACACGTTGCTCTGGAGACCCCATGAAGTTCCTGCCTTTGTTGCTCTTGGCACTATCTGTGCCCGCGCTTGCGAATCCATTGGAAAAAGGCACGGAGTCGGGATCTGAGGCGGGTGAGCTTGGCCCGATGGAGCGGCCCGATGGGTTGGACCTTCCGGGGGCCTGGATCCC
>JBGCER010000088.1:0-6258 GCA_045106515.1 Myxococcota bacterium
TGCCTGCGGTCATCGACGCGGTGGTCGAGGGCCGCCGGCAGGCCGAGGCGTTTACGCCATAGGGTGACGGGCGGTGGTGGCCAGGCTCCGGATTGTGTGCAAGCTGTACACAGCTCGGAGTGCCTATGCGTCGCCCCCCCATCATCGCCGCTGCGTTGCTCTCTGGCTGCGCGGGCTGGGCGGTGCCGGAGGTCCAGCCTTTGGCCGATGTGCAGTCCGTCATCGTGGTTGGCGCAGGAATTAGCGGCCTGACAGCGGCGGCGGCCCTGCATCGCAACGGGGTGCAGGTCACGGTCATCGAGGCCAGAGACCGCATCGGTGGCCGGACACACACGGCCAAGGTCGGTCCTGCGACGGTGGATTTCGGCGCGGCCTGGGTTCACGGAACTAGGGGGAGCGCGGCGGCGGATGCCCTGGCGGGGATCGGAGTGGAGATGGTTCCCGACACCCTCCCGGAGTCGGTGCTGGTCGATCAGAATGGGGACTCGGTTCCGGCGGACGTCGATCGACGAGCCCGGCGCGTGGCGACGCGATTTGGTCGCACCTACGATGACCTGTTTGACCAGGATGGCGGAGATCTATCGGTCGCAGAGGGGCTCGACCTGCGCCTCGCTGAGGAAGGCCTCACCGCCCCGGTCGAGGGCCTGGCGCGGACCTATGTGCGCAGCCTCATCGAGATGGACCTGGCCGGACCGATGGAGACGACCTCGCTGCGGCACTTTGACGATGGCACCGTGCCAGAGAAGGGCGATCATTTTCCCGTGGGCGGCTATGGCCAATTGGTCGATGCCCTTGCTTCGGACCTCAATATCGTGCTGTCTGAACCCGTGACTGGGATCGCCTACGACACCTCTGGCGTTCGTGTCACCACCGCCACCACCACGTACGAGTCGTCTCACGTGGTGGTCACCGTGCCACTGGGCGTGCTTCGCGCGGGTGTAATCAGTTTTGATCCTGAATTACCTTCCGATCATGTTCAAGCCATTGGTCGCCTGGACATGGGCAATCTAGAGAAGGTGGTCATGGTCTTTGAAGAGGCATTTTGGCCGTCTGAGCAGAAGATTTGGGAGATCACCGGCGTGCCGGGACGGGCCGAATACTGCCAGGATGTGACCCAGGTGGCATCTGCTCCCACTATTTTGTGCTTCTCAGGTGGAGAATCCAGTCGTCAGGACCAGGCGCAGCTCGATGAGGCCGGCCGTACCGAGCGCGCCTTGGCCTTGCTGGGCACTCTGCTGGGTCGGGAGGTGCCGACCCCTGTCGCCACTCACGCGACCTCGTGGACGACGGACCCCTTCACCTTGGGTTCCTACAGCTACGTGCCCGTTGGCGGCGACCCGGCAGACTTCGACGTCTTCACCACACCCGTGGGCGGCCGGGTGTTGTTCGCGGGGGAGCACACCGATCGGGACTGGTATCAGACCGTGCACGGGGCGCTGCGTTCCGGGCTGCGGGAGGCGCGGCGCCTCGGGGTGAGAGAGTTTCAGATCCCTGGTTTGCAAGGGAAGTAGGCACGGTAGGGTCAGGCGGCTGTTCTTACGCCTGACCCTCCGCTCTTACGGCTTCGTCAGGCCAAAGTCGTACCCACCGCTGCCTGAATAGGACAGCACCTTCCAGTAATAATACCCGGCGGACCCGGCATAGCTGATGGTCTCGCTCGACGTGGAAGAGGTGGAGCTCGCCATCTTGCTCCATCCGCTGCCGTTCCAGCGATACAGCTCTAGGTCGAAGTCGGCGCTGCTGGGGCCGCTCAAGCAGCCGGCGTGAGTGCCGCTACCGGCGTAGTAGTAGGTGCCTCCGGGCTCGACGGCGGAGCTGCCGGTGCCCGAGAGCGAACCGGTGCTATTTGTGGTGTAGCCCGAGCATCCGCTACTCCCCGTAGTGGTGCTCGATGGGCTTCCAACCCCCACTTCAGCCCACGCATCTTGCACGGAGGTGTATTGGGTGCTGCTGGAGCCATACAGGCTCGCCGCCGCGGACAGGGTGGCGGTCCGGGCTTGGGCGAAGTTGGTGGACGAGGTCATGTACGAGGTCAGCGCCAGGTACCAGATGTCGGCTGCGTCCCCGGCGGAAATGCCGGTCACCGTCGTGACGGACTTGGACGACTTGGGGTGGCTTCCGCCGTTGACCAGCAGGTAGAACGCCAGGTTTGGAATGCCAGAGTTCCAGTGAACGCCCCCCGAGTCCGCCGTGCCCACGTATCGGGTGGAGTAGTGGTCCCGAGAGCTACCGTCGGCAGTGGGGTCGTCCATGTACCGTAGGGCGTCGCCGGACGTACCGGGCGTCCAGCAGTCTTCGCCGATCCACCACCGCTTGCTACCCGAGCCCAAGGCGTCGAGCTCGACGAGGGCGCCAAAGACGTCGGCATAGGACTCATTGAGGGCGCCAGACTGATTGGCGTAGGTCAGGTTCGCCTCGCTGGTGATGACGCCGTGGGTCAGCTCGTGGGCCACGATGTCCAGGCTCCCGAGGGGGCCGAAGCTGGAGCCATCTCCGTCGCCAATGACGATCTTGGAGCCGTCCCAGAAGGCGTTATTGTAGCTACGACCGTAGTTAACGAGCACCGACTGCACGCGGCCCGAGCCGGTGAGGGAGCTGATGTAGCCAGGGCCATTGCTGCCGTTGATCCCGTTACGCCCGTGGTCGCTGGAGTAGTAGTCCAAGGTTCGGGTCGCAGCCCAATGCGCGCCTACGGCTTGGCGATCTGCGGTGTCCGTCCAGACGTCATTGGTGTCCGTCACGTAGGACAGGGATGTGGTGCTATTGCCGTAGGTATAGGTGCCCAACTTGGCCGAAGTATCCTCTAGATACCAGTTTGAACCTGACTTATACGAGTTGAACGACACAGTGCCATTGTACGGTGAGGTGCCCGAAGCGGTCTGGAGGTTGTCGTAGGACCACACGATCTCGCTGGTGTGGGCATCGACGAAGACCACCGGCATGGTGGTGTGTTCGGTGCCATCGATGCGCCGGAGCGCCACCCGCCAGGTGAGGCGGTCCACGTCATCGTGTCGCACGACCCATAGATCGAGCTCCGGGTCGGCCGTGAGCGGTAGCGCGTCGGTCCGCAGCTCCACGGCGCGGTCCAAGGCGGTCTGTGCGTCGACGGCCGGTACGGTGTCGACCGCCAAGTCGTAGAGGCGGTGATCGGTAGTGCCCTCGGGGCGGCCGTCCGCGCTGACGTGCACGATGATCTCGCCGCCGAACACGGGTACGTCGTCGATGAGCTGCTGGTAGTGGGCGTGGGCCGTGCCGGTGGGGTCCACGTGGGCCCGCAGCAGCTCATGGCGCGTGCCGTCCAGGCCGGGGAGCGCATCGGGGGGCGACAGCTGATCTTGGGCCAGCTCGCCGATCAACTCTGGGCTCGCATCCTGGTTAAACAGCGGCCTCGGCGCATCGGCCGACGGGTCTGCGGGCCCAGCACAACCCGCGAGCAACGAAAGAACACCGACAACGGAACAACGCATCATCCACCTCTCAACATGGGGGGTGGCTCAACGTGTCATGGGGGTTTCCCTGGGCGCAAGGTTTGCCGGTGGTATCGCCATAGCGGCAGGCTTATGCCTCATGTTGAGGCCGTGTGTGGGTACCGTCCAATCGGGGCGATGTGGCGCGCTCGGTGGTTTAAGCCGCGCTCTCCAGCCGGCCGCGGTAGGCTGTGGCCTGCGCACGCTTGGAGTTCCCGATGCTTCGTCTCGTCCTCGCCTTGGCCCTCGCTGGGTGTTCCCCGTCCATCGACGATAGCGAACCCGCTACCGATGGGACCGATAGCACCGATGGCACCGACAGCACCGATGACTCGGATTCCGAGCCGGATACCCGCCGTGACCCCACCACGTGGCCCGACACGATCGGGGGCGATCGACCGGCCACGCTGGTGACGCCGAGCCGCTACGATGGTGTCACTGACCTGCCCGTTGTGGTGGTGCTGCACGGCTACACCGCCACTGGGTCGTTCCAAGATCGCTACTTCGAACTGTCCCAGCGGGTGGACGTCGAAGACTTCGTGCTAGTCATTCCGGACGGCGCGCGGGACAATCGTGGTGCCGGCTTCTGGAACGCCACGGACGTCTGCTGCAACTTCAATGGGTCGACCGTCGATGATTCGGGCTACCTGCTGGGGCTGCTCGACGAGGTCGAGGCCGCTGTGCCCATCGACGCCTCGCGGATCACCGTGGTGGGCCATAGCAATGGCGGATTCATGAGCTACCGCCTGGCATGCGACGCCTCCGAGCGGTTGGCGGGCATCGCGAGCTTGGCCGGCGCCACCTTTGACAACGACGCCGATTGTGCCGCTGCCGAGCCCATCAGCGTGCTGCAGATGCACGGCACCCTCGATGCGACCATTCAATATGGTGGAGGTCGGTTCTACGTGGGCGGCCCGCGGTACCCCAGCGCCTTGGAGAGCGTGCAATATTGGGCGGACGTAGCTGAGTGTGGGCGTCCAAAAGACGGGGCTGCGGTCGACTATGACACCCTCATCCCCGGCGCCGAGACCACGCCCCAGGTGTGGCAAGGGTGCAGCGGCGGCGTCGATGTTGCCCTGTGGACCATGCGTGGTAGCAGCCACATTCCGTCGTTGACCGCCGACTATGACGAGGCGCTGTTGCGGTGGTTATTGGCGCAGAAGAAGGGGGAGTAGGGGCGGGGGGCCAACGGGATTCCAGGCTACGTGGATGCCCTGCCGGCCGTGTATCCATCGGTCAAAGGCGGTGTTTTGTCTTTGATCGGCGTTGAGGCGCCCGATCGCCGCCGCCCCAACACCACCAACCCACCCAACACCAGCGCCCACCCCGCGGCCGGTCCCGTTGGGATCGTGGCACAGCCGCGGGCTTGCCCGGCACAGCGCTCGTCGGGGGTGAAGTTGTCGTCGTTGAGATCGCCGTTGGCCCGCATCGCGTCGAGGGTCTCTGCGGGGTAGCGATAGCGAAACGTGGTCGTCTTTTGCAGGTCGATGCCGCGGGTGGCGGACCGGGCCTGGGCTTTGAGGCGGTGGCGACCCGCTTGGATGGGCTCGCACTCATCGAGCAGGCGGAGCCGACTGGGATTGGGGGCATTGGGTGCCATCAACAGCGCGCGGGTGCCTGCTGTTCGCCATTCGGTGGGAACACCCCACACAATATTGCCGTCTCGGTCGCGGTATAGGGCCCAGGCTTCGTCGATATACGTGGCGGGCTGCACATCGGGAACGTCTTCGATCAACGCGTCGTCGAGCGGCACCGTCTTTAGGGGCGCCACGAGCTCCATGGACACCACGTTGTCAGACGCAACGCCGACGATCCGAACCAGGTCCACCGTTCCGCTCGGCAGCCTGGCCTGCACGACGCCCTCGCTCCCGGCGGGCATGCTCACTTTGAGCCGACCTCGCCCGAGGACTTCCACCTCGCCCCCATCGAGGCGGACCGCGCCGTCGTCTAGGGGCCAGGCCACCCGGCGGTTTTGGTCGTCGACCAACCGCACCCGCACCTCGCTCCAACCGGCCCCCAAGACAAAGAGGGTGTCGCCGATGGCGGCGTCTGCGGGCACGTCCGTGTTCGACGCCCCTGGATCCCCGGCGTAGGGCTCCAGCACCGACTCGGGGGCGGATCGGACGTCGTCGAGGTCAACGCCGAAGATCTGCACAGCGTCCGGCTCGGGGGTCTGCGTCAGCTCGTGCGGACAGTCGGCGTAGACCTTCAAGTCCCACGAGCCCTCGCCAGCGGCGTCGACGGTAAAGCAGTCGCCTTGGGCCGACACCGATCCTGTGGCGGTGCGCTCCACGCACGAGGTCATCAGGTCGACTTGGCTGATGTCGGCGTCGGTGGTCAGTGGGAGCGTGCCTGGCAGCGGGCAAACCGTCGAGCCGACCAGGACGCGATAGGGGCTGCCGCCAAAGCCTTTGTCTACCAGATTCTCTTGGTTAAAGCTCCATTGCCCTCCAGTGGACACCATGTCCGGAGCGCAGTCCTGCGCCGTCCAACTGATGAGCGCGATGGCGCAGAACGCTCGCAGCATGTGCTCCCCCCAATGGCTGTGAAGGGCAGGATAGCGCAGGGTTTGGGGGGCTACTAATTCTTCGGCTCGCGGTTGGGCCGCTTCGGTCGTTGCAGGAGAAGACGGGAAGCGCAGAGGTCCAATCTTCCTAGTGGACGGGCTTGCGTTCAAGCCTGATGAGCTTTGCGACAAGGGCCCACGGGCCCGGTTTGTCTGCGAGCCGATGGATGCTGAGCAGGCCCAGCTCATGCAAACGCACATCCCCGAGTCTGCTGATGCCATCGG
>JBGCER010000089.1:0-7542 GCA_045106515.1 Myxococcota bacterium
GTGCACCCGCACCGTCTGGATGAGGTGCAGTGCGGCACGCTTCACCACCTCATCGTCCCGGTGCCTAAGAATCACAAAGCCATCGCCTTCGTAGCCGGAGCGACGGGGCTGACCGACCTGGGGCAGCCTCGCGTGCACCACAAAGGCACCCAACACGCGTTGAGCCTCGTCCAACCCGGTGATCGACGTCACCCTGCCCTGGCCCGCACCCCGCAGGTACACGCCCGCGACGGACCATGCGCGGGGCCCTGGGTCCTCGAACACCCCGTCCACCACCAGTCGAGCCCACAGGTGGTACCAGTCCGCATCGGTGGCGGCGCTGTGCAGGTCCAAGAAGCCAGCCCCCGGGGGGCGAGCGCCGATCTCCCCGATGAGCACCTCACCATCGTGTTGGCGGAACCACTCCGCATGGGCCAAGCCCGTGTCCATGCCCAAGGCGAGCAGGGCGCGGTCGACCGTGTTGGCCGCGTCGGTGAAGGGGGCCGGGTCCAGTGGGAGGTGTACCACCCACTGAAGATGCGGATTGGACGCCACTTCTAGTGCGGACGGATAGTATCGAGTGGGGCTGTGGTACACCGGGTGACCATCGACGACGAACACCTCCATGCTGTGCTCCTTGCCCGTCAAGAACTGCTCCGCGATCAAGGGTCGAGGCAGCGTTTGCAGCGCCTGGGCCACGCTGGACCGATCATTGACGCGGACCGTCGCTGCGGCCCCTGCACCCGCCAGCGGTTTGAGCACCATCGGCAGCCCGACGGCGTCCACCACCGCGCCCGGCTCGGCAGACCCGTTCACCTGCAAGCTCGCCGCCACCGGCACTTGGGATTGGCGCAGAATCTGCTTCATCTTTGCCTTATCGCGGAACCCGGCGATGACATCTGGCCCGGGCCCCCGTAGTCCGAGCCGCTCCCGTTGATGGGCCAAGCTGATCTGGAGATCCTCCAAGATCCCCAACAAGCGGTGCGGTGCGCCTAGCTTTTCAACGATCGCGTCCAACGTCTGTCCGAGCACCGAGTCGTCCATCACCGCAGAACACAGCACCACATCTCCAGGGATAGGCTCGGGAGGCGGCTCCTGGAGCACGGCCACCAGGCGCACATCCGGAAGCGCGCCGACCGCACGGAGCGTGCGCGCGGTGGTCGGCAGGGCGAACGGCGCAACAAAAATCACCAAGCGCATGAGGCCTCCACGACCCTTCAGCCGCCCCGCATTTCTGGCATGAAACGCGTGTGTACGCCAGCCCGGATGACCCCGCATACGGTCTGTGACCCAGACCCTCTGCCCGCGGCTCCCGTGGAGATAGGCTTGGTGAACCCAGGCCGCGCGAGCCCCGCGCCACACCCCGAGGTTCCTCGTGGACGTCGTCTTCCTAAATCCGGTCTTTCCTAGTGAGATGCAGGACTTTGCGCGTGGTTTGTCACAGGTGGGCGCCCGGGTCTGGGGGGTGGGAGATCGACCCGCCCACGCCCTCCCTGACGCCCTGCGCGCCCACCTGACCGGCTACCTGCACGTCCCTCGCATCCTCGACGAGGCCGATGTGGTGAAGCGGGTGGTGAGCTGGCTCGGCGGCCGCCGACCCGACCGCGTCGAAGCCTGCTGGGAGCCTCTGGTGATCGCGGCCGCTCACCTGCGCGAACACTACGGTGTGCCGGGAATGAGCGTGGATACCGTGGTGGCGTTCCGAGACAAGCAGCGCATGAAGGAGCGGGTGGCTGCCGCCGGCGTACGCGTGCCCCACAGCGCCCGCGTCACGACCGTGGACGAGGCGAAAAAGGCCGCAGAGCGCGTCGGCTACCCCCTGATTCTCAAGCCCATCGCCGGCGCAGGCAGCGCTGACACCTATCGGGTCGACGAACCCGGCGAGCTGGAGCCCACACTCCAGCGCATGGGTCACGTCACCGAGGCGTCCTGCGAGGAGTTCATCGACGGAGAGGAGTTCACCTACGACACGGTGTGCGTCGATGGAACCCCGGGATTCGAAAACGTGGCCCAGTACCTTCCAAGGCCGCTCATCGCGCGAACCGAAGAGTGGATTAGCCCGATCATCCTCACCTACCGCAACCTGGAACACCCCCGACTCGCCGAGGGCATCGCCCTAGGGCGCAAGGTGCTCTCCGCCCTGAGCATGGGCACCGGGTTCACCCATATGGAGTGGTACAAAAAGGAAAGTGGAGAGGTTGTTTTTGGAGAAATTGGGTGTCGTCCCGGAGGCGCGCGGCTGGTGGATCAAATGAACCTAGGCAGCGACACGGACCTCTTCGTGGAGTGGGCCCGAGCTGTGGTGCATGGGCAGGTACACGCCCCCGCGCAAAAGGCCTACTGCACCGCCATCGTGTTCAAGCGCGCGACCGGGCACGGGGTGATTCGACGGATCGACGGCCTCGACGCCTTCCTACATAAGTATGGTGAACACGTCGTGATCGACGACGTCCTGCGGCCGGGCCAGCCCCGACGCGACTGGAAGCAGACGCTGCTGTCCGACGGGTTCTTGGTGGTGCGACATCCACAGGCCAACATTGCGTTGGACTTGGCGCGGGAGGCCGCCGCGACCATCCACCTGCACGCGAGCCCCTCATGATCGTCCTGCTCCTCTTGAGCTGGCTCTGCGCTGCGGATGACACGCTGCTCTTCACCACATGGGCCGACGATCAACGTCCCGCCGCCGAAGTGCCTGTGCGCATCGCCTCAAACATGAATCGCCCCTCGATCGTGCCGCTGGAAGCGGCCCCTACCGAGCCCACAGTCCTTGAAAGAGTGCAACCTGGCTACCGTTTCGCCGGCACGCTCTTCTCCCAAGTGGCGGGGTGGGTCCACGACCGACCGGGCTGGGTGCGGCCTGAGCGGATCGGCACCACCGTTCACGGCCGCCCCATCTGGGCCTTTCACCTGGCCCGCCCCGGACAGCCGATTCACCGCAAAGTCTTGGTGTTTGGCGGAATTCACGCATTGGAGTGGATCTCCACCGAGGTCGCCACGGACGTACTCCTAGACCTGAGCGAGCACGGCCCGCCTCCCGGCGTCCAGGTGACGGTGATCCCACTCCTCAACCCTGACGGAAGAGCCGCGGTCGAGGCAGATCTTCGCGTTGGAAAGTCGGTCTACCGGCGAGGGAATGGCCGGAACGTCGACCTCAACCGCGACTTCGCCATCAACCGTGAAAAACGAGCTTTCTGGAGGAAAATCATCCCTGGATACTACTCCACCAGCAAGAGCGCGCTGTCCCAGCCCGAGACTCAGGCCATCGATGCCCTCGCCGACCGCGAGCGGTACCACCGCGTCGCGAGCCTGCACAGCTTTGGCGGCTTCTTCTACGCGCCCTGGGCCGGCCGGTTCCACCGGACTCAACGACAAGACCGGCGGGAGCACTGGGAGCTCGGGCGAGCGATGGAGCTCGCGTGGGGCACGCGCGCCTACCGAACCCGACAGCTCGGTCGGTGGGGCTTCTTCTTCCGCGCCCATGGCGCAGAAGTCGACCACTTCTACGGCCGTTATGGTGCTCGAAGCTTTCTTATCGAGGTCAGCCGAAGCGGGATTCACCCGCTCAACCCCAAGACGTACAAGGTTGGATTTCACAGCTACAACCCTGATATTCCAAGACGAATGCACAAGCACATCGACCGAACCGCACAGAGCGTCAAGGCCCTCATCCGCCACCCGGAGCTCGACAGCGAGCGCGAAGCCAGGCTGAACAACAACGGAGTGCCGCGGCCACCTATCGAGGGTGATGAAGCCCCGTGAAGGACGGGACCGTTTGAGGCACCAAAGGAGCCGAACCCCAGGCAGACCTTGACGGCCGGTCTGTCATGCCTAAAGAACGTGCCGCATGGATGGAGGTGCCCGGCCATGATTCAGGTCAACAACCTGACGCGGTACTACGGATCTTTTCCGGCGCTGCGCGACGTCTCATTCGACGTAAAAGAAGGCGAAATCATCGGTTTGCTCGGCCTCAATGGGGCCGGCAAGAGCACCGCTCTGCAGATCCTGGCCGGCGTTCTCGCCCCGTCCAGCGGGCGGGTGCAACTCAACGGCCGCGATGTCACAGATAACGCAGACGAGCTCAAGGCCAGCATCGGCTTTTTGCCCGAAGAACCCCCTTTGTACCGAGACATGCGGGTCGGGGACTTCCTCGTTTACTGCGCTCAACTCAAGGGCATGTCGGGCTCCGTCGCCCGGGGTCGCTTGCCGGTCTTGCTTCACCAGACCGGGCTCTCCGAGCGAGAGAAGCAGGTCATCGGCACCCTGTCGCACGGCTACAAGAAGCGCGTGGGCATCGCCATGGCGGTGATCCACAACCCCAAGCTGGTGATCCTCGACGAGCCGATCTCCGGCCTAGATCCCAAGCAAATCAAGGACATGCGCGCAGTGATCAAGGGGCTGTCCAAGGGCCGCGCCGTACTGCTCTCCAGCCACATCCTCTCGGAGATCAGCCGCACCTGCGACCGCCTGCTCTTCTTGAAAGACGGCCGCTTGGTGGCGTCCGGCAACCAGGCGGACCTGGTTGCCCCCCGTAGCTCCGCCGAGCGCATGGTGCTCACCGCCCGCGCCGATGGCGCCAAGCTCTCCGAGTGGCTCACCGCCCACGCCAGCGTCGCCTCCGCCACCCAGCTCGAAGCCGACGGCGATGGCTTGGTCCGGTTCGACGTGAGCATGAACGGCGACGACCGCGAGCAGCTCATCCCCGAACTCGCAGCCGCTGGCTTCGGCGTTCGGCTCATCGAAGAGCCAACCTTGGACCTTGAAGAGACCTTCCTCGGACTCACAGGAGGTGCGGCATGAGGTTCTTGCTCGTCGCCAAGCGTGACCTGTCCGGCTACCTCTCCGGCCTTTATGGTCCCGTGATCCTCGCTTTATTCGTGTTTCTCACGGGGCTCTTCTACAATGGCTTCGCCCTCGGCGTCGCCCCGAAGCTCTCCGCGGACGTGCTCGAAGAGTTCTTCTTCATCGGCGGTATTGGAACCGGTCTCGTGGCCGTGTTCCTGGCCATGCGCAGCGTCGCCGAAGAGAAGCAGACCCGGACCGAGCTGGTGCTCGCGACCTCGCCTATCGCAGAGTGGCAGGTCATCCTGGGCAAGTGGCTCGCCGTGGTCGCCATGGTGGGCCTCTTCTTGGTGTGCACCATGCACATGCCCGCCATGATCTTGGTCAACGGCAAGGTGAGCCTGGCTCAAATCGGCGTTGGCTACGCGGGAATGCTGCTCTACGGCAGCGCCGTGGCCGCCATCGGCGTGTTCGCCAGCTCCCTTGTGCGCAGCCAGCTGCTCGCTCTAGTCTTGTCCGCCGGCTTGGTCCTGTTCATGGTCTTGCTCTGGATGATCAGCGCCGTCACCGACGGCGCCTTCTCCGATATCGCTCAATACGCGGCCATCTGGGACAAGCACTACGAGCCGTTCAAGGAGGGCACCTTCGCCCTCACCCACGTCGTCTACTACGTGACGGTGACCTGGCTCTTCCTGCTCCTAGCGACCCGATCCCTCGAACGGAGGCGCTGGCAATGACACTCGCTGGAATCCTTTGGGTCCTGGGAATGGGCCTCGTCTTTGTGGGCGAACAGATCGTGGGCGAAGGCTTCGCCCGATGGGCCACCGACCTCGTCGGCGTGGGCATCGTCGCCGCGAGCTTCGTGTTCCGCGGCGCCAGCTTGCAGAACAAAGACGCCTCCGTCCGCGATGGCACCGTCAAGGGCCTGATCATGGCCGCGGTCGCCTCGCTGTCGTTGCTGACATTCGCCCTGGGCACCAACGAAGTCAATGACTGGCTCGGCCTGGCTGATGAAGGCCGCCAGCGGTGGCAGGGGGTGATGAGCACCCTCACGCCGATCCTGCTTCTGGTCGGCGCATTGCCCATGTTCTTCCTGGACCTCGTCCTGTCCGGAAATCCGGTCCGGCTCCCGCGAGACTCCGCCCGGCGCGCCCTCGTGTCCGGCCTCTCTGCGGCGCTGGCCATCTCCCTGATCTTCCCGGTGAACTACCTGGCGAGCCAGTCCGATTCCAAGATCGAGACCAGCTACTTCCGCACGGCAAAGCCCGGAGATGCCACCAAGGCCATGGTGACTAGCCTCACCGAGCCCGTCGAGGTCTTCCTCTTCTTCCCCAACGGGAACAAGGTGCTGGAGCAGATCGACGGCTACTTCGACGAGCTGGTGCCCACGACCGACGGCAAGCTCACGGTCGAGGTCAAGGACCAGGCCCTCGCCGCCGGCCTCGCCGAGGAGCTCAAGCTCAACGACAACGGCTGGGTCGTGTTCAAGCGCGGCGAAGAGCAGCCGGTGAAGTTCAAGATGAAGACCGAGCTGGACCGCGGCGCCAAACGCGATCTGCGGCGCCTCGACGAGCTCGTTCAGAAGAACCTGCTCAAAGCCACCCGCGGAACGCTCAACGCCTACTTCGTGACCGGCCATGGCGAAGCCAGCCAGCGCATCAAGGATGATGACTGGCGCAAGATGTCGCAGCTGCGCAAATACATGCAGAATCAGAGCTATAAGCTCAACGATCTGAGCGTCGTGCAGGGCCTCGCCGACAAGGTGCCCGAAGACGCTGACGTCATCATCTTGGCCGGCCCACAGAAGCCCCTGCTCCCCGAAGAAGAGCGCAGCCTCATCGAATGGATGGACCAGGGCGGACAGCTCATCATCCTCGTCGATGGCCGAGGCGATCCGCTGCCTGGACTGCTGGACCACCTGGGTCTACGAGCCAATATGGGCCTTCTCAACGATCCGAAGCGCCGCATGCGCAACGCGTCGCCGTACATCGTCGCGACCGACCGCTACGGCTCGCACACCACCGTTTCCGCGCTGTCCAAGGCCAAGGCTCCGGTGGTCTTCCCCGCGCCCATCGGCCTCGAAGAGACGTCGACCGGCACCGCCAAGCGGACGGTCTTGGTGCGCAGCTACGCGACGGCCTTCGCCGATGGCAACCGCAATGGCGTTCAAGACCCGGATGAGAAGTCACAAGTCCACAATGTGGCCTACGCCGTAGAGGGCGGGGCTGAGGGCAGCGAGTGGCGCGCCGTTGTGGTGGGCAACCAAGGCTTCGTCAGCGACCAAGCGCTGACCTACGGCTGGGGCGCCGGCGCCTCGCTCTTCGTCGACTCCCTGCGGTGGTTGGCGGGCGAAGAAGAGGTTGTTGGCAACACCGAGTCCGAAGAAGACGTGAAGATCGACCACAGCCCCGGCGGCCAAAAATGGTGGTTCTGGGGCACGATTTTCGCCGTTCCGCTGTTGATTTTGGGGCTGGGCATCGGCCGATTCCTGCTCCGTCGGAGGATGTCATGAAGCAGCTCATCCAAGTGGGCGTGCTCGGCGTCGGCCTGCTCTTCGCCCTGAGCGCGAGCTACATGGTCTACTTCGAGTCCGGCGATGCTGGCGTCGACGAAAAGAAGGGGGCCGCCGCGTATATCGCAACGCCCGAACAGCTGAAGAGCGTGTCCTACGTCACCGACGAAAAGACCGTGCTCCTAAGCCGCAAGTCCGACGCCATCGGGGAGTGGCTCGAGGTCGCGGTCACCACGCGCACCGAAGTCCAGCCCGAGCTGCCGGCGCCGGTC
>JBGCER010000090.1:0-4052 GCA_045106515.1 Myxococcota bacterium
CGATCCCAATGGAGGAGCCGCCCACGGCAGGCTTGACCACCGCGGGAAGCGGCAGAGCCTGAGGCCGCTCTTGACCCCGTCGAAGTACGGCATCCGAGGCCATGCACACGGCACTCACCCCCTGAAGTGCCCGTTTGGTCGCCAGCTTATCCATGGCGATCGCAGAGGCTTGCACGCCCGATCCTGTGTAGGGAATGCCCATCACTGCCAACAGACCCTGGACGCAGCCGTCCTCTCCAAATCGACCATGGAGCGCGATCCAAGCCACATCCACCCGCTCGGCCATCAAGGTCGCCGGCAGGTCCGTCCACACGTCGATGCCCACCGCGTCATGGCCGGCACCCTGCAAGGCAGACAGAACCGCCGCGCCACTCTCCATGGACACCTGGCGCTCGGTCGAGAGCCCGCCCATCAACACACCGATCCTTGGCTTCATGAGGCCCTCCCAGACCAACGGACTGCCGACGTCAGCTCCACCCCTCGGAGTTGGTGAACCCGCTTTAAAGCGGAGCGATGCAGCATTTTGAGATCCCGCGCGGGACCGAGGCCAACGTTCACCACCATCTCGGGCGACGAGGCCGGAATGAGCACACCACGGAGGCGAACACCCGCCGCATCAACTCGTCGAAGCTCCACTTCTACGGAGCCTCGCTTGAGAGGCAGATACCACGACGGCAGCGCCCTGGCCCCCGTGAGCGCCGCTGTGAGCGCCTGTGTGGCCTGTTCAATGCTGGACGGTTCCAGCGTCAGGCGTGCGCCCAAGATCAGCTTATGCCCTAGGGCCTCGGCGGGTGGCACCCAACGAACGCCCCCGCGCCGCCACAGCGCGATCTCGGTCACCCGCTCTCTCCAGGGACCCTCGTCCAACGAGAGCGCGGCTCCCAAAGAGCCGGGGCTACGCACCAAGTCGTCGATGCCCGCCAGTCCCTGCGCAGCCGCTCCCCACGCCAGCGCTGGACACGGCAACGCCGCCCCAACCTCCACCTGCGCCCCGTCGACAGACATGCGGCAAAACCCAGTTCCGAGGCGGACCACGACCTTGTGGACCTCTCCATCGCGGGCCACATCCCGAGTGCCCGCACCCAGCAGGGCCCATTTCTGCGACGCCGCCTTGAGCTGGCCCAGGTAGGGCCCGAGGGCGTCTGCGTGATGGACCACCGCAAAGGCGGTGCATCGCCCACCTGTACGAAGGGCCGTGTGCCGACAAAGACTGTCGTTCGCACGCACCACAACGCCGGCGATGGGCGGCAGCTCCGTCACAAGAGCAGGCCGTCAATGACGCTGTTGACGTTGCCAGCACCCAGAGTCACCACCAAGTCCCCGTCCTTGCGCGTCTGGCGCAGGTGGGCGGCCGCGTCGTCCAGGCTGTCCATCACCACCACGCCCCGGTGACCACGCACCTTCATGGCCTCGGCGATGCTGTTGCGATCGATGCCCGCGAGGGGCTTTTCCCCTGCGGCATACACCGGGCAGACCAAGACCTCGTTCGCGCGGTTGAAGCAGGCGCAGAAGTCATCCCACAGGTCCTCGACGCGGCTGAAGCGATGCGGCTGAAACACCGCCACCAACCTACGCTCTGGGTAGGCAAGCTCCGCCGCTTCGAGGGTAGCGTCGATCTCCACGGGATGGTGCGCATAGTCATCGACGTACAAGGCCCCACCTTGTTCACCACGCACGGTAAATCGGCGTTGTACGCCTGTAAACCCGTGGAGCGCTTGCTTGACCGTGGTGAAGGCGACCTCGAGCTCCATGGCGGTGGCGATGGCCCCCAAGGCATTGGTCACATTGTGACGACCGGGCATGCCCAGGCTGACCTCACCCAGGAGCAGCTCCCGATAATGCACCCGAAACGTCGTCTCTGCACCCTTGTGCTCGATCCGCGTCGCCCGGTAGTCCGCCTGCCGGGACAGGCCATAGGTGACCACCCGACGGCCAACCAGGGGGATCATGCCCTGCACCACCGGGTGATCTGCACACAATACGGCGAAGCCGTAGAAGGGAACTTTCCTGACAAAATCGAGGAAGGTCGCCTGCAAGGCTTCGAACGTGCCGTGATGGTCCAGGTGCTCCGGATCCACATTGGTCACCAGCGCGACCGTGGGCGCCAAGTGCATGAATGACCCATCGCTCTCGTCCGCCTCTGCCACCAAGTACTCGCCCTGGCCTAGCTTTGCATTGCTTCCACCCAGGTTATCGAGGCGACCACCAATGACGATGGTCGGGTCCATGCCGCCATGACCCAGACAGGTGGCGATCATGGAGGTGGTGGTGGTTTTACCGTGGGTGCCGGCCACGGCGATGCCGTGCTTGAGCCGCATGAGATCGGCCAGCATCTCCGCCCGACGAATCACGGGAATGAGCCGTTGAAGCGCGGTTGCAACCTCGATATTTTCGACCCCCACCGCAGTGGAGCGAACCACGACGTCCGAGTCCCCAACATTCTCCTCAGAGTGACCGATAAAGACGGTAGCTCCAAGTTTTTCTAGGCGTTTGGCCGACGCGCCGCGCGCCAAGTCGGAGCCTGTGACCTCAAAGCCTTGGGTCAGCAGCACCTCGGCGATGCCGCTCATGCCGATGCCGCCGATGCCCACAAAGTGGATTCGGCGGACTTTGCCTCGGAACATCATTGGTGCACCCCTCCGTACTCCGGGCTCGGCCCTGGAGGATCCGCACCATCGGCCTCCAGCTCTGTCTGCATGGACACGCGCAAGAGCAAGCCAATGCAAATCAGGTGAGCCAGCACCGCCGACGCGCCGTAGCTCATGAACGGCAAGACCAGGCCCTTGGCGGGCATCCAGCCGACGACAACGCCCAAGTTAATAATGGCTTGGGACGCGAGCAATGTAGTGATGGCCGCTGCCACCAACGTCCCGAAGAGGCTACGGCTGCGAGCCGCGATGCCAAAGCCTCGCCAGACCAGCACCAAGTAGAGCCCGATGAGCACGATCCACCCAACGGCGCCCAGCTCCTCTCCCACCACCGCGCTAATAAAGTCGGTGTGGGCTTCGGGCAGGTTGCCGCGCTGCGCGACCCCGCTGGCGATCCCCTGTCCAAACCACCCGCCGCTGGCCATGGCGATCCAGCCCTGGACCACCTGGTGGCCATCGCCGGACGCGTCTTGGAACGGGTCCATGAAGCTCAACATGCGGCGGACACGATAGGTCTTGGCGGCCGCCATGATGGACAGTCCGCCCGCCGCTAGGACGCTCAGCGACGCGAGCCAGCCCCAGTGAAGGCCAGCGACAAAGAGCATGACCCCGCACAGGGCGACCGTGATGACCGTCGTGCCAAAGTCGGGCTCCAGCATGAGCAGCACGATCATGGGCACCGGGATCAACAGAGCCGGCACCCCGACGCCAAGCACGTCGCCCAGTCGGCCCTCATTGGCCGAGAGGTAGCTGGCCATGACCAGCACCAAGGCGATCTTGGCGAACTCCGAGGGCTGCACGTTCACCGGCCCGAGGGAGATCCACCGTGTGGCGGCGTATGCCGAGTGACCAAGTGGCGTAAAGACAAGGACCAGGCCAACAATTCCAATCACGTACGCAGGTACCGCTCCGCGGCGAAGCCAAGACCACGGCAGCAGCAAGATGCCGGCCAACATGCCCACACCCGCGATCATGCCGAAGGACTGCCGAGTCACGAAGCGCAGGGCGTCGCCAAACTTGGCGTCTGCGTACAGCGAGCTCGCTGACAAGATCATCAGCGCGCCGAATCCCAAGAGCAACACCACCGACACCACCAGCCACCAGTCCAGACGGCGGAGCGCAGACAGCGCGCCACCATCATCGGGGGCCGGCACAGACGGCAGCATCGTGGAACTCATCGCTGGACCTCATCTTCCAAGGCCGTCACCAGCTCTCGGAACACGCGGCCTCGGTGCTCAAAGTCATCGAAGGCGTCGAAGCTCGCACATCCTGGGGAGAGCAACACCACATCGCCCTGCTGGGCGGCGTCGGCTGCGGCCATGACCGCGTCGGCCAGAGAGGCCGCTCGAACGATCTGCAAGCCCGCTGCCTCCAGCTCATCGGCAATGGCGGGGCCGCTCGAAC
>JBGCER010000091.1:0-6578 GCA_045106515.1 Myxococcota bacterium
CGGTGGATGCCCCCCAGCAGCACCTCGCTACCCGCCCCCACGAATTGCTGTTGCTCTCCATTGCGCTCGATGCGGGCGCTCGCGCTGAGCGACGGTCGGACCGTGTCAACCATGCCAGACGGTTCAAAGGTGTAGTCCAACGCCGAATTTAGGTAGGTAATGCCAGACTGGTTTAAGAACCCGGTCTCCCGGCGGTGGCCCGGCGTCACATCGGTCGCATTGGCCCGCACGCCCCACCCGATTCCGCTTGCCCGTGCGATGCCGAGTCCGACTTCCTGGCCCCAGATCGCATTGTCATAGGAAGGCCCCGTGAGGCTGTGGATCATGCGACCATCGACGGTCCAGCGGTCCGATAGCGGCACTCGGGTGTCCATACCCGCCGCGGTGTGCACGCCGCTGAGCTGGCCGTCTCCGTTGATGAGGCGCTTATCGATGATCGTGGCGCCCACATATCCATCGCCGAACGCATCGAGTCGAACCCGAGCCACTTCATTGAGCGCTTGGGTGTCTTGTACGTCCTCTTCGTCGAACCCCGGCGTGCCTCGCTCGTTGACGGTGCGACCTGGGTTGCGGTCCAGGCTGTGCAACACGCCCATCGATACGGGTCCCGCTCGACCCGAGAGCTTGAGGCCGTAGAGCGGGTCGACGATGGAGCGGCTGTAGAGCGAGCCTTGCTGATCGGCGAAGTATTCAGTTCCATCCAAAAAGAAGGGGCGCCGTTCCGGCAGGAAGAAGGCGAAGCGCTGGTTTAGGTTGATGAAGGTCGGGTCTTGGTCGACCTGGCTGAAGTCCGGGTTGATGGTGGCGGCCAGACCCAGGTTTGGCGTGAGCCCGAGGCGAAGGTCTAGCGACGGTCGCACCACCCTGGACCAGCTGGGCAGCGCGTCGGGGCCGCTCGTGGGGAGCTCAAGCCACTTCAGCTCGTCTGCATCATCGCGGGCCGCTTGCTGAATCAGCGTGAGGCTTGGGATCAGCTCCAGGCCGCTGCCCCGTTTGGGCGGTTTGACTCCCGTGAGCGGTGCGGCCTGGGTGAACAGCCGAGGGTGTCCGCGCTCCGTGACTGGGTAGCTGTACTTTGCGCCTTCTGAGGGGATCTTGCGCGTGAGAATCACGCCCCATGTTTGAGTCTCGTCGTTGGGGTTGGGGTACTTCACGCTGCGCCAGGGGATGGCGACTTCCAGGGTGTAGCCGTCGTCGGTGGCTTGCCCTTTTGTTCGAAGGACCGTGTTCCAGCTAAAGGATGAGAAGCCTGGTCCTACCCGGATATCTTGCTGAATTCCTCTACCATTGAAGTAGAAGATGTAGCCGGTTCGACCATCGCGGAAGGTGTCGAGGTAGACCCCAACTTGATCGTCGGCGTTGATGTCCTCCCGTCGGCTGATCCGCGCCCTGACTTTGTAGTTGGCGTCCCGGACGCGAACGCCCACGTAGAGGTTGCGGTCATCCTGGAGGAAGCGCACCTCTGTGGTGCCGGGCGGTACGCCCCCTTTTGTAGGTTGGAAGCGCTGAAATTCGGTAACCGGCGTTGCGGCTTGCCACGCGGGCTCATCCAGGGAGCCATCAATTCGAATGTCACCGGCGGCGTCGGAAACCGTGGGCCCATCTGCCAGGGCCATGCACACCAGCAGCAGAGCGGTCACTCGGGGAGCTCGATGAGGGCCGCAGTGGCTGGGTAGGCTTCGACGTAGGCACGAAGGGTGACGTGCAGACTAAACGACACACCAAGGCCTGTACCCAAGATGGGAATCAAGCTGCCCAACGCCATGGCCAACAGCTGGTCGATCACGGTGAGGCCGAGGTGCCACATGGGGGCGTCGATGAAGTGGCGTAGGCTGCGCGCGATGGCCTGCCGAAACGTCAATTGATGGACGATCATCGCCGGTGCCACGAAGCCGAATGCGGCCTCGATCAGCAGACCTGGGATGACAAAGCAGAGGTAGCCAAAGACGGTGCACGTCAGATAGGCCCACATCCAAAAAAGCAGGGGAGGATTGGAAAATCCGCCGCGCATCCCATCCATAATTCCCAGGTCTACGTCGTCGCGTAGGTGCTTCCAGTGGCTGTGGCTCATCGCGGTCTGCAGCGGAGCCAGTACACACGTCGCGAGCGGCAGCGTGAGGAACGCAAGCACGCTGTAGATGCCGTGGACCAAGGGGAGATTTGAGATGTTGGCGGTCGGGGCCCACGTCAGCATCACCACGACGTAAGCGAGGGTCGTCACCGTGAGCGTTGTGGTGAGCACGATGGCGAAGAGCGAGATCGGAATCGCGGTCAAACCCGTGCGCAGCAGGCCGGGCAAGGCCTGACCCAGCGCGGCCCCGACGGTGGGGCCGAGCGCAAACGTTCGCGTCTCGGAGCTAAGACTCACGAGCTTCGGCCGCGGCGAGGGCCTCGGTGACGATGGGGGAGGGGTCGCCGACGTTGGTGAGCCAGAGCTGGTGCACGGCGCGCGTGGCACCCACGTGCAAGAGGCGTCGGGCCGCGTTGGTGCCGGGGTATGAGCGTGGGCCCACGTCCACCAAGATGATGTAGTCGAACTCTAGCCCCTTCACTTTGGCGACCTCGGTGACCTCGACGCCCGGCGAGAACGTGAAGTTGTGGCCATCTACCCGGCTAAGGTTGGGCACTTGGGACTGGGAGAGCCCGTCGTAGTACAGGCGAGTCGCGCCCGGACTGGGGGTGAGCACGGCGATGCTCGCCATGGGCTCGACGCGGGTTAGCTCGTGCAGTGCATCGGCCAAAAATGCGACGCAAGCTCCGTGATCCGTGAAGTGGAAGAACTCCACCGGCGGCCCCTCGCGGGTGACCAGAGGCGGGTCGTCCTCGAGCAAGTCGCCGAGCAAATCCAGGGCGAAGGTGACGACTTGGCGGGAGCATCGATAGCTGACTTTGAGGGTGTCGACCGCGGTGCCTTCGACGCCCAAGTGCCGGAAGAAGTCCGCCCAAGACGTAAAGCCGGCGTCCTGCATGACGTGCTGCTGGGTGTCACCGGCCAGCGTGATGGACTGGCGCTTGTCGGTACAGCCCAGCAGGACGCGGACTTCGAGCGGCGTAAAGTCCTGGACCTCATCGATGGCGATGTGGCGGTAGCGAAGCGGCTGTCGGCCGCGCCCGCGCAAGAACCCGACCCGAAGCTGCCAGGCCCGCAACAGAAGGGCATCGTCCTCTTCGTCGAGCTCCGGCCGCGCTTCATCATCGTCGTCGAAGAAGGACAACAATTCCTCGTGGCGGTTACGGCACCACAGGGTCACTCGGTCCAGCTCGCCATCGGTGAATGAGCCGGGAAACTCCTCTTCGACGAGGCGGCCGAGCAGGGCACGGTGGGTGAGCGCGCTGGCCCAGTCATCGAGGGCCTGATCGCCATTGCTCCGACCCGGCGTCGCTTCGATGTGCGCTTCGAGGGCGCGCAAGATGAGGGGGTGCGACTTGAGGCGGGACACGATGCCTGGAGTGTCTTCTCTCACCCGTCGGGGCAGCTGAGGGAAGTGCCGGTGACGAAGCTTTCGAGCCCATTCTCCGAAGGTGGTGACCTGCACACGCCCCACGCCCAGGGCGGGTAGCACGTGGCTCACATAGTCTCGGAGTGCGGCGCTAAAGACCAGGAACAATGTGCGTTCACTGTTGACGGTCGGGTCTTCGAAGGCCAGGTAGGCAATCCGGTGCAGGGCGACGGTGGTCTTGCCCGACCCCGCGGTGCCGCGGATGACCACAAAGCCCGAGTCTTCACGGGTGATTAGCGAGAACTGGTCGGGGTCGATCAGGCCCGCAATGTCGGGGAGGCGCTTGTCTGAGCGTCGACGATGGCCCGCCAGATCCGTGCCCATGCGGCGACCGTGTGCCGAACCGCCGGAGTGGTAGCGCAGGGCCGCACCTTGGCCGCCGGCCAGACGTGGCGCCGGCCGTGCGGTGAGGTCCCAGCTGCCGTCATCATGGAGCATAAAGGTGCCTTCTGGGGCGTCGATCCGCTGCAAGGTGCCGTTGTGAATCGTCACCGTGCGCCGCGCGAGAACCTGGCCCTCTAGGACCTGCTCGCCCATCTCCTCTTCGTACTCTTCGCCTTCTTGATACTGGTAAAAGATTCGGGAGATAGGTGCATTTCGCCAGTCGACGATCCGGATGCCTCGGTCGATCCGGGTCGCCTTTCCGAGGCATAGGTCCCGTTCCCGCTTGCCTTCTTTGAGGCGCAAGTGCGCGAAGTAGGGGATCGAAGGGTCAACCTGCGGCTTGTCTCTGGCCTCGCGCAGCTGCTCCAGCAAGGCGAGACGAGAATTGTACTGGTCCATGAGGGAGCCCTTGTCCTCGTCCTTCGCCTCCGGCATCTCTGCCCGCAGGCGGAGCAAGTCGTCGATGATCGGCTGCTCGGACGCCGCCACCTCGTATGGATTCTCTTGGAGGTAGCGCGACACGCGCTCCAACAGGCTCAGCTCTTCTTGGACCAGCGGGTGCATCGCGAACGCTCCGGCGCAGCCCAGGTGGGGCGGCAACCCGTCGGGGTAACACTCGGCTGCGACAGGGCCAAAATCTGCCTGGGTCAGCTGGGCTCGATCAGCGGAAGCGTACTATCTTCCAAGTGTTTGTGTGGTCCGCCATCCTTGAGCTTTCGCAATGCGGCGAACACGCTGCCGTCCGTGGCGGGCTCCGGCAGGCAGTCTAGCTCTCCTAAGCGGCGGAGAATCGTTGGCGACCCTGGGCGAAGAAATGGGTTTGTGGCCCGTTCTTCTTCGACCGTCGATGGCACGGTGCAGGCCCCTTCGGCGCGGGTCGCCCAAGCCTGGCGGATCCGGCCTGCGAGGACGGCGTTGTCCGGCTCGATGAACCAAGCGAAACGCAGGTTGTCTTGGGTGTATTCGTGCGCGCAGTAGACCTGAGTCTGGCCGGGCAGCTCCGCGAGGCGACACAGGGTCTCGAACATGGTCTGCGGCGGACCATCGAAGAGGTAGCCACACCCCCCTGCGAACAAGGTGTCGCCGCAGAAGAGAGCATCGCCGACGAGGTACGAGACGTGTCCGTCCAGGTGGCCCTCGGTGAGCCAGACTCGGACCGTCTCGCCCAAGATTTGGATCGTGTCTCCGTCACTCACCGCTTCAGTGAGGCCAGGGATTTGGTCCGCGACTTTTGCCGGCCCAATCACGCGCAGATCGTCCAGTTGGCCGGACCTCGCCAGGGCGCGGTTGATGCCAATGTGATCGGGGTGGGTGTGGGTGTTCAGGATCCCAGCGAGCCGTTTGCCCCGCGTTTTGCACCACGCCAGCACCGCATCGGCGTCTGGGCCGTCGACCACCCAAACCAGGTCTGAGTCCTCCCGCCAAAGCACCCACACCAGGTTGTCTATCCAGACGTCGACTCGGTCGACTTTGATGGACGTACCCTGAATTTGAGAAGATTGCCCAGGTTTGCTCACCACATGTTGCACGACGGCCTCCGCCGGGCCAGCTATCCGTCCGGCGCGGCTAGCGCTTTCCCCCAGTCTATGATGCATTCACCACGAGGTCCCGTTGCAGCACGAGCCTACGTTTTACTGTGCAGACTGCCAAGGGCCGGTCCATGTTGTGCACCCGGCCCGTGCCAAGACCGTGGTGTGTGGTCTCTGCGGCGCTCAGCATGGGCTGGATTCCAACGCCGGACAAGTCATCGCCCATGTAGCGATTGATACCCATTTTTCCGAGGGCTTGCTCGAGGTCGGTACCGTAGGCCGCCTCGGCGACCGCGTGGTCGAGGTCATCGGGCGCATCCGCCTGTCCAACAATGAAGCGGGTCAGCTTCGGATGTGGGACGAGTGGGTCGTGATCACGGAAGATGGCGCCTACCTTCGCGTACTTGAAGAGGGTGGAAGCTACTCTTTCCTCCTGCCCTTCATTCCGGAAGGCGGCTTTGACCCCAGCTGGTTTATGGCGGCCAGAGACCGTGAGGCCGTCGCGTTCGAAGGCCACACGCAGGTGCCAAGCGCCGGGTTTATGGCTCGTGTGCTTCATGTGGAAGGCGAGCTCACCACTCGGGTGTGTGTGGGCGACAGCATCGATGTGATGGAGCTCGACACGGACCGCGGCCCTGTGTTGGCACAAGGCACGTACGACGGCGTCAATTGCTATGTGGTGGAGCCGGTAGAAGACCGCGCAATGTGGTCCTTTTTTGGGTTCGAGCAGATCCTCACCACCTATGATGCGCTGTGGTACGCCCGAGAGCGAAACGAGTCGTTGGCCTCGGGGTTATCCCAGGCTGCGACTGCATTTCTCGCGTTCGCCTTCATCGGCGGACTGCTTCTGATCGGCGTGCTGGCCACGCAAGAAGCGGTTTCCGATGGGTGGGCTCGCTTCGACTTCATGGCCACCGATGGGGTGGTGGAAGAGCCGGCGGGCACGGCGTCGCTGGGTTCGGCGTGGGGCTTCTACACCGTCGATGTGGAGTGTGGTCTGGCGGCTCGGACGGCGGGCGTTGATCTCGTGGCCATCGGCCCGAAGGGCGGTCGGCAGGGGGTCGCGACGGGCCGTCAGAGAGGGAGCGTGGACGGACAGGCGTCGGCCGCCCGGGGGTGCCGGGTCCAAGCGCCCGGCGAATGGACGTTCCGCGCGGTGCACGAG
>JBGCER010000092.1:0-4862 GCA_045106515.1 Myxococcota bacterium
CACAACGGCGGGGTGGCCTATGAGCCGCGCACGGTGCGTCTCGGGCCGCGCCTGGGCCAAGTATACCCCGTAGTGTCTGGCCTTTCGGACGGGGAACGGGTGGTTAGCCGCGGCGCGTTTGCCCTCGACGCGGATCTGCAGATCCGCGGGGGGCCCTCGATGATGTCCGGGCTCGACGACCTATCTCCGGAGGCGCTGGCGCCGGTCACCCTAACCGCTGCACAGCGGGGCACTCTCGAGCCCACTGTCTCGGCCTATCTGGACGTTCAACGAGCCCTAGCTGAAGACGACCATGTGGCCGCCGTGGCCGCGGCCTCGGGCGTGGTGTCGAGTCTCGACGCTGTCAGCCTGCCCGCCAGCGCCGACGAGGCGTGGACGGCCATTCGCACCGAGCTTGCCGGTCACGGCCAACACGTCGCCAAGTCCGCTGATCTCGAGGGCGCCCGGGGTGGTTTCGAGGCGTTGAGCGCCGCCATCGAGCGCCTGCTACTTCAGCTCGGCAATCCATTAAAAAATGAGGTTCAAGTTTCATTCTGCCCAATGGCTAACGGCAATCGGGGCGCCCGGTGGGTCCAACAAGCCGGGGCGATAGACAACGCTTACTTTGGCAAGAGCATGCGCACGTGCGGCGAGGTCCGGGCCCAGGTCTCCGGTGGCACCTATCTATCTCCCCCACCCCCTGAAACTCCGCAGCTAGGCGCGCCTCCTCACGCGGGACACAATCATTGACCCCTACACCGCAACAGCAGTCCGGCGGCCTGTGGGGCGCGCTCATCGGCTGGTTCATTGAAAACCGCCTGATCGTGTTCCTGCTCATCCTTCTGCTCATCGGAGGTGGCCTTTTCGTCTCGCCATTTCAGGTCAATCTTGGCTCGCTCCCTCGTGATCCGGTGCCCGTCGATGCCATCCCCGACATCGGCGAAAACCAACAGATCGTCTTCACGGAGTGGGCCGGCCGCTCCCCTCGCGACGTTGAAGACCAGATCACCTACCCCCTTACGACGGCTCTCCTCGGCATTCCGGGGGTGCGTACCGTCCGTAGCTCCTCCGCCCTTGGATTCTCTACGATCTACGTTATCTTTGATGACAACGTCGAGTTCTATTGGTCTCGTTCCCGGGTGCTGGAGAAGCTCTCGTCCTTAGCACCCGGCACCGTGCCCGACGACGCCACCCCCACCCTCGGCCCCGACGCCACCGCACTGGGCCAAGTGTTCTGGTACACCCTCCAGGGCCAAGACCCCGACGGCAACGTGGTCGGCGGCTGGGATCCGGATGAGCTGCGATCCGCCCAGGACTGGACCGTGCGCTATGCCCTGCAGTCCGTCGCAGGCGTCAGCGAAGTCGCCTCAATCGGTGGCTTTGTCCGGGAATATCAGGTCGACGTGGACCCCGAAGCGATGCGGGCCAACGGGGTGACAATTACCCAGATCGCCGACGCCGTGCGGCGCTCCAACCTGGACGTTGGCGCGCGAACTCTTGAGATAAATGGGGTTGAGTACCTGGTCCGCGGGCTCGGCTTCATCGAGGAGGTCGGCGACCTGGAGCAGACCGTAGTCGTGGCGCGCCAGAACACCCCAGTGCGCGTGGCAGACGTCGCCCGCGTGACGCTGGGGCCCGCCTTGCGGCGGGGTGCCTTGGATGACGCGGGAGCACCGGCGGTCGGCGGCGTTGTGGTCGCTCGCTATCTAGAGAATCCACGTTCCGTCATTGACGCAGTGAAAGCGCGCATCGCGGAGATCCAGCCGGGCTTGCCCCGCCGCACCCTCGAAGACGGCACCGTCAGTCAGATCACCATCGAGCCGTTCTACGACCGGTCCACGCTCATCGACGAGACGCTGAGCACACTGTCGACGGCGCTCTATCAACAGATTCTAATCACGATCATCGTGGTGCTGGTGATGCTGCGAAACCTGCGCAGCTCAATGCTCATCTCGATGATCCTGCCCCTCGGCGTGTTGGGCACGTTCATCATCATGAAGCTGACGGGGGTCGACGCCAACGTGATGGCCTTGGGCGGCATCGCCATCGCCATCGGCACAATGGTCGACATCAGCATCGTATTTGTCGAAAACATAGAC
Source organism: Myxococcota bacterium (assembly GCA_045106515.1). Lineage (GTDB taxonomy): Bacteria > Myxococcota_A > UBA796 > UBA796 > REDI01. The sequence continues at coordinate 2,079 of JBGCER010000092.1, forward strand.
CAACACCTAGAACAGGTCTCCAGCGTCGCCACGTCAGTCCGGGAGCGCGCCGCAATTGTTCGCCCGGCAGCTGCCGAGGTCGCGCCAGCGGTGTTTACTTCGGTGGCCACGACAATAGTCAGCTTCCTCCCTGTGCTTGGGTTGACGGCATCAGAGTATCGGCTGTTCGCGCCCCTGGCCTTGACCAAGACGTTCGCCATGGGCGGTGCCCTCGTTCTGGCACTCGTCGTGCTTCCAGGGGCCGCCCTCATCGTGCTGCGCCGCCGGCCTGCCGCGGTAGAGGGCGATGGCAATGCCCGCGTGCTGCGGTCGGTCTTTCGCTGGACCCACCTGCGCGACTGGGCCCTCATTCTACTCGGTTTGGGACTGCTTCCCTACGCTGTCATGGGCGGTCTATTGGTAGCCTCCCTTGGTGTGTGGCGGCTCGTGCGCCCGCTGCTACCCGCTGGCGCGGCTCGAGTCGGAACTTCCGTGGAGAACGTAGTCACCATCGTCGTCGTCGCCGCTCTTCTGGTCATTGACTGGTCGCCGCTTGGCCACGGCGCCGGGTTCTTCGTCAACTTCTTATTTGCCGGCACGTTGATCGCGATCGTGCTTGGCGGATTCCGAGCCTTTGAGAGTGTATATACTGTGATTTTGCGCTGGATTCTAGCCCACAAGATCGTGTTCTTGTTGGCCCCAGCGGCCCTGCTGGTCTTTGGTCTGCTGGCATGGCGCGGCTTCGACAAGGTCGTACCCTTCTTGCCCCAGGTGGTCCGCACAAGCGCTCCGGTGGCGGCGGTGGCCCACGCTTTTCCTGGGTTGGGACGGGAGTATATGCCGCCATTCGACGAGGGCTCCTACCTGTACATGCCGACGACCATGCCGCACGCCTCCATCGGCGGGGCGCTAGACATGCTGTCCACCATGGACGCGGCCATCGCCCAAATCCCCGAGGTAGATCGGGTCGTTGGCAAGCTGGGCCGCGCGGACAGCGCCCTTGACCCGGCGCCGATCTCAATGATTGAGACGGTGATTACCTACGTTCCCGAGTATAAAACGCTGGACGACGGCTCCCGAGTGCGCCAGTGGCGGGACCACATCCGCTCCCCGCGTGACATTTGGACGGAAATCACTCAAGCAGCCGAGGTGCCCGGGCTCACAGGCGCTCCCACCCTCATGCCCATCAATGCGCGAATCGTGATGCTTCAAAGCGGAATGCGGGCTCCGATGGGGATCAAGGTCAAGGGCCCGACCCTCGACGCTATCGAAGGTTTTGGGCGACAGCTCGAGAGCGCGCTCAAGCAAGTCTCCAGCGTGCGCGCCGAGACTGTCTTCGCCGATCGAGTGGTGGGCAAACCCTACCTTGAGATCGACCTAGACCGCGAGGCTATCGGCCGGTACGGCTTGCGCATTCTCGATGTGCAGCAAGCCCTGCAAGTCGCTCTGGGAGGCATGACACTCACCCGGACCGTCGAGGGTCGGGAGCGGTACCCGGTGAGGGTGCGGTACGCCCGCGAAGACCGCGACAGTATCGAGGCGCTTCGCCAGGTTTTTGTGCCCGCAGCCAACGGCGAACCGATCCCACTTACCCAGGTCGCTGACATCCGGTACGTGCGCGGTCCTCAGGTGATCAAAGCCGAAGACACCTTCCTAACTAGCTACGTCCTGTTCGACCGCGACCCGGAGGTCGCCGAGGTCGAAGTCGTGGAGCAGGCCAAGGAGTATATCGAGCAACAGATCGCCAACGGTAACCTCGAGATACCCGCCGGAGTCAGCTACAACTTCGCCGGTTCTTACGCGAACCAGATCCGAAGCGAGCAGCGCATGCTCTTGCTCATTCCGATTGCGCTGATCTTCGTCTTCATCCTGCTCTATCTGCAGTTCCACCGCGTGATGACTACGGCGATTATCTATTCGGGTGTTCTGGTCTCCGTGAGCGGCGGATTCTTGCTGCTGTGGCTGTACGGCCAGCCTTGGTTCCTCAATGTCACTGTGCTCGGGGCCCCCCTCCGCGAAATTTTCCAGGTGGGCACGGTCAACGTTTCGATGGCGGTCTGGATCGGTGTGATCGCATTGATCGGCATCGCCACGGACGACGGCGTAGTCATGGCGACCTACCTCAAGCAGGTTTTTGAGCGCTCGCCGGCCGACACCGTCGAAGCAGTTCGGGCCAACACTTTGGAGGCGGGCCTGCGCCGTGTGCGGCCGTGCCTCATGACCACCGCCACGACGCTGCTTGCGCTCCTACCTGTGATCACCTCGCAGGGTCGAGGCGCAGACATGATGGTGCCGCTAGCACTGCCGGTTGCCGGCGGCATGTTGATCGAGCTGATGACGCTGTTCCTGGTGCCCGTATTGTACAGCGCGGTGGAGGAATGGAGGCTTCCGTCCCGGAGTGCATCCACCGCAGCCACGGGCGCCGACGGCCAACCCTCGTAGCCGATCCCAGCATCTAGAAGGAACCCAATGTCACCGACGCGTCGCACATTCTTAAAAACCTTGGGCGGAGCTGGTCTCGCAGCCTCCTCTGCCACCCTCTTGCCGCAGTGGGCTCATGGGGCGAATACGCCAGCCAAAGACGAGTGGGACTTGACGATCGCCCGGGAAACGATCCCGGTCGATGGCAAGAACGCAAAGGTCATCACCATCAACGGCAGCTATCCGGGTCCGCTGGTGCGGTTGACCGAGGGCAACGAAGCGGTGTTGCGGGTGCACAACACCCTCGACGAGCCGACCTCCATTCACTGGCACGGCCTGCTCGTGCCCGAGGAAATGGACGGCGTGCCGGGGGTCTCGTTTGCG
>JBGCER010000093.1:0-6793 GCA_045106515.1 Myxococcota bacterium
CTGCTCACCCAAGGTGCGCTGAACACCACCCACGCAGCCCCCACCTCGTCATCGCCGATTCACCGTGGCGTGCTGATCCGGGAGCGCATGCTCTGCGACACGCTACCGCCCCCGCCGCCCAGCCTCGACACCTCGCCGCCGCCTGTGGATCCCACGCTGTCCACCCGGGAGCGGTTCGCCCAGCACACCGAGCTGCCGGAGTGCGCGGACTGTCATGACCGAATCGACGGGATCGGCTTCGCCTTCGAGGCCTTCGACGGCATTGGTCGACATCGCACGATGGACGGAAAACACCCTGTCGATGTTGCGGGAGAGATCCTCAAATCCGATAGCTCGGACGCCACCTTTGATGGCGTGCATGGGCTCGCCTCCGCCCTGATCGCAGGCGATGACTTGCAGCGCTGCTATGCACAGCTGTGGAGCCGATACGGATTTGGTCAAGACCACGGTGCCCTGACCTGTGCGGCCGAAGACGTGGCTTCTTCCTACGATCGTGGCCAGCTTCCCGTGCACGTGGGCCCGCTCGCGCTGGTGGAAAGCCTGCACTTTAGTCAGCGCTCCGGGGAGTCCGGCGAACGAGACGTGGGCTGGCTCGACTTGGGGGACCGGTTCGATCCGGGTGACGACCCCTTGGGCGGAGGCGGCGAGGTCGAGTTCGACGTGGTCACCACGAGCGACTGGGGTGGCGGCTACTGCGCCGACGCGACCGTGGACAACCGGTCCGACGAGCCCGTGACCTGGTCGGTCTTCTACGAGGCGGGAGGCCGCATCAGCAGCATCTGGAACGCCCAGTTTGAGGTCGAAGGGCAAGGGGTGCGATTCTCTGGGGATGGCTCGAATGACACCTTGCAGTCCGATCAAGTGGCCACCTTCGGGTTCTGTGTGAGCCGGTAGTGCCTCGGATCGTCGACCATGACAAACGCCGCGCTGACCTGCTGGATGCGGCGTTTACCTGCTTTGATACTCAGGGCTATGGCGCGGTCTCGATGCGAGATCTGGCGGCCAGCCTGCACGTGAGCACCGGCACTCTCTACCACTACTTTGATGGGAAAGAAGCCATCTTTGAGGCGCTGGTCAGGCGGCGCTTTGAGACGGATCTGGCTGCGGCGAACGCAGGGATGGCCGCAGCCAACACCCCCGATGAGCGGTTCGCGGCCCTGGCTGCGTGGATCGGCGGCAATGTGGCCCACCTGCGCTCTACGCTACGCTTGGTTCTGGACTTTGTACGTCAACATGACACGCCCCCCCCGTGGGTGATCGAGGTCCTAGAAGGCTACCGAGGGCCGCTCGCGGAGTCGCTCGGAGAGGACTTGGCCGAGCCCGCCTTGAGCCTCTTGCTCGGCATGCTCGTGCAAGAGCTGCTCACGGGTCGCGAAGGGGGGCGCCGAGACCACCTGGCTGCATTGCTTCGCTGGCGGTCCTAAAAATCGATGGACGTTGCGTAAGGGACCGGAAGCACCGGACGTTCCCCTGGCGAACACGGAGGCGCACCGCCGCGCCCCGGATGACCGAGGTCCCCATGTCCATCCGCACCGCCCTCGTGGCCCTGTCCTTCGCGCTCTTGACCCAGACCGCCACCGCCGTCGAACTGTCGGCGATCATTGAGCCGGCCGCCCTGACCCAAGCCGTCGCCGTGGACCACAGCGCGTCCTGGGAGGCCCACTTGAGGCAGCAGCGGCAAGCCAAAATGGCCCGTTTGCAGGCGTACAGCAATCAGGGCGTCTTTCCCGAGGACCCCACCGCAGATGGCTTCTTCCACAGCTTCTTGGACCTCAACGGCACCCCGTGCGCCGTAGCGGACCTGATGTGGAACTCAGGCGCGGTGGACCTGGTCCAGCAGACCGCCGCTACCCAGAACGATGTGGTGCTGTCCGAGGTCGCTGACGGCCCGCTCGTGGACTGGATGCTCACCAGCGGGCTGACTCGCGAAGAGGTGGCGGTGATTCAAGAGCCCGGCTTCAACGCACGCATGATGGAGATGCCGGATCCGATCGAAGTGCCTTTGGACGTCCAGGCGCAACAGGTGGAGCAACGCCGGATTCGCGCTCACCTTCAAGCGGCGCTGATGTTGCTGCAAGCCGACACGGAGTCGTCGATCGCCAAGGCCATGAGCCGGCTTGGAGATCGGATCAAAGAAGCCCCGCCGACGGTAGAAGGCGTCTAATTACCTGGGGGTCAGGACGCTAGGTGTAAGACTTTAGGGGTCGACCACACCGGCACCGGCATCCTGGACCCCAATTTCTGTGGCGCGGTGTAAGGGCAGCGGAGCGCGGAGCGTTCTGCTCGTGAGTGCGGTGATTCCTGACCGCGAAGCCTATTCTTAACCCGAGGTTCCTATGACGATTCGCACCGCCCTCGTGGCCCTATCCTTCGCGTTCTTGAGCACGACCGCGTCCGCCGTTGAACTCGAACCCGTCTTTGAGGCGGCGGCGCTGACCCAGGCCGTGGCCGTCGACCACTCCGCGTCGTGGGAGGCCTACCTGCGGCAGCAGCGGCAAGAGCGCGTGGCCCGGCTGCGCGCGTATCGGCAAGCGGGCGTTTTTCCTCAAGATCCGACTGCAAACGGCTTTTTTCATAGCTTCTTGGACGCCAATGGCACGCTCTGCGCCGTGGCGGATCTCATGTGGAACTCGGGGTCTGCGGACCTGGTGCAGCACACCGCGGCCACCCGAAACGACGTGGTCTTGTCGGAGGTCGCCGATGGCCCGCTGGTGGATTGGATGCTGACGAGCGGTCTGACAAGAGAGGAGGTGGCCGTGATTCAGGTGCCTTCCTTCGACGGCGGTCGAGCTCAAGGTGTCAGGCCCATAGACCCGCCTCAGATCGCCTTATCACCTGAGGATGCCGAGATAAATCGGATCCGCACTCACCTACAGGCCGCGCTGATGCTGCTTCAGGCCGACACGGAGTCGTCGATCGCCAAGGCGATGAGCCGGCTTGGGGAGCGAGTGAACCAGGCTCCGCCGGGAATGGAAGGGGTGTAGGGTGTTCTGGCGGATGCTCCGGAACCTTCGCCACTAGAGCGCTCCCGTCAAACCCCCCGACCGCCACCGTACAAGTGCACATGCAGCCGGTCGCTGAACCGCCATCCTTCCCGCAGCGCCCACTCGGCCACTGCCGCGCTCGCCGTCCGTAGGGCGCTCGGCGTCGTACCCTCAGGCATCAACATCTGCCGATCGGTCGGCAGGCCGAGCTCGGTCACCCAGCCGCTCACCTCATCCACGTCGGCTTCGCTGGCCACAACCCATTTGAACCAGGCTTTTCCGGTGTTTGCAAGAGCCTTTAGCGCCTTGGGTCGGATCCGAAGCAGCTCGGGCACGCCGCTATTGTGCAGCTTGGCCGACACTACGAAGGTGGAGATCGCCGCGTCCAGAGCTGCGGTGGGGGCGATGGTGCCATTGGTCTCGATGTCGAGGGCGAAGCTCGGTCCCAGGGCAGCTGCCAAGGCGACGATGGCCTTGTGTTGAACCATGGGCTCGCCGCCGGTGAGTACCAGGTGGCGGGGCACCAAGGCCGCGCATCGGGCGGCGACGTCGGCGATGGAGAGCGGGGCTTCTTCGGTGTTGCGGTCAAACTTGCGGTCGCTGCGATGCGCGAAGCTCGTGCCCTCGAAGTTCCAGGTATGCGGTGTGTCGCACCACACACAGTGAAGGTTACACCCTGATAATCGAACGAAGGTGGACGGTCGGCCCGTGTGGGGCCCTTCGCCCTGCAGGGTGCTGAAGATCGCGGGCTCCCCTCCATCGAGTCGGGCGAGGCGGATCATGGGGAATGGCCCGCGAGCTGCTCCGCGATGGCCGGCAGCACAGCACCGACGCGCCCTTCGATCTTCAGCGTGGCGAGAGCGTCGCCGCGGGTCGGGCCAACATTGAGGATCACGATGGGTTTTCCTTGCTTGTGCGCGCGCTTTACGAAGCGAAAGCCGCTGAACACGGTCAGGCTGCTGCCCACCACCAATAGCGCGTCCGCTCGGTCCACCCACGCGTAGGACCTCTCTACTCGCGGCCGTGGCACCGGCTCTCCGAAGAACACCACATCGGGTTTGAGCGCTCCGCCGCAGCGCAGACAGCCCACAGTCCGAAACCGAGCCTCGGCGCCGCTCTCCAGCTCTGCATCTCCGTCTGGTGCTGCAGCGACCGTCTGTGCGGTCCACCCGGGGTTGAGCCGCAGCAGCCGTTTCTGGAGTTCCGTGCGGCTTTCTCGGGCTTCGCAACCCAGGCAGCGAACCTCGTCGAGTGTGCCGTGCAGCTCCACCACCCTGTGACTGCCGGCGCGGTGATGCAGGCGATCGACGTTTTGGGTGATCAACCCCTCGATGTGACCCCACGCTTCGAGTTGCGCCAAGGCATCATGGGCGGGATTGGGCCGCGCCTCCGCCACGCGTGCCCAGCCCACCGACGCCCGCGCCCAATACCGGGACCGAGCCGCCGGATCGCCGATGAACCGGTTGAATGGGATGGGGTTGCGGGCCCTGCGCCCGGTCTCGGGTCCGCGGTAGTCGGGGATGCCGGACTCGGTGCTGATACCGGCTCCCGACAAGACTACGATCGACTGCCCGCGTAGGATCTGAGCCACGCGATGGGCTGCGTCGCTCACGTTCAAGTCGGGGTCCGGAACCATAGCGAGGGTCAAGGTCCATCCTCGGGCATTTGGGGAGGCGACGTGTGGGAGTGTAAGACTCGTGCCTGCGGATCGGGTGCGCCACAGCCGCAGAGTGTCGTATAACCCTGAGGTCAAACGTACTGGGGTGTACAGCACCGTCCCGAACCGACCGGGCCCTCTTGCGCAATGCAGGGCCGCTTCCTGGAATGCAGAGCGAACCATGAGTGAACCCCGCATCGCACATCGACCCGCATGGGCTGCCGCCTCGGTGGTGGGCATCACGATCACTGCGGCGCTGTACATCACGATCTGTGTGGTGGAACACCGATGGGGCACCTTTATGTCCATCAATGGCGCCTCGGGGCTGCTCTCTCGGCTGTTGGTCTCCATTCCCGTGGGGGGCACCTCCTTCCTGGTGGTTGGGACGTTCATCGATGACGCCATGGGTCTGGCGGTGCTCGACCGTGTGCGTTGGGTCTTACCCCCGTTGCTCGCCGTCTTTGCGACCCTCGCTCTGGCCCTTCTTCAATGACCCCAGAGCTGTACTCCCTGCTGTCTCGGGTGCACGGCTTGGTGGGCTTTACCGCCTTGGCCTCGTTGACCTTTCCTATTGTTGCCCTTCGGGTTCAGCGGGACTTGGGGCGTTGGACCTTGAGGATGGCAGAGGTGTCGGTGATCATGCTCCTGATCATCACCGGCCTAGGTGTGTTCCTCTACGGAACGTACAAAGGTGGTGTTGAACCTGCATTTATGGAGCGCGCACCCAACTTGGCCCACCTATTCCAGTCTAAGGAACACCTGGCCGTGCTCGCCTTGTGTTCCGCCTTGGGAGGGGCATCGGTGCTTCGGCTCTCGGATGGGGCGTCGGTCTCGCGCGAGGTTGCGTGGGTCCTGCTTTTTGGAGCCTGGCTGCTGGTTTTCCTGACTGGAGCGGCCGGTGTGATCGTGGCGAGCGGGGCCCACCCGGCGTGGTGAGGGGCAATGGGCTACACCCCGCCCATGCCTGACTATGACCTACCCCTCGCGCGCTGGATGAGCTGGGGAGGGGACCATCGTCAGGTCCTGTCCTCTCAGACCGGACTGACCCGATACCGAACGGCGCTCGAACCCCGGAGTGGCGTGCCGTTCGGCTCCTGCACGGCGTCTTGGCCGTCAGACCGAGCCTGGGGTGCCATGGGCGAGGCCCTGGAGTCCTTGCGGGCAGATCCGGGGAGTATCGAGGAGCAACCCTCGATGATTTCCGCGCGCCTCAATGGCTGGGCCGAGCGCGAACCGGACGCCCCAGTGGCTCTGGCGCCGTCGGGCACCGACGCCATTTACTTGGTGAGCGCGGTGGCCTTGGCGTCGTCGCGCCGTGTGCATCACGTGGTGGTTGGGGCGAGTGAGCTCGGCGGCGGCACGCTTCGGGCCTCCAGAGGTCTCACGTTTTCCGATCGCTCGCCGTGGGGTCCGGCGACGGAACCCGGACAGCCAGTCGAGGGTCTGAGCGACCGGTGCACTGCAGAGCCGATCTACCTGCGTGACGAGGCCGGTCGCCGCTTGGAGATGGACGTGGTGGACACCGACGTTCGCGAGCGAGTGACGCGGGCATGCGTGCCTGGAACCACGGTTGTTATTCACCTTGTGGCCCATAGTAAGACCGGACTACGCGCTCCCTCCATGGATGTCTGCGCGGCCCTCGTCGAGGAGTTTGGCGAGCAGGTCGCGGTGCTCGTGGACGCTGCGCAAGGCCGACTGGCTCCGCGCGACATTCGAGCGGCCCTCGACGCCGGGTTCATGGTGTTGTTTACAGGGTCTAAGTTCTACTCGGGACCCCCGTTTTCGGCGGCCATCTTTCTTCCGGAAGGCCGCTCCGCCGACCCGGGTCCGCTCCCCGAAGGCCTCGGGCAGTGGTTCGCCCAAGGGGAGCTGCCCGCCCACTGGGAACGGGCTCGTGCGTCACTGTCCAACGCCCATAATCCAGGGTTGTACCTACGTTGGCACGGGGCTCTGGTCGAGCTGGAAACCTACCACGCCGTCGACCCTCGGGAGCGAGCCAGGGTGTACCACACCTTTGCGGGCGCAGTTCTTGAGATGTTTGGGCCAAGCAGGAATATCCGAGTGGATATGCCTGTGCCGCCCGTGCACCGCCTGGTGACGGGCTTGGGCGCGTACCCCACGGTGTTTGGGTTCGAGGTTGTGCATGAGGGCC
>JBGCER010000094.1:0-7614 GCA_045106515.1 Myxococcota bacterium
CGACGAAGCCATGATGCGAAACGTGACCTTCCGCGTCGCGTATCACCTGGAAGATCGGTACTACCAGGTCGAGGTCAGCCCGGACTCGGCCCTGTTATTCACCGATCCAGACAAGCGGGCCGAGTTCGAAGCCGCGCTGCAAGAGAAGATGGAGCGCAAAGCCAGCCGCTTCGCCTCCGAAGACGACATGGCCGTCGACGAAGGCGGGCTCGCCATCGACGAAGCGGCGTTCACCCAGCTCCAAGACAAGTTCCTCAAGAAGTTCGACCTGCCCGATGGCATCGTCTTCGGTGGCGTCTACACACCCGCCTATGGCGAGATGGTCGAGCCCAGCTCCGATGACCCCGAGGACATGGACGAAGACGAGAAAACGGTAGTGTACAGCTACGTTTTGCCGTCCGGCATCGCCGAGCACACCGTCGTCACCCTCGTTCGCGAGGACGACCCCAAGTACGGCTACACCGTCGAGGTCGAGCCCATGACCGGTTTGGTGCGGGTGGACAAAGAAGTGCGAGACCATCGCGACCGATTCGATTTTGTGCCCGATGAAGGCCCGGACTTAAGCCAATGAGGACGTCAATGCTCCATCGTCGTCTGCGCAAAGGCTTCAGCCTTCTCGAGGTCATTATCGCTTCGGCGATCTTGGTCATGACCCTGGCGATCGTCACAAAAATCCAGTACCAAGCCGTACTTTACTCAAAGCGAGCCAGCGCGCTCGCTCTGGGCACACAGCTGGCCCAAGAGAAGCTCGCCGAGGTCCAGATCCTGATCGAGACCGAAGGCATCGGCACAGCCGACATCTCCGAGCGCGGCGATTTCCGGGGCTTCGGCGATGACGCCGACCTGGAGTTTGGCCGGACCCTCGATGACTATCGGTGGGAGTACCACGTCGAAGAGATCGACATGGCCCTGTCCGGCGACGTGATGGGCATGATGGGCGGCATGCTCGGCGGCGAAGACGACAATGGCGCTAGCGCGGTGGCCGGTTCCGCAGGCGGTCAGGAAGCCGGTGCAGACATGCTCAACCAGTTCGGCCTGGGTCCGGACCAGATGTCCGAACAGCTCGGCCAGTTCGTTCGCCGCATCCGCGTTCGCGTCTATTGGGACGAAGACAAGAAGGCCGAAGTCAACGGCAAAGAGATCATCCTCACCACCCACATCATCAGCCCCAGCGGAGCCTTCCAGCAGCTCGGCGGTGGAGCCGCAGGTCCGGGCGGCGCCGGCGGCGGAATCCCGGGCGCAGGTGGCATCCCCGGAGCGGGCGGCGGGGCTGGCGGCGCCGCAGGCCCGGGCGGCGGCGGCTTTGGTGGCCGTGGTGTGGGCAGTATCGGCGGCGGGGCCAATCGATGAGGCTTCACCGTCGCCAGCGCACCGGCATGACCTTGGTCGACACGCTCATCGCGGTCGCCATCCTGGCGGTCATCAGCGTCTTCACCGTGACGGCCATGTCCAATGCGGTGGCGCTGAACACCAACATGAAGCGTAGCGACGGTGTACTGCGTGCGCCCATGACCAAGCTTCGCCGTGACATTCAGCTCGCTTACCTCACCGAGACGATCACCGCGGCCGAGACCTACCGCACCGTGTTCGTCGGCGAAGACGGCGACCCAGATCGCCTGTGGTTCGCTACCCGCGCTCATCAGCGGCGCTACCGCGACGCCCGCGAGTCCGATCAGGCCGAGATCACGATCTGGGCCGAGAATATGCCGCGGGTCGATGGCCTCGAAGATGAAGGTCTGGTGGTCTACCTGCGCGAGGCCGCCCGGGTCGATGAAGAGCCCGGCGAGGGCGGCACCGTCTTGCCGATCGCCTACAACGTCAAGGAGTTCAACCTTCGCTACCTCGACGGCCGCGTCAACGAGTGGCGCGACGAGTGGGACACCCGAAAGGCCGACTACGCCAACATCTTGCCCCGCGCGGTCGAGATCTCCATGGTCGTGCTCATCCCCCCCGCCCGAGCCAAGGATGACTGGATCGAGCGCCCCCAGAAGACCACCGTCGTGCTGCACTTCGCCCCCCCTGCCGTTCAGCAGGCCGGCGGAAACGGGTTCGGCCAATGAACCGCCTGCGCTGGATCTGGACCGAACTCACCCGCCCACGAGGTCCGGTGGCCCACCGCTTCTACCGCGTCGGGCGCACCAGCCGGGCCGGCGTCGCACTGCTCATCAGCCTCGCCTGTCTCCTGTTCTTGATGATGGCGGCGGTCGAGGTCACCAGCACCGCCCTGTCCCGAGTGCGCTACGCCGCCAACAACCGCGATGAGGCCCAAGCCGAGGCCCTGGCCTACTCCGGGCTGAACTTCTACCGGCTGATCTTGGTGGCCGCGGCGGGACTGGACTCCAAGCTTCAAGGGGCCCAGCAGATGTTCCCCGCGCTCGGTCAGATGGGCATTAGCGGCGACATGCTCTGGCAGATGGTGCCCATGATCAACACCAACCTGCTGCGCATGGTGTTCGCCTCGGGCGAGGACGACCCCGACGCCGATGACATGGCGGAGCTGCAGCAGCAGACTCTGTCCGAAGAAGACCGCGAGCGCTCCGAAGAAGAAGGAACCAAGCCCGGATTCCTGAGCTTCACCGGTGACTTTCTGGCCGAAGTCAGCGACGAAACCATGCGCATCAACATCAAGAACATCCAGGGTCTCGACCTGGCGAGCCTGCAGCAAGATCCCGCCGCCGTGCAGGTCCACGCCCTCATGACCGGCATGAACACCTGCGATGCCATCCGCGAAAACCGCGTCGCGAGCATCGATGATGACTCGGACAATACAGCCTGGCTGCGGGACCGAGACTTGGAGCCGTGGGAGCTCATCGGCAACCTGGCGGACTGGGTGGACCGGGACCAGCAACGCGCCTTCTTGGGCGGCACCGAAGACACGCTCTACGAGCGCCTGGACGAGCCCTACAAAGCCAAGAATGCCCCCTTCGACACGTTGGAAGAGGTGCGGTTGGTCGACGGCTGGCACCGGGACGATGTGTGGGAGCGTTTCGGCAGCAACCTGACCGTGTTTGGCGATGGCAAGGTCAACGTGAACACCGCCGAGTGCGAGGTCATGTGGGCGCTCATCAAGACCGCCACCGATGTGCCGCTGGCTGATACCCAGGTTGATTCCTGCCTTCGGGCCATCGAAGGCTACCGCATGTTGGTGCCGTTCAGCACCGAAGACGCCTTTGTGCAGTTCTTGCGCGATGGGACCCCGCCGCCCATGCCGACCCAGACGGGCTCGACGAACAATGTGCCTACCGGCACGTGCCAGCTGGCCGTCAACGCCAACTTCCAGAACCGCATCACCACCAAGACCAAGGTCTTTCGCGTCACCTCTGTCGGCTCCGTCGGCAATGCCCAGGTGACCATCGAGGCGGTCTACGACTTCTCTAGCTCAGCAGAGGGCAAGACCCTCTACTGGCGAATCGACTGAGGAACGCATGTCGCGGCTTGTAGCCCTAGATCTAGGAACCCGAAACGTCAAAGCGACCGTCTGGAATACCTCCGGGCGTAAGGCGACGTTTACGGAGCGCCTGCTAGAGCCAGTCCCTCAGGACGAGGCGCACCCTCCCGACCTTGAGCGCCAACTATTGGCGTTGGAGGCGATGCTTGAGGCGCATCCCGAGCTAGCGGCAGCGGGCAATGTGGTGGCGGCGACCTTCGGCGGACGCCACCTGTCCATGCACCAAGTCACCCTTCCGTTCACCGACGCCGCGCGCATCGACAAAACGCTGCCCTTCGTCCTCGAAGATCAGGTGCCGTTCGACCTCGACGAGATGGTGCTCGGCTACCGCATCATCACCCAGGGCGATGACACCCAGACCTTGGTGGCTCTGGCCGAAGAGTCCGCCCTCAAGGCCATGCTCGACGGCCTAGGGGCGCGTCGGGTCGATCCACGCCAGATCGTGTCCGACAAAGAGCTGCTGGTCCGCTGGGCGAACAACAGCGAGCCCCGCCTGCCCGAACCCTCGGGCGACCCCAATGAGGTGCAACAGGCGGCCTGGGAGCCCCCCACCATCGCCATCGTCGACATCGGGCATACCAGCACCCTTATCACCCTTGCAAAAGATGGGGTCTTCCTGGCGAGTCGCGGCATCGATGTGGGTGGCGCTGACATCACTCGCGCGATCCAGAGAGGCCTGAATTGCTCCTGGGCCAACGCCGAGCGCCTCAAAGAAGGCCTGCCGGCCGCCCCGGACCCGGTCGATCTGGCCCAGTTCGACGAGGACGAGCCCACCCAGGCCCAGCCCGCTCCCGAAGCGCCCGACGAAGAGGACGCGACCGACACCGACATTCCCGTGCCCGACGTGCCCAGGACGCCGTGGGACCAGCTGCCCGAGCCCGGCCTGCACAACCTGCCGGCCAATGTGGCCCGCGACGTCAACGAGTCGCTCAAACGCCAACTATCCGCGATCCGATCCAGCCTCATCGGATTCGAAGACAGCCTTGAGATCGAGGTCGATGAGATCCGGCTCGGTGGGGGCGGCGCCCGCCTCACGAACTTGGCGTCGGCCCTGCACAATGACCTGGGTGTGACGATTCAGTGGGCCAGTGATGACGAAGGCCAGCCCGTGCCGTGCGAGCACCTGCTCGCCGATGCCCTCGCCGACATCATGGCGGGTCGGGTCGAGCTGGAGCCAGTGAACCTACGCGCCGGCGCCTTGCGCTGGCGCAATGGCTTCAACCTGCTGCAAGCGATCTTGATGTACGGCGGCGCCTTGGTGATGTTCTTCACCATCGCCATGATCGGCCTGTACGCCTACCAGACGTGGACCCTGTCTAGCGCCGTCGCCGAAGCCCAGGCCCGCATCGACAGCACCATCAAGAAGGCGCTGCCCGACGAAAACATCAAGCGCACCTCCCAAGCGCTCATCAAGATGCAGGAGCGCATCGATCAGGCGGAAGAGCGTGCCAAAGCCCTCGGCGACGACGGCGAACCGCCGGTCACGCACACGGTGTACGCCCTGTCCAAGGCGCTACCGCCGCCCAAGGAGCTCACCATCGATGTGACCTCCATGAAGTTGGGCACGCGGGTGCTCGAATTCGACGCCGAGGTCGAGAACTACACCACCGCCGACCAGGTCGAGGTGGCCCTCAAAGAGACCGAGCGGTTCAAGACCTGCACCAAGTCCAATGAGCAGCAGCGCGGTGGAAACAAGGTGAGCTTCACGGTTTCCTGCGACTTCAGCGCCACCCCCGAGGAGGGCTAGCATGGCTTCCACAGGCAGCTCCCTCCTCGCCGGAGCCCGCGCGCAGATCGAACGTCTGCCTCCACGCAGCCGCAACCTGCTGGGCATCTTGCTCATCTTGCTCGGCATCGTGTGGATGGCCGGGCTGTGGTGGTACACCAGCACGGATCTGGCGGGCCAAGAAGAAGACCTCGCCGGTCGAAACAAGACCTTGCAACAGCTTCAGCTCAAGCAGGTGCAGTACAAACGCGCCGAAGAGATGATCGCCAGCGCGGAGCAGCGACTTGGAGCCCAAAAGCAAGTTCCAAGCTCATATATTGAAACAAAAGCAAGTGAGCATGGCGTGCGCGAGATGCTGCGCAGCATCGACCGACTCGCTTCGGAGACCCGAGGCAGCCTCAAAGAGACGCGCTACCGCGTCCAGATCCAAAAAGCCCCGCTCAAAGGCACCCTCGCGCTCGTACATGACATCGAGACCGCCGGGTTCATGGTCACCGAGAACGTCTCTTACAAACGTCAGTTTGTGAAGGGCGAACGCATGATGACCAGCACCATCGACCTTGTGGCCTACGAACTGGTCAAGGAGTAGCCATGCTCAAGTGGATCCTCGGTATTGCAGTGGGCGCGGTGTGGTTCGTCCTGATCTGCGCCGTCACATGGTGGGTGACCTTCCCCTCTCAAGCGGTGGTTGACCGCGCCGCCTACGAGGTGCAAAAGGCCTCCAAGGGCTCGATCGCGCTCAAGGCGTCCAGTTCGAGCCCGTGGTGGGCCGGACTGAGCCTGCATGATGCCACGCTGCTCTCGGTCAAGGATGGAAGCGCGTCCCCTGTGCTGCTCGCAGACAGCGTCAGCGCACGGACCTCGATCTTCTCCTTGATCAGCGGCGGCCTCCCCATTCATGGCGTGGTGCAGCTCCAAGATAGCCAGCTGATCATCGATGCGGAGCTCGATCGATCCCAAGACCCCATCG
The DNA here is from genome assembly GCA_045106515.1 of Myxococcota bacterium. Classification (GTDB taxonomy): domain Bacteria; phylum Myxococcota_A; class UBA796; order UBA796; genus REDI01. The sequence goes on from JBGCER010000094.1 coordinate 6,145, forward strand.
CCCTGTCCTCGATCAAGGCCGAGGCCCCCAAGCTCAGCGTTCAGGCCCTCGGCGCATTGCTCGCCCCCATGGGCGCGTCCATGAGCGGCTCTGGGGATATCGAGCTGGACCTGAACCTAGATATCGGGAAAACAGCGAAAGACCATGATGGACGCCTACGATTGGACGGCGAGTCCTTCGTGGTCAACCTGACCATCCCCGACCCGCTGTCCGGAGGTGCCTTCGAGCTGGGCGACATCAACGTCGGCAAGCTCGACCTGGTTTTCGACGTCAAAGACGGCAAGGCGGTGGTCAAAAAGGGCACGCTGCGCAGCGATCTGGCCGATCTCGATCTGGACCTGACCCTGACCCTCAACGACAACATGCAGCGCAGCCGTATGCGCGGCACCTTGGTCGTGGGCAATGTGGGCGGCCAGCTCAAGACCTTCGAAGGCTTCATGCGCGACGCCAAGTGGGACGATGGCAAGTACCACTACACGCTCAACTGCAGCATTGATCGCATCGACGCAAAGTGCATTCGCGCCGAACGGCAGCGGAAAGCCCGCACGCCACGCGCCTCCCCTGCCGCGGGCTCCACCAGCGAAGAGGTCGAAGCGCGACGCGAAAAAGCCCGCCTCGAACGCGAAGAGCGCCGGAAGCTGACCGCGGAGCAACGCGCGAACAGCCCCTCCACCAATGCACGGCGACCTGGTGATCTGAGCGACGACGAAGAAGACGACGACGAAGACGACCTGGACGACGAGGAGATGGACGAGCCCTTGCTGCCCGAGGCCGTGGAGCTTGTCGACCCCATGATCGTCGCCCCCGTGGTGCCGATGGACCCCGCGGAGATGGGCATTCCCAACCCAAATTTCCGGTAGAAACTCCGTTCTAACGTTCAGCTCTCCCACGCGTCCGGTCTGAATGCGGGACGGTGTCCATAGGGCTAGGCGTTCACACCTCGGAGGATTCTCATGCGAACACTCATGGCTCTGGCGAGCATCGCCCTCTTGGCGACGGCCTGTGAAGACATCGAGTCACAAGACCTGCTGACCAACGGAATGTCCGCCATCATCAGCGGTGAAGCCGACGGCGCTGGCGGCACCGAGGTCGTGGCGATCCTGCGCGCCGGAGGCCCGGTTAGCAATACCTTCGTCGACCTGACCGGCACCGACAGCTTGACGGCAGTCATGGGCGAGACCGAACAGGACCTGCAGCAGCGCACCTTGGGCACACTGCACAGCTACGTCACCACCTTCGACGTGGCCCCGACCGACTCCGACTTCGTCGTCCGCTTCGACCGTGACGTTGATGATGGAGCCCCAAGCTCCACCTTCAGCCTGCCCGAGCCATTCATCATCGACTCGGCAGACCCGACGCTAACCCCAGACAGCAACCTGAACATCGCCTGGTCTCCCAGCGGCACCGCGCACCAGATGGAGGTCGTTGTGGACGGCAGCTGCATCGCGCTCTGGACCGAAGACATCGATG
>JBGCER010000095.1:0-13708 GCA_045106515.1 Myxococcota bacterium
GTGCGACGGCCGTCATTGCTGCCCAAGGAGAACACAGTGGCGCCACCGATAATCGAGGCCGTTCCAAGGAAGTAGGCCACTGCCTTGGTGCGCTCTCCATTGTAGAGCTGCCCCCCACCCGGCACCAGCAAGGACAGGGAGCCCGCCACCGTGGGGCTCTCTCCTAGGTTGAGGTCCTCGACGAAACCCTGGCTACGTTCTCGATAATGACGCACGCGATTCTGAAACGCGTCCACCTTGGATGTGCCTCGGGCCATGGCCATTTCCGCCGTCACCGAGCGCCAGCTCGTCACCTCCACGGGTAGCGAGGACGTGAGCGCAACCTGTGCCTCCCACAGCTCTCCGTCACGGTCCCGACGGCGCACAAAGTAGCGCCCCGCCGGCAATGCCAGGCGCACGTCTCGGTCGGGCGTGACCTCGACCTCCGCGAGCTGGGTCCGGTCTGCCACCCGGAGGACCGACACCTGGCCGGGCCCGCCCTGATCTAGGATCAACGTGGCGTCTGCGCGCCGAACGTCGGTGAGTGCCAGGCCTTGGGAGCCCGAGAGGTTGACGTCGAAGTGGGGCCGCTGGGTCGCACCTGCCTGACCCGAGCGGGCCACGACCTTGTCGTAGGTGTACTTGCGCAGCTCGTCTACATCGACCAGCCCATCGCCGGTATCCGCAGCTCCCCGCAGCCCAGAAACCAAGTAGTGGGTGAAGAATCCGCCTCGCAGGCTCTCGGACTCTTGGGCGACCTCATCGGCGGAGGTGGCGGTGAGCCACACCTCGCCCGTCGCCGCCAGTCGGTCTTGGCCCGCGAACAGCGACGGCGCGACCTTCGCACCTTTGAACCGCGTGATCGAGCCTGAGCGGCACGCGTCCAACACCCCCAGACGCGCCGTGGAGTTGATGTCGCGAAGATCGTGCTTTAACGAGTCAAACCAGTAGGTCTCGGGACCCAGACGCAACCCTTGGGCGTCGGCGTGACCCGAGTAGTACAGGACGAAGAGGTCATCGTCGGCGGCCTCGGCCAGGGCCGCGTGGTGGGCCAGCGCCGCCTGCACGGTCTCCCGATTGGGCTGGTACAGCACAGTGACCCGATCTTCTCGGAACCCGCCCAGCTCGGTCAAGACATCGACGATCTGCTCAGCGTCGCGCTCAGCATAGCGAAGGGGCGTGAGGGTTCCCCCGCCATCGTTGGCGCCGATGACGAGAGCATGGCGAACCGGAGCCTCATCCTGTGCAAGCGCCGGAGAAGAGCCCAAGGCGCAGGCGCACGCAAGCACCCCGAGCCCAAGCCCGAGTCCCTTCCGCAACGCCTGTCGTTCCCTCGTCATGAGCCTCCGCTCTGCTCGCCCTATTGTTTCGGGACCGCGACTCGATTCAGGTCGCCTGTCTCTTGCTCGACGTGCCGCTGAACGTCGCGGGCGGTGAGCGGCTCATCATGACCCAGTGCAAAGAACTCTTGGGGCCCCGGTGCATCGTCCAGCACCAGCCCAAAAGGTGCTTGGATCAAGCCTTCTCGGCCCCGAACCTCGATGCTGTCATAGACCTCGATCTCGCCGGTGCCGTCTCGGCCGGCCAAGGTGACAAAACGCCGCCCACGAGCTTGGAAGACGAGCTGTACATGAGCCCCTTCGCCCAGCGCTTCGACCTCGCCATCGTCGAAGGTGCGCAAGGGCCGGGGGCCCGAGCCCGCGTCCACCCACACCTCGAGCTCGGGCAGCTCCCCCTTCTCGATGAGTACGTCAGCGACGTCTACACCGGGCACGCCGGATGGAGTGAGGGCGGGCACATTCACCGCGATGAGCACCGCGGCTCCCACGGCGACCAAGGCGCCCATGGGGGCCCAGACCGGCATCCACGTTCGCCAGAACGAAGGCCTAGACTCTTGGACCAGCCAAGGCGGCAAGGACTGCACCGCGAAGGCGCTCTCGTTCGCTTGAAGCGCCTGGTAGCGCTCCCGCGTCTCGGGGTCCGACTCGATGGCCGCACGCACTTGTTCGCGGACGGAGCCTTGCAGCTCCCCCTGATGATAGCGGTGCAGCAATAGCGTATTGGGCGCCTCGTTCCTCACGATGACTCCAGATCTAGCCAAGAGGGCGGGTTGTCCCGAACGCTCTTTCGGAAACGGGCGATGCGCTTGCGGACGGCCGCCCCACTGATGCCCAGCATGGCGCCGGTCTCGTCGTGGGTCATGCCGTCGACAAAGTGGTAGATCGCGCAGGCCTGAGTGCGCTCGTCTTGCTTGGACATCAAGCGATCGACGAGCTGGCGAATTTCGACGCCTTTCATGGGAGAGAGGCTGTGGTAGCCGCCCTCGGGAGCCACCTGCGGCATCTCATCGTACAGCTCTTCCGGCTTCCGTCGGCGAGTGCGGATGCGATTGAGGCAGGTGGTGGTCGTGACCTTGTACAGGTAGGTGGTGGGGCTGGCCTCACCGCGCCATTGGTCACGATATCTGTGCATTTTCAAGAAAATCTCTTGGCATGCTTCTTGGGCGTCGGCGTCATTGCCCAAGAGCGTCCGGCATCGATAGGTGACCATCGAGCCGTAACGCCGGTACAGGGCGGTGATGTCGAACGCGGTCGGCCCCACGGCCACCCCCTGGCGACGCCGAGCTGGCGCGCTTGTCAGCATAGCGGACGGCGGCAACGTCGCACCGCTCGACAAACTTGGAGTGGGGATCCGTGGAGCCACCGAATCACTCGCAGTCGTCGGCGCTATTGCCCGAGCCGATCTCGGACACGGTCAACGCCGCTTCTACGACCACCACGTCGCCGTCGGCTTCGGTGATGACTACATCGACCGAACCCAGCTCCGGAGCGTCGACCAAGAGCATGACGCCATTGTCGCGCAGCTCCTGCCAACGAACGTCGGCGCCATTCATCTCGACGCTGACGATGGTGGACAGGTCGTACTCCCCTTCCACCGACAAAGTGGCCAGGAAGGTCTCGCCCTGCTCGGCGTTGCTCGGGTTCAGCGAGAACTCGTAGACCGGGGCCTCGTCTTCATCGTCACAGTCATCATCGTCTTCGTCGTCGACATCGCACCAGCCGTCGCCGTCGTCGCTGCGGTCGTCTTCGAAGTCCCAGCGGCAGTCATCGCCGCCGCCACAGTCATCCTCGTAGTAAATGCAGCCCTGAAGGGCGAGTCCAGCAATAGCGGTCGTAGCAAGGGTCAAGATGCGCATGAGTGCTCCTCTCCGGTGAGTGGGTGTCCGTCTGTCGTTCCTTGGGACACCAGCACCGTCAGAGAGCGCTACTCCGAGACGCGATCTTTTTTTCTCTCTCGAAAGATCGGCGTCATTCGCCGATCTTTCCGACCACTTTATCACCCACTACGGCGAGCACCGCTTCGTCCATCGTGGCCACCACCAGGGCGGGAGCCTCACCGGGACGGCCCTTGGCCCAGCGCACCTCGTGACCGCCGTCGCCCACCGCCTCGATGAAGGACAGTTTTCCGGACGGCAAAGACGCGCGGAACACGAGCGTAGACAGCATGCCGTGCTGCTCCACCCAGGCCACCTCAACGCCATCCGGGCCGACCACAGCGTCCAGGCTCGACACCCGATCCGCCTCTTTGAGGGTGCGAACCTCGGGCTGGCCTCGGCCACCGAGAGCCGACCACCGCAGATGTCCGGGCACCTCTGAGTTGGCGGGCGGCTCGAACCACACCGCGATGAGGCCCGATGAGGTGGACACGACCTTCGCCGCCTTTCCAGGGAAGCCCTGGGGGATCCGGGTGGGCTTGCCGGTGCCATCGGCGCCGACGCCAATCACGACGCCGCCGCGAGTGGCCACCACCGCGTGATGATCGCTCCAGAACCCTGTGGCGGTCGCGACACGCTCGGAGTGCACGAGCTCCAAGCCCTCTTCCCCGAGCTTCTGGACGACCAGCGTCGGCCCCCGCCGAGCGAGGCCCGTAATCCAGATTTCTCCCTTTCGATCCTCGGCAACCGGAACCACGGCCGGCGGGTATTGCAGGGGGCACGTCGCCGAGCGGCCCAGCTCACCGGTCAAGCTCAAAGGCACCCGAACCAACGCGGCACCGCCGGGTCGATCTTGGACCAAGAGCAAGAGGAAGCCGTCTTCCGTCGACACGATCGCCCGAGCCAAGATGCCCTCGGCGGACATGGGCAGCGTGCCAAGTGTGGTCTCTTTGCCGCCGATCAACGCCCAACGCAGAGTATTGAGGGTCTCGGAGTCCGGGTTGATCCAGAGCAGCGCGACCTTGTCGCCATGGCGCCCTGCCGCGGGCTCTCCCACCACCAGGGGCGCGTCTTCGATCACCGGCGCGCCCCAGCTCGCGAGCCCTTCGATGGCCTCTTCGGTCATGCCGAGCGATCGGGGGTCCAAGCCGGTCAGGTCCGCGCCAGTCAACACGGCCTCGGACAGATCACAGCCTTCCAAGTTGGCGTCCGCCAGGCACGCGCCAGACAGTTTGGTGCCCACCAGAGTCGCCCCGGACAGGTTGACCCGAGTCATGTCGCAGCCCGAGAAGTCCGCCCCAGTCAGGTCCGCCTGCGAGAAGCTGGCCCCTTGCATCCGGCCGCCGACGAACCGAGCATTCGTGAGGTTGGACTCATTGAAATTAGCGTTCGTTCCGGTCATTCCATCGAGGATGGCATCGGTGAGATCCGCTTCGGTGGCCACCGCCTCCGTCAGGTCGGCGCGCACCAGGTTGGCCCGCACGAGCTTGGCGTGGTGCAGGCGCGATTCGGACAGCTCCACATCGGGCCAGTGCACCTCGGTGAGATCGGCGTGGCGCAGCTTGGCGCCCACCAAGCGCAGATCGTCGCCCGTGGCGTTCTGCAGCACGATCTCCGTCAGGTCGCCGCGGGACAGATCTGCGCCATCTAGATTGGCGTGGTCCCACCATGCGCCTCGCAGCTTGACCTTGAGGCCGAGCACTCCGGTGAGATTGATCCCCGAACCATCAGAACCGGCGACATTCGCCTGCACGAGTGTGGCGTCGGTCAAATCAGCGCCCGTCAGGTCCGCCTTTTCAAGGTTCGCGCCAGTCAGGTCCGCCCCAGTCAGGTTCGCTTCCGGCAGCTCAGCCGCAAACAAATCCGGCCGGCTCCGCGAGGTGCGAGTGGCGTTGAACGTGGCGATCTCGCCCTTCTTGAGCAGATCGAGCAATTCCATGGGGCTCCAGGGGGCGCGCGGGGACAGGGCGGGTATCCTCCTCGCCTGAGGCCCGGCAAGCGCGACCAACGTACAGGGACCGTCATGCGTGCCGACCTTGGTTGCCGACGGCGCTAGCCTTGTGCTACGCCCACACCCCGAGACACCCCGAACCGCCCCGGGAGCACCACATGGCGCCCGAGTCCAAGACGAGTTCCACGTCCACGTCGTCCACCGACGTCAGCAAGGAACAGCTCCTCGAAATGTACCGGATGATGGCCTTGATCCGCCGGGTCGAGGAACTCACCGCGAAGGCGTACTCCCAGCGCAAAATTCTGGGATTCTGCCACCTTTACATCGGCCAAGAAGCGGTCGCTGTGGGTGCATCCGCCGCCTTGGAACCCAAGGATGTTGTGGTGACCGCCTATCGCGACCACGGTCACATCATGGCCAAAGGCACCCCGCCTCGCGCCGTCATGGCCGAGCTCTTCGGCAAGGCGCCGGGCACCACCCACGGTGTGGGCGGGTCCATGCACTTGGCGGACAAAGAGCGCAATTTCTGGGGCGGCTACGGCATCGTGGGCGGACACGTCCCCCTCGCTGCGGGCGCTGCATTCGCGGCTCGCTACCGCGGCGAAGACACGGTCTCGCTCTGCTACCTCGGCGACGGCGCCGCCCAACAGGGCGCGTTCTACGAGGCCCTGCTGCTCGCCCAGCTGTGGAAGCTGCCGACGGTGTTCATCGTCGAGAACAACTACTACGCGATGGGCACGTCCATCGAGCGGTACAGCGCCATCCAAGACATGTCTCGCCGAGCCGATGGCGTGGGCATGAAGCGCTGGCAGTTCCAAGGATTCGACGTCACCGAGGTCTACGACAACGTTAAGCGCGCGGTCGACCACGCCCGGTCTCGCAAGGGCCCGGTCCTGCTCGAAGCCGTCACGTACCGCTACCGCGGCCACTCCATGTCGGACCCCGCCAAGTACCGCAAGGACGGCGAGCTCGACGAGGTCAAAGCCGAGAAAGACTGCCTAGAGTTGGCGATTGGCCGACTCAAGGAAATGGGCGTCACCGACGCGGACCTCGACGCCATTCACACCTCGGTCAACGACGAGGCTCAAGACGCCTACGACTTCGCCGATGCCGCCGAGCTGCCCGATCCGGCCAAGCTCTACGACTACACCTACGCCGAGGGGGCCTAACATGGCGGTATTGCAGCTCCGCGAAGCCCTTCGCCGGGCCATGACCGAAGAAATGCACCGAGATGACCGCGTCTTCCTGATGGGCGAAGAGGTGGCTGACTACGACGGCGCGTACAAGGTCAGCCAAGGCATGCTCGCCGAGTTCGGCGACCGTCGAATCATCGACACGCCCATCTCTGAGAACGGCTTCATCGGCCTGGGCGTGGGAGCGGCCATGGCCGGCTTGCGACCCATCCTGGAGGTCATGACCTGGAACTTCTCGTTGGTGGCCTACGACCAGATCATCAATGGCGCGGCCAAGATCGTGCAGATGACAGCGGGCCAATACACCGTGCCCTTGGTCATTCGGGGCGCCAATGGCGCCGCAGAAAACCTGGGTAGCCAGCACTCTCAAGCCCTTGAGTCGATCTTCGCCCACTTCCCGGGCCTCAAGGTGGTGAGCACCTGCGACCCGGCAGACGCCTATGGCCTGCTCAAAACCAGCATCCGCGACCCGGATCCGGTGATGTTCATGGAGTCCGAGCTCATGTACGGCTTCAAGGGCGAAGTGCCCGATGAAGAGTACCTGATCCCGCTTGGAAAGGCCGATATTAAGCGCGAAGGCACCGATGTGACCTTGGTCAGCTGGAACAAGCAGATCATGAACTGCTTGCACGCGGCAGAGGTGCTTCAGACCCAGCACGGCATCAGCGCCCAGGTCCTGGACTTGCGCACCATCCGTCCCCTCGACGAGCAAGCCCTCTACGCTGCCGTCGCCAAAACCCACCGCATGGTGGTGGTGCAGGAAGGCTTCCCATACGCGGGAGTCGGCGCCGAGATCGCCGCGCGAGTGAGCGAAGCCTGCTTCGACGCCCTCGACGCCCCAGTGCTGCGGGTCACCAACCGGGACCTCAACCAGCCCTACGCCACCAACCTCGAAAAGCTCGTCATGCCTTCGCTTGAGCGCATCGTCGACGCCGCACGCACCGTCTGCGGTCGCTAGGGAGCCCGATATGGCCGAGTTTTACGAGATGCCAGCCGTTTCGCCCACAATGGAAGTGGGCACCCTCGTGGAGTGGCGGGTCAAAGAGGGCGAAGCCTTCAAGCCCCAGACCGTCATGGCCGAGGTCGGAACCGACAAAGCCAATATGGAGGCCGAGGTCTTCGACAATGGCGTGATGATCAAGCACCTGATCGAAGAAGGAGACGAGGTGCCTGCGGGCTACCCCATCGCCATCATCGGACAGGCGGCCGACGAAGATATCGCCGACCTACTCACGGCGTTTGAGGCGCGTAAGTCGGAGCTGGGCGGTGGAGATTCTGCCGCGAGCGCCGCAGCCGCTGAACCCAAGGCCGACGCGCCCAAGGCCGACGCGCCCAAGGCGGACGCGCCCAAGGCCGCTGCACCAGCGCCCACCAAGGCTCCTGCGCCTCCCAAAGAGCGCCAGTGGTCGGGTCGGACCCTCTCTCTCAACTTCATGGACCCTCCCGGGGACATCCAGGCCGCCACCGTCGAAGGCCGGATCCTCGCCAGTCCTCTGGCCAAGAAGATCGCCGCCGATAAGGGCCTGAACTTGGCGCAGATCCAGGGCTCTGGGCCCGGCGGCCGCATCGTCAAAGACGACGTGCTCAACGCCAAGCCCGCAGCCGCTGGCGCCTCGGTCGCCACCCGGCAAGACACCATCGTGCGCAACTCCCCCATGCGCAAGACCATCGCCAAGCGCCTGCTTGAGTCGCACCAAGACATCCCCACGTTCTACCTCACCATCGAGCTAGACATGGATGCCTTTGTGGACCTGCGCACCGACCTCAAGGCCAAGCTGCCCGACGTCAAGATCAGCTACAATGACATGCTCACGCTGGCCGTGGCCCGCGCCCTACGAGAGTCTCCGCAGGTCAACGCGAGCTGGGGCGACAAGGCCATCACTCAGAACGGCTCCGTGGACATCGGCATCGCCGTGGCCCTGCCCGATGGCCTGATCACCCCCGTCGTGCGCAATGCCGACAATAAGAGCCTGTCCGAAATCGCTGGTGAAATCCGAGACCTGGCGGGCAAGGCCAAAAACGGCAAGCTCGCCCCCGAGCAGTACAGCGACAACACCTTCACCATCAGCAACCTGGGCATGTTCGGTATCCAGGAGTTCACCGCCATCATTAATCCGCCTGCGAGCGCGATTTTGGCCGTGGGCACCCTTGAAAAGCGAGCTGTGTTCGACGACGATGGCGACTTGGTGCAGTCCAACCGCATGAAAGTCACCATGACCTGCGACCACCGGGTCATCGATGGCGCGACCGGCGCCATGTTCTTGCAGGCTGTGCGGAAGTACGTTGAGAGCCCCTGGCTTATGCTCGTCTGAGCCCCACAGCTAGGAGCGGATGCATGACGGGCAAGCGGTTTTGGTATTCGGACCCGCTCGTCTGTCTGTGCTTGCTCGCGTACGCCCCCGTTGTGGCATGGATGATCGAATGGGTCATGCTCGACATCGGCAAGAACGATCTGTTCTCGTTCAACGCGGTGTTCTTCGTGGCCCACGCGGGCCTGTTGTTCTACGTAAAGAGCTTGATCGCGCGATGGCTCGCTGCGGACACCAGACAGCCGATCCTTCAGAGCCAACAGACCCACCTAGACGGACTCACGGCCCAGTGGGCGACACGGAGCCGGGTCCTTCAAGGGCGGATCATCTCGACGCTGCTACCCCTGATCGTCTACGGGGTCCTGATCGGCGGGCTCGTTCGAGGCATTGCGATCACCCCTTCCGCGAACGGGCTGGTCCTCGGTATCTTCTTCCTGTTGAGTCTTGGCCTCACCCTCTGGTGGCTGTGGCGACCGGTGTGGCAGGGGCAGTGGAGCGGACCTGCCGCCCTCAAAATAGAGGCAAATTCTAGATTTATCAGCGTCGTCGACCCCAGAGACCGAAGCCAGCCCATCGTGCGGGTGCCCACCGAAAGCACCAAGGTCACGGTCTCGCGAACCCATGGCGAACCGACACTGCACATTGGCGACTGGAGCGGGCCCGTGCCGGTGGCGCTCAATGACTGGATCGTCGATCTCCAGCGCATGCAGCACCAGGCGCTACCCGTCGGCGCGCCTGTCGTGCCCGATGAGCTGCAGGATCTGCTCGGTCAGGGCCGCACCCGAACAAAAAGGCAAAATTCGTCGCGCGATTCAGAAGGGTAAACCCTTTCTAATCCAGACACGCCTCCGATTTCCGTGACCCAGACCCAGCCTATGCCTAGTCTATGCATGTCGGACGGGCCGCTGGGGCACATCGTCGGACATAGGAGGTACAATGCCGATTCAGGCCGCCGACCCCATGCTGGCAAAACCTGCCACGTCGCCCACAACGAAGCCCACGGACCCATCCCGACGGGTCCTCGCCGGGGTGTACGCCCTCGGGGCGACCGTCGAGACCAACTACAAAGCCCACACGGCCAGCTTCAACGTCAGCGGGGTCCAGCTCGCCAGCAAGACCACCCACCTCACGACCCGGTCCTGGCGCAGCGATCGCTTCAAGGGCATCAAGGCGTCGTTCGGCCGCGAGAACATGGTCAACAGGCTGACCAAGCTGGTCCGCAAAGAGCTTCAAGCCGGTGATAGCGAGTTCGACGATCTGGTCTACATCCAGAGCGCCACGCCTGACGCCACACTGGCGCTGCTCCAAGACCCGGTGGTCCGCGGAAGCCTGTACAACATCGTCAGCGAAGGCGGCGACGTCAGTATCTGGCAGGGCGAAGTCCGGCTCCGCACTCGCTGCAGCTTCGACCACGAGCACCCCGATGAGCGCGATGAAGCCGCACTCCTGCTGGCTCTGATGCGCCGGTCCGCCGCGGACTAAGCCGACCTGTTGCGCAGTGGCGAAACACGTCGGGGGGGGCGTGGAGCGCCGCTGGGTTGAACCACGTCGGGGGGGGCGTGGTTCGACCACCCGCGGGGCCACGGCGACCGACCGAGTACACGAGACCCTGGCAAAAGTTCGTCTCAAATATCAAAGCTTTAAGGCCACTAAATCCACACACGGCTCAGATTTCCGCGACAATCGTCACCTCCTGAGTACCGTGTGAGTATCAAGCCGTCCGCGGGCGTGGTCCTCTCCACAACCCGCGAGGCGATCGAGAGTTCGGGGGGACCTATGTCCGGAAAACAGCAGCGCATATGCCGACTCCCACAGGTGCAGGAGCCGGCCCACAGTCAGCCCGCCCCATCGTGGAGCCCTTCCGTCGTCGGCGCGTCGCCGCACGAGGCCCAGGGTGCCCACAGCGACGCCCCCGCGTCGATCAACGCGAACGACACCCCTACCCTTCAGGCCCTCGCCGATGACGGCGATGGAGGCGAACGGAGCGCCTCAGCCCACGCCTCGCCCTCCGCGGCGGGCGGCGCCCCCGATCCCGCAGGCGATCCGTGGGCCCGCAGCGTGCACAAGCCGGTGCGGACCGGGGCCGCGCCCAAGGTCAAAGGCAGCGCCGAAACCCCAGGTTGGAAGTCCGAGGTCGACCCTTCCCAGGTGTACAACAAAGCGTCGTGGTCCGTGTCTCGCGCAGGTGCGGAGGGCCGGGTGCAGCTGATGGGAGATGACAAGAAAGATGCGCCCAAAGGCGGTGTTTCGGCTCGGGTCGACCGCAACGGCGTTCATGGCGGCCTCTACCTTGAAAACCCCGACATGGCGGGCAAACCCAAAGGCGAGCTGTCCATGGGAGACGGCGAGCTCCGGGCCGACGTCGGCGTCCACGCCGACCTCGATAATGACGTGAGCCTACAAGGCTCCGGCCGTCTCACCATCGGCGAGCGAGGCATCGGCTCCAGAAACACCATTGGCGCCCGAGCCAAGCTGCCGTCTACCGACCTCACCCAAGAAGGTTCCCATCGCGCGCTTGGAGCCGGGCGAAGCCAGACCGCCTTCGCGTCCGCCTCGTCCAGTCAACAGGTCGACATTCGCCCCCAGAGGCCCGTACAGCAGGGCTCCGGCGGCTGGACCGTGGCCTACGCCATGCCCGTCACCAAGAGTTCGCTCATGGCCGCTGGCCTCACCAGCACCGAAAGCCTGGGCACCACCACCGGCGACACCCTTGGGGGCAGCGCATCCATGGGCGGGCAGGTGGTGTTCGAGCTCAATGGCAATAAGCACTTCGACACCAAAGCCCAGGCCGAAGCTTGGTATACCCTCCCTATGCCCGACGGCTCCGAGCTCAACTTCCTCTCGCCATCTGCCGTCGCTGGCCTCGAAGAAGGCGAGACCGTCGGGGGCCAGATCAGCGCCGACGTCTCCGCCGCGGGATCCGTGTCCGCGCCCGTCGGCAACCTGTCCGCGGGGGTCACCGCTGGCGTCGGCGCCGGGGTGAGCATCACCGGACTCGGAGACGGGTGGGTCCAGGTGACCCGCCACGCACAAGCCAACGCCGGAGCGGCCGCCGGCCTCGGCACCGCCGGCCTCGACGTCGGCGTGCAAGGCACCCTCGGCCAGCGTGGCGAAGACGTGTGGACCCTCAAGACAGGCACGGCCGGTCCTGACGCCGCCTATCGCCAGCTGCTCATGGGCGGCACCCCCACCGAAGGGCCCGGCGTGCAGCGCGGGGAACAGCGAGACATCAGCACCGATGGCGTCAGCGCCAATGCCAACGTCGGATTCATCGGGTACCACGGCGGCCAGCAGCGCACCGACACCACCACCACCCACCCCGATGGCAGCCAACGCCACGCCGAAGATGGGCGGACGACCTCCAAAGCCAGCGCCCATCGGTTCGTCAAAGACTACGTCGCCTCCATCGACGCCGACCAAGGGACTTTGGCCTTCACCGACACCGACGCCGACGGGAGCGAAGTCGACTCCCGCGTCCTCGCCGTCGGTCGGGTGAAGAACGGCAGCGCCCAGGGCAACGCCGAGGACATCGGCCGCATCACCGGACTCGCGGACTTCGACCGCAAGCCCAGCGGCCCCGCCACCCCCGGAAGCTGGGACGTGGCCATGGACTACGGCCCCGGCAGCCTCGACCGCCTGGCCAAAGCCGCCCAGAACTACGACGAAAGCGCCGACGTCGTCGGCCTCCCCTACGGTGTGCAGACCTTCCTGCACCAGATGCGCAACGCCGGCACCGACCGCGCCGCCCAACGCCAAGCCGTCCAAGACTTCGGCCAGTCCGGAGGCGACGTAGACCTGCTGCTAGGCAGGCTCCTGGGGAAGGGTGGACCGGGGGTGGCGGACCAAGTGCACTTGGGGCTGGAGGGTAGCGAGACGTGGGTTGGGGTCGAGGGGCATAGGGCGGTGGAGCGGAAGCTCGAAAAGGCGACAACCCTCTTTGAGCAAGGAAGCTTCGGAGACCAGGCCGAGCTCATCAAAGTGCTTGCTAACCAAGAAAACCGGCTCCTCGACCTCAACAACCAAGGGGCTTACCCGGAGGTCGCAGACAGCATCCGCTCCGCTGAAATTCGTCGAACAGAGAAGCTTATCTCGCGCTGCAAAGCCCTCCTCGCCATGATCCCCAATGCTGAGCGACAAGCCGCCGGAGCGCTCGAAGTCGGACCCGTGGCCGACGCCTGGGCCGAGGTCTACCACCGCCGAACGGCCATGGAAGCCGTGCTGAAGGTGCTCGACCAAGAGTGGGATCGACATGGCATCGACGCCCACGGAGGCGGAGAGGGCACGCTGTATAAAGAGTACGGTGATCGCGCCTTCTTGGACATCCCGATCGGAGATGGCGTGGGCTCGAAGGCGTATCGGGAGGCCCGCGAACAGCGAGACTTCGGCCAAGACGCACACAATGCTGCAATACGCGCCGAGCTCACATTGCGCAGAGAGGCAAACGTACGGACCATGGAGCACCTTGCCGAAGTGGCCGCCACGGCTACGAGTTCATACAGCCAAGCTGCGATTCACTATTCGGCGAGCGCGACCGCGTTAGCGTCGATCGAGACAAGCCAGCCGAGGTAGCGAAGATGCGAGTCAGCGCAGCAATGACAGTGTTCCTCGGTCTGACCGCGTGCACGGGCTCCGCGCATTCCAGTTCCGAAGCATCCCCCGAGCAGCTGCTCGTCTTGTGTAATGGAAAACCTTCCGAGGGCGACTTCGGCGACTTGGCCGCGTGTCGGAAGTTGGGCCACCACCAGCTTTCGGTCGGAGAACGCGAAGAGGGGGTTCGCCATCTCAAGTTGGCTTGTACATCCATTGCTGCGGCGTGCGCTGACCTCGCCGCCATCTACATGGACGGCAAACTCGTCCCGCAAGACTTCAAGGAGGGCTTCAAGATCGCGCGACTGGGCTGCGGCGCTCTGAAGGCGGACGGAAACGCGTGCGGCTGGGCGGTGCTGGACACCCTTCGAGAAGACACGGGAACCGCTGGCCTTCGAAACGCATTTGAGTACACCTTGGCCGACTCTTGCTATCCCAAAAATGCAGGTTGGGCCTGCTATAACTACGGCGTCGC
>JBGCER010000096.1:0-20179 GCA_045106515.1 Myxococcota bacterium
CCAACAGCGTCGCTGGCCGCCCGGCTGTTCGCCACTGCCTCATCGAGATCATGGCGAACGAGGTCGGGGCCATTGGTGCCAAAGACGATGGCGCGATCATCGCCTTTAATCATCTCTTTGACAGCGCGGACCCCGAGGGTAGTGGTCATGATACGGTCGAATCCAGACGGCACGCCGCCTCGTTGCACATGACCGAGCACAGTGATTCGGGTGTCGAGCTTCAGCTCATTGTGCAAGGCTTCGCGCACCATCTCGGCGGTGATCGGTGCGCCCACGGCATCGCATGCGCCCTCGGCGATGATCACCACTGAGTGCCGGCGGCCTGCGGCACGGCCGGCCTCCAGATTGCCTAGCACATAGGCCTTCCAGTCCGGCGGCGGCGCTTCAGGGAGCAGCACCGCGTCGGCGCCGGTGCAGATGGACGCAGCCAGAGCTAGCCAGCCGCACCGGCGGCCCATCACCTCAACCACGAAGGAGCGCTGGTGGGATGACGCGGTGGAGGTGAGGGCGTCGATCGCCTCGATGACCCGGTGCAGCGCGCTATCTCCACCAATCGTTGTGTCGGTGCCCCAGAAGTCGTTGTCGATGGACCCCACGAGCCCGACCACCCGCAGACTTGGGTGGGACGCCGCGGTTGTCGCGTCGACGGTTCCGTCCTCGACGAGGCCCGTCACGTGGGAGGCCCACTCGGTGGACAGGATCGAGGCGCCGGTGAGCGAGCCATCGCCGCCGATGACGATCAAGCCATCGCACGCGTGGCGCAGAAGGGTCGCGACGGCAGCGCGTCGGCCGCTCCGCTCTCGAAACGCGGCTGAGCGTGCTGTGCCTAGGATGGTGCCCCCCTGGTCGAGCAAGCCGCCCACATCGGCGGGACCGATGGGATCGGCCCACCCGTGCACCAGCCCCTCGTATCCTTCGCGCACGGCGATGACCTCGGCGCCGGCGGCGTGGGCCGCGTGCACCACGGCTCGGACCGCTGGGTTCATGCCGGGTGCGTCGCCGCCGCTTGTCAGGAGCGCGATCTTCATGAGAAGTCCTCCGCCGTCGAGTGTGGCAGACAGGCGTGCGCGGCACAGCGCTCGTCTCGGACCTCAGACAGATGCAGGGTTTTCGGAGTTTGGCCGGAGATAAAAGAGCAGGTCTACCCCGGCCACATGTTCGGCCTGTATCCCGTCGGGCAGCTGGACCTCGGGCATCTTCAGGTCTCGGAGCGTTCCGGTGCATGGATCGTAGGTGTGGCAGTGCGGTTCGACATTGGTGTCGTAGTAGGTGCCGGTCGCGCGGACCGAGACCTCGCGCAGCAGACCCGCGCGGATGAACTGCGACAGTGTGTTGTAGACCGTGGCGAGCGAGATGGACATGCCCGCCTGGCAGGCTTCAAAGTGCAGCTCGCTGGCCACCACATGGCGGTGAGGACCCGAGAACAGCAGCCTTGCCAGGCCGACCCGTTGCGCGGTGATGCGCAGCTTGGACGGGGCCAAAAGCTCTCGGATCTCATCGTCTGTCGTCATGAAGCGACCTTCGCTACGGGTGCTCAGAGTGCCTCCTTCGCCACATGGGGTGTCTGACCCTCGGGCGGCCCCAAGGGTCCATCGATCAACCCAGATCGTAGCGATCCAGTTCCATGACTTTGTTCCAGGCGGCGATGAAGTCGCTTATGAAGCGCTCATCTCCCTGGCCGAACGCATAGCTCTCGGCCACGGCGCGCAGCTCAGAGTTGGAGCCGAAGACCAGGTCGACCTCGGTGGCGGTCCAGCGGGCGGCGCCTGTCGGGTCCTTGCCTTCGAACACCCCATTGGATCCTGGGCTCCACGTGGTGGTGAGGTCCAAGAGGTTGACGAAGAAGTCGTTGGACAACGTGCCGGGTCGGTCGGTGAATACGCCGTGTTTGACTTGGCCAGCGTTGGCGTCGAGAACGCGCATTCCGCCGATGAGAGCAGTCATTTCCGGCACCGTTAGGTGCAGTTGGTCGGCGCGGTCAATGAGGGCTGTGGCCGGTGAGAGGGCATGGCCCGTGGCCGATGCGGTGCCGGCGGTGAAGTAGTTGCGGAACCCATCGGCTTTGGGCTCCAACGCATCGAAGGATGCGGCGTCCGTCTGCTCTGCGGAGGCGTCGGTGCGACCGGGACGGAAGGGCACGGTGATGGCCATTCCGCCGTCTTTTGCGGCTTTTTCTACGGCCGCGGCGCCGCCCAGCACGATCATGTCGGCGAGGGAGATCTGAGCGCCTCCTGCGGCGGCCCCATTGAACTCGGCGCGGATCTCATCGAGCTTGGCGATGACCTTGGCGGCCTCGGCGGGGTTGTTGGCGTCCCAGTCCTTCTGCGGCGCCAGCCGAATGCGGGCGCCATTCGCCCCACCGCGCCTATCGCTGTGACGGTAGCTAGACGCCGATGCCCAGGCCGTGCGGACGAGCTCGGGCACCATCAGACCCGAGGCCAGGACCCTGCCCTTGAGCGAGGTGACCTGAGCGGGCGTGACCAGCGGGTGGTCCACAGCGGGCACGGGGTCTTGCCAGGTGAACACCTCTTCCGGCACCAGGTTGCCCTTGTAGCGGGAGCGGGGGCCCATGTCGCGATGGGTTAGTTTAAACCATGCCTTTGCGAACGCGAGGCGAAACGCCTCTGGGTCCTTGTTGAACCGCTCGGACACCTCTCGGTACGCCGGGTCCTCTTTGAGAGACAGGTCGGTCGTAAACATGATCGGCGCGTGGCGCTTGGACGCGTCGTGGGCGTCGGGCACCATACCCTCGCCCTTTCCGCCTGCGGGCTCCCACTGGGTCGCCCCGGCGGGGCTCTTGGTTTTTTCCCAGTCGAACGCGAACAGGTTGGCGAAGTACTGACCCGACCATGCGGTGGGCGTGGTGGTCCAGGCGCCTTCAAGGCCGCTGGTCACCGCATCAGCGCCCTTGCCCGTTCCACACTTATTGTGCCATCCCGTGCCTTGGTGCTCCACACCGGCTCCCGCCGGCGCCACATCGACGCACTTGTCGGGGGCGTGGGCGCCGTGCGCCTTGCCGAAGGTGTGGCCGCCCGCGATGAGCGCGACGGTCTCTTCGTCGTTCATGGCCATTCGGCCGAAGGTTTCTCGGATGTCCGCTGCGGCTTTCAGCGGGTCAGGCTCGCCATTGGGGCCCTCTGGGTTGACGTAGATCAGGCCCATCTGAACCGCCGCCAAGGGCTGGTCCAGGTTTCGTTCGCCGTGGTAGCGGTCGTCGCCGAGCATCTCGGCTTCGGGTCCCCAGTAGACCAGCTCGGGCTCCGCGTCATCGATGCGACCGCCTGCGAACCCGATGGTCTCAAAGCCCATCTCTTCCATCGCGACGGTTCCCGACAGGACCATCAGGTCGGCCCAAGACAGATTGCGACCGTACTTTTGTTTGACCGGAAGCAGCAGGCGCCTGGCCTTGTCCAAGTTGCCATTGTCAGGCCAACTATTGAGGGGCTCAAAGCGCTGTTGGCCACCGTCGGATCCGCCCCGTCCATCGGCGATGCGGTAGGTGCCCGCGCTGTGCCAGGCCAGCCGGACGAAGAGGGGTCCATAGTTGCCATAGTCGGCGGGCCACCAGTCTTGTGAGTCGGTCATCACCACGGCGATGTCCTTCTTCACGGCGGCCAGGTCCAGGGTCTCGAACGCGGCGGGGTAGTCGAAATCGCCCATTTGGACTGTGCTTCTTGCGTTCTGTCGAAGCGGGTCCAGGTTGAGGCGCTCGGGCCACCAGAAGGCGTTGGGCTTGGGTTGGCCCGCTGCGAGGGGCACTCCGGGAGCTGCGGTCGGCGCGTCGACGCTCGTCGCTTGGCCCGGTTGAGAGCCGGTTTGGGCAGGCTGGCATGCCATGGACAAGCTGCGCGTCACTACGGTCGCGGTGAGGGCTCCAGCGACCATCCATCGGTTGTTCATTGCGTTCTCCTTGGGGATAGGCGAGCCGGACCGCAGGGATGGCGGTGGGCCGACTCCCGAGGGGGGAGTGCAGCTAGTTTATAGTTATTCTAATTTTAATCAAGTGGCACCTCGATTGCCGGCGGGGCTCAGGCCGCGCGGGGGCGGAGCCGATGCCTCTTGGGGTGGCTTGATGATTGGAAAGCTCTATCGACTGATCAACCCAATGTCGGTTCCCGAGCCCGGCGATGGGCGGCATCGGGACTGGCATGAGCGCCTGCATGGGGCGCTCGCTGCGGCGTTGGCGTGCGGGATGCTGGCGCTGACCATCGCCCAGGTGTCGACCCGCGGGCCGCTCGACCCACGCACCTGGCTGGCTGCGGCTGAGCTCATCGTCATCGGCGGATGCCTCATCTACAGCCTTCGCGGAGGACGTTGGAAGATCAGCAGCGTGGTGGTGTTCAGCTCCGTGCTGTTCTTGAACACCTTTATGGACGCGCAGTCCACCACCAATGACGCGGCGATCTCGGTTGGGTTGGCCGTGTGGCTCGTGTCGCTGGTCTTTCTTCATGGCCACCGCATTGCCTGGCCCGGTTTGGGCATCGTCTTGGCGGCGCGAGTCGTGGGCATATCCTTGGCCGGAGGCGGGTTTGGCAAAGAGCAGATCACCATCTTTCTCAGCGCTTCCACGGGGCTGCTCATTTTGGCGGGCACCCTTTGGGTAGCGGAAAAGGCACGCAAGCAAGCGCATAGTTTGGCCTTTGATCGAACGCGCATGGCCGAGCAGTCCGCAGAAGAGGCGCGGTCCTTGGTCGATGCCAAGAGCCAGTTTCTAGCCGTCATGTCTCACGAGATCCGCACCCCCATCAATGGGGTGGTCAACTTGGCGCGGCTGCTCCACGACACCGGTCTCTCCGAAGAACAGCTTGGCCTGGTTTCCACCCTCCAGACGTCGACGGACTCCTTGGTGCGGGTCCTCAACGACGTGCTGGACTTCAGCAAGATCGAGGCGGGCCAGCTCCGTTACGAGGAGGTCGCTGTCAGCCCTGGCGACCTGATTCGCAGCGTGGCGGAGTTCTACGAGCCCGCTGCGTTCGAACAGGGGATCTCCATACAGGTCGACATCGAGCCTAGCGTCCCGGCTTGGGGGCGCGCCGACCCCACGCGAGTGCGGCAGGTGCTCAATAATTTGGTGTCCAATGCCATCAAATTCACGCTGAACGGGACGGTGACTGTGCGCGCCCACATGCAGGCCCAGGATCAGTTGTGTGTGTCAGTGACAGACACAGGGATCGGCATCGACGCGGCTGCGGCGAGTCATCTGTTCGAGGCATTTGCCCAGGCTGACGCCACCACGACCCGCCGTTTTGGCGGCACCGGGCTTGGGTTGGCGATCTGCAAGCGCTTGTGCGAAGGAATGGGCGGCGAAATATCCTTTCATAGCCACCCAGGCGAAGGCAGCACCTTCTCGATCCGGCTGCCCCTTCCGCGCTGCGAAGCGCCGACAGAGACCGAGCGTCGACGCGCGCGCACCAGCTTTCCCAACGCCAAGCTCCTTGTGGCCGAGGACAACAGCGTCAATCAGCTCGTGATTGTGGGCCTTCTCCGGCGATTCGACATCACACCTGTTGTGGTGTGCAACGGGATTGAGGCCGTGCAACATGCGAGGAACCACCCAGTGGATCTCATCTTGATGGACCTGCACATGCCCATCATGGACGGCTTGGAGGCGACCGAAGAGATCCGAAGCCTGGGTCTGCGGTGCCCGATCGTCGCGCTGACGGCGAGCGCCCTGGACTCGGATCGGCGGCGCTGTCTGAACGCGGGGATGAATGAGCACCTGTCGAAGCCTCTGGACCCAGACGCCCTTGAGTCGGTGCTTACGGGCTGGCTTCGAGATGGCCCGTCCTCGGTCTCGGATCTCCGGGCGGTCAAGGCTGCGAGCTAGTCGCGCTCAACGCTGCGGCGCTGTTGTGACGTTGCCACTATGCATGGCTTCAGCAGCCGAGGGTGTGATGTCCAAATCGCTTGCCGAGTTAATGGCGGAAGCCGGTTTTCAAGCGTCCGGGGGCGCGGAGCCTGAGTCCGCCGACTCCGCCGCACCTGAACCGGCGGCCACCGACCCGGTGAGCTTTGGCCCGAAGGTCGTGGTGCGCTCGACGCGAAAGGGTCGTGGTGGGCGAACGGTGACGGTGGTTCAGGGCGTGCGTACCGGCATCGACGACGTCTGCGCTGCACTCAAGCGCCAGGTCGGTGTGGGCGTCCGGCGCGAGGGCCATGACGTGGTTTTGCAGGGAGACCAGCGGGATCGGGTCGCCCGATGGCTCGAAGCCCAAGGCGTGAAGAAGGTGGTTCGCGGATAGGTCGAGCACCGCTCAAGGGCTGCGAGACTCGTGGCGGACCCAGTCCACTTCCATTTCCCAGCTCCCTCCCATGGGCGCGTCGTTGATCTTGGCGAAGTTGAGGATGGCGAAGAGGGGTTCAGGAAAGTCGTCGCCATGGCCGACGGACCGGTAGATCTCAGCCCCGTCCAAGAGAAAGACCAGGTCTGAACCTGCCCATTCGACGGTGTACTCGTGATAGTCTGCCAGGGTCGCGGACTGCACGAGCATGCGCGATTGCCAGTTTCCACCTCCACACTCCCCGGTGCTCTCGATGGCGCGGGCAGCGTAGTGGTCCGGCCCGCCGTCACTGTGGTGTTCGAAGATGTCGATCTCCCCGGAACCGGTGAGGGGCCAGCACACGGTCTCGTCGGGCTCTTGCACGGGGGGCTCGTTGTTCAGAGCGCCGAGCAGCCACCAGGCAGGGAACATTCCGGGTTGACCACTGTTTTTGACCCGGAGCCGCGCGGTCCATCGACCCTTGATGAACTCCTTTCGGTTCTTCGAGGCGATGCGGCCGGCCACGTACTGCGTGGGCGGATGGAGCTCGCCGGTCTTGCTCCGGTTGTCGCAGGGCATGGGCGCGTCGAGGGCCACCACCCGGAGCTTGATGGTGCCGTCGCTGACTTCACGGGTGTTGTGCGCATTGTCGCGCACGTAGCACTGGTGCTCATTGTTGACCCACAGCAGTTGGTCTTGCCAGTTGTCGGCGTTGAACGATTCGAATTCGTCAACGAAGTCGATAGTCCATCCGCTGGGTGCGGGTGGTGCGGGCGCCTGCGCGCGCTTTGGGGCACAGGCTGTGACCACAAGGGCGATGAGTACAGGCCAGGAGGGGTTCATGAGGACCGTCCGCGCGCGGGCAGCCAGTGTAGATCGCAGGGGCGCTCAGCCCGCGATCGCTTCGCCACCTGGGGAGCCGCGGTTGGCCGATCCGGGGAGGTCTCTTCGTCGGGGCTTGGCGTCTTCTGGACTCTTGCTTTCGGCCTTTGGCTCGGCAACAATCACGCAGTTTCTCCCTGCCTCTTTCGCCCGAAAGAGGGCTTGATCCGCGCAGAAGAGCAACTGGTTTTGCTGGCTTGCACTCCAGGGGAAGCTCGCGACCCCTGCGGACACCGTGGGGGGAGGTACAGGGATACCATTGTCTCCCAGGACTTCGAGCTGGGAGAGGGCGGCCTGAATACGCTGGATCACGCCTTTGACAGCCTCAGACTCCGCGCCGGGCATGGCGACGACGAATTCCTCGCCGCCCCAGCGGCAGACCACATCTTCCGCCCTCAGGCTCTGTTCCAAGAGTCGGGCGAACCCGATCAGCATTCGATCCGCCGCAATGTGGCCGTGGCTATCGTTAAACCGCTTGAAGTGGTCGATGTCGATGACGGCGATCCCAAGCGTTCCGGCAGAACGGCGTACCTGGGAGAGCTGCTTGGCCATCCAGCCATCGAAGAAGCGGCGGTTGTGCAGGCCTGTGAGCTGATCTCGTAGCGACTGGTGTCGCAGGCGCTCTCGCAAGCGCACATTGGCGATCCCCAGTGCGATCTGGTCCGCCACATTGCTCGAGAAGTCCCCGACCGTCGCCAAGGCGTCCTCTTGGGCCTGGGTTCCGGCGGCGAGCACCAATAGGCCTACGAGCTGTCCTTGGGCCATCATGGGCACGCACCGCGTCCCGAGGCTGACCCCGCTGAGGTGGCGGCACCTGAGTACCCCTGCCGCGTCCACGACGTGCGTGGCCCCCCTGCGGACGGCCCAACACACGCTCGGGTCCGCGTCTCTCCAGTCTCCTTCGAGCGGGCCCCAATCCACCGCCTTGGATTGGGTTCCGGTCTCGGGGTCGCGAAGGTAGAGGGTGCCGGATAGGCCGTTGAATACTTGTGGAAGCGATACTTGTAGCACCTCTTTACACTCTTCCACGTCGACGGCGGACTGCAGCAGGTCGCCGAGTTCCGACATGCGAGCGGTCATCGCGGAGCGCGCCTCCAGCTCGGCCATCCGCTGGGTGAGGTGAGTGTTGACCGTCCGCAGCTCATGCTCGGCGCTCGCGATGTCGGTGATGTCTTGGAAGACGCCCACGATCTCCGTGGGCTGACCCTCATCGTCGTATTGCACTTGGCCAGAAGACGAAACCGTGCGGATGGCGCCATCGTTCTCGCGCACGATCCGCAGCCGAAACGTGAACTCGCCCGTCTCATGGAGTGCTCGTTCGAGGTGGTTGCGCACGGCGTCTCGATCTTCGGGGTGGTAGGCCTCGATGGCGCGGTCGAGCGTGGGTGTTCCCAGAGCGAGTTCGCGTCCGTGGATGTCGAAGACGACCCGGGACCAGAACACGGTTCCCTGCTCGAGATCCGCGCGCCAGTTGCCGACGCCAGACAGGGTCTCTGCCAACTCGAGCATCTGCATGCGCACGCGCCGTTCCCGTTCCTGTTCATGTCGCAGGGTCACATCGCGCACGATGCAAAAGATGATGCCCTCGCCCCGGACGGTGCTGTTCCAGGACAGCCACCGATAGGTGCCATCCTTGCACCGGTAGCGATTCTCGAATCGGGTGGTATGACCTTCTTTTAGGACTGCTCCAGCTTCGCTTTTCGTGGATGCCAGGTCCGCTGGGTGCACAAAGTCAACGTAGGGCTTCGAGGTCAGCTCCTGGGCGGACCAACCCAGTACACGGGTCCACGCTGGGTTGAGCCACTGCAGGTACCCATCGCCTGTGGCGAGAGCGATGAGGTCCTGACTCTGCTCGAACAATTGGATCAGATCGGACTTGGGCACGACGTTCGCGCCGGCTTCTGATGGCATGAGGACCCCGGAGTACTCCTGGGGTCGGCTTCCGATGTGTGGGGCATGAGTACGGCCGCCTACGATGGACGGAAAGGCGCTGCAAAACCGATCCGGAGATCGGATTGTGCAGCGCCCTTGGCGTACGAGACCGGTGCTTGCACCGCTATTCGTCGGAGCGGCCGACCACAAAGAAGTCCACCCGGCGGTTCGCGCTCCAGGCGGCTTCGTTGTTGCCTTGCTTCACGGGCTTGGTCTCGCCGAAGCCTTCGCTCTCGAGTCGGTCCGCAGAGACGCCCTTGCCGACCAAATAGGCCATTACCGACGCCGCACGGCGCTTGGACAGCGCCAAGTTCGACGAGGCGGAGCCGCGGCTGTCGGTGTGTCCTTCAACGCGGATCTTGGTCAGCTCGGGGTGAGCCACTAGGGTCTCGGCAACCTCGTCAAGAAGGCCGTAAGAAACCGGCTTAATGCTGTCTTTGCCCAGGTTGAAGTACACGGAGTCACGCAGGTCGATCTTCGTGCCGTCGATGACGACCTTGGCCTTCTCTAGGTCGAGCTTGATGCTGACCGTCTCGCCCTCGACGACGGTGACCGGCTTCGTCGCCTGTCGGTACCCGGGGGCGACCGCCGTCAGCTGGTAGTCGCCGATCGGTACGTCTACGTTCTGACCCGCGTCACCCTTGGCATCGGTCTCACCCGCCATGGTGAAGGTGGCGCCCTGCACGGGGTTTCCGTCCGTATCGACGGCCTCGACCATGACCGTGCCGCTGACGAAGGCGGGCTCAAGGGTCAAGATCACTTCGTGGGACTCTCCACCCGGAATGGACCGGGTCACGGAGATGGGCTTGTACGTGTCGATCTTGCCCTTGATTTCGGCGGGGCCAGTGGGAAGCTCGATCACGCCGCCCGATGCGACGGACTTGCCGGCGACAATCACGCTGCTGTCAATGGGTTCTCCTGCAGCATTTTGGAGCTTGATGGTTACCTTTGTGGGGTCCGGGCAGCCATCATCGTCCATGTAGCCGTCCATGTCCTCCGCCTTTTCGGGGCAGGGGTCTTTGCGGTCGATGATCCCGTCGCCGTCCATATCGCTAGCCGGTTTGGCGGACGCTCCGGGCTCGTAGCCAATCCCCATCAGGGCCCGCATTCCTGGGGCGCCGACGGCGCGGGTCAGGCCCGCACCCAAGCCTAGACGCAACACCAAGTTTTTGGGCAGGCGGGTGTAGCCGGCGGCCATGAGCTCGATGGGGGTGGTCACCCCGGTGGGCCCCGTCACACCCACAAGACCTTGGCCTTCGAGGGAGAGGCCGGTCTTGTCGGAGAGCGCGTGGCTGGCGCCCAAGCGCACGGCGATGGCGTCGTCCCATCGGTCGCCGGCCACGTCGACCGTAGGAATGCCGCGGAGACCGAGGTTTGCCACAAGCAGTGTTTTGCCGACTTCGCCGTCGACGATGCCTTCGATCTCGTAGCCAAAGTTCCGATTGCCGACGGGTGGGTCGACGGTGGAGGTGGGCAATGGAACGCGTCCGACGAGGCCGACGCCGACGCCGCCCTGGCTGCCGTCGCGCAGACGGATCTTCAGGTCAGGCGCGATGTCGCCCAAGCCCGTGGCGTTGCCGCCCGAACCCATGGCGCGAATGTAGACCGGGACGTCGACGCCCAACCGAACCGGGCCACGCGTGTGTCCGAGCATGAATGAGCCTTGGAAGAGATCCGACACGATCTTGTCGGCATTGCCTTCATCGTCGCGCAGCACGAATGGCTTCCACGCATAGTGCAAGGCGGCCCTGGCGGTGGTGGAACCATTGGCCCGCATCATGCTTTCGTTGGCCCAGAGCATGCGGTCGCCATCGAGGGACGGCCGAAAGACCTGGCTTGAAAGGTCGGGTTTGCCCGCATCATTGGCTTGAGCAGAGGCGAGCATGGCAAGGAGCGTCAAGAGCATGGTTCCTCCAGGGAACTGCGCACGAGGGTGGGAGGCTAGGAGCCGCAACCTCGCTGGGGGCATCCCCTAATACCATGACACATGCCTGAATCGTCTATGACCGCCGTCTGGGTTTGCATTTTTATAATCGTATTTTAAGGTAGCTTATCGTTATTCGCTACCGCGGTGTTGTCGATGTTCACCCCTGTAAGTCTCTGCAAAGCACCGGGTAAGTGCAGCCCTTTTGCAGTGCGAACATGGGGCAGGAGTGGCTCTGTTGAGCCCTTGTGGCGACGACTCGGGCGGGGTCACTCCGCGGTGGTGTTGCCCTTCACAAGGTCCAGCACGTCACCGGCCACCGCATTGGGAATGGGGAACGACAGGACGTATTGGGTGATCCGCCAATCTGAGCCCTCGCGGGTCAGGACCCCCGACCCACGCACATCCCCGTACCGGGCGTGGCGCACGGTTTCGTGAAACCAGGCCACGCGCCCCTTTGGCCCGAAGTGTACTTCTCTGGCGACGGGCGTGTAGGCCCACGCGGGCGCCGTCTCGAAGTGAGGTTTGGCAAAGGCCTTGAACTCGCTGACCGTCCATCGCTCGGTGGCGTCGGTGCCGATGAAGACGCCGTCGGGGCGAAACAGGCTGAAGTAGGTCTCTTCGTTGGCCTGGGTCGCTGCGGCGTGCAGCGTGTCCAGCACGTCATTGACCGGCTTGGGGTCTGGGGTGCCTGCGAGTGCAAAGCCGGCGAGAAGCGGGATCATGGGAATTTCCGGGAGGGGACGGTGGGGAATTCGCCGTCTGCGTCCCCATACCCCGCCGGCCGCTCGGCCAACATAGATCCGTCGGGTCGCTTCCCTCGGTTCCTAGAACCTGACGGGCTCGTCGATGACCGAGCGTACGATGCAGGCGAAGTTGCAGCCGCCCGTACCATTGGGTCGCCACGCCGCGCAGATGTTGGAGCCGCACGCCTGAGCACACCCTGTGGCATTGCAGGTGTAACGAGCGGTGTCGTCGATGTTGCTCTCCCACATACCCACGCACTCTCCCTCTTCGTTGAGCGTTGCATCGTCGAAGTCGGCGTCGATCGCGGCGGCGTAGCAGACCTCCTCGCTGATGTTGTCCGATTGGCAGGCGGTGAAGGTGAACACGAATGCAAGCAGGATGGCGAAGGTGCGGTACATGGAAACCCCAGAGAAGTCTTTGGTACAGGTGATTCTGTGAGAGCTAGGTACCATTCTCCTCGCGCTTGCCATCCCTCGCGGTTCTGACGCATTTGATTATGCCAGCGGCCATGAACGCCGATTCCCCCATGCTCGATCGCGTGCGCAAGTTGTTGGCCCTCGCCACCTCCAGCAATGCGCATGAGGCGGCGGCCGCGGCGGCTCGGGCGCAAGAGATCATCGACAAATACCGCCTGGAACAGTGGTTAGTTACTAACGAGCCCGAAGCGGATCCCATCATCGATGCCCGGGACCAACCGTTGGAGGTGTCTCGACGGGTTCGGCGGTGGAAGTCGGCTCTGGCCAGCGTGTTGGCCTGCGCAAACGGCTGCGTGGCCTACCGGTCCGATCGGGGTAGGGATCAGGCCATTATCCTTGTAGGGCGGCGACAAGACCGCGATGCTGTCGCCGAGATCTACGGTGGAATGGTGAAGCAAATCGAGTGGCTCTCTGCCACCCACGCGGCAGGCCAGTCCAAGAAGTGGCACGAGTCCTTTCGGTTGGGTGCGGTCGACGCCGTGGCGAAAAGGCTCTCGAAACCAACTGAATCAGGTTCGGGGTCCGATTCCACGGCGCTGGTAGCGGTCCACCCAGCCCTCGTTGCACACACGGCGGCACTAGACGCCTTCGTCGCAGAGAACCTGCGGTTCAAGAAGGGCCGGGGTATTTCGGTGATTGGGCAGGCGTGGCGTGACGGTAAGGCGAGGTCCGAGGAGCTGTCTTGAACGATGCCGCCTCAGCGGCGGGGTGCGGGGTCTTCACCTTGACGTTGTGGTTTGCGCGCGAATCGCGCTAGGTTGAGCGGCAAAGGGGGAGTCCACGTGTCCACGAAAAAGGCCTCGCACCCGGCTTATGTGGCTCTCGTCGAGTCGCTGGAACCCGACTACGGCAACCTCACGACGGGGTCGATGTTCGGCATGCCCTGCGTAAAGCACAATGGGAAAGCCAGGTTTGGGGCATATGATGGTGGTGTGGTGTTCAAGTTGGATGGTACGGCTCACGGCCAGGCCCTGGCTCTAGCTGGCTCGGTCCTGTTCGATCCTTCGGGCAAGGGCCGGCCGATGAAGGCGTGGGTTGTGGTGAAGCCAGACCATCAGGCGTCGTGGTTTGCGCTTGCGAAGGCTGCGCTGGAGATGGCGCCGTAGGCTTGCGGTGGATGTGAAGCTTTGAGGCCGCTCTGTGTGATGCGACCTTCTAGGTTCCTTATCTTCCGGAAAAGGACGTGGGCGTAGCCCCGGTGGCCTTGCGAACCCTAACGCTCGGTGCGGGAAACGACGGGTGCACGCCGACCTGGGTGGGGGCGTCGAGCAGCGGTAGCCTGAGCACGCCGCGGCCGTTCTTGAGTCGGACCCAGGTCTCGGTATCGTCGACAAGGACGGGCACGTCGTATTCACCGAACGGCACGTCACCGGTGATCTGCACGGTGACGGTGTTGGCCTCCCAATGCCAATTTAGGTCGAGCTTCGGAGCCAAGCCCGCACGAAGCCACGCGTCGACAAAGCGCTGTTGGGAGGTGCCGGATTCGCGCTCCAGCGCGCGCACCAGACCCGCCATGGATGCGGGCTCCCGTCCCGACGCCAGGTGGTCCATGGCCGCCAGCAGGGCTCGGTCGCCGTGGTGGTGCCGGAACAAGCCATACAGCGCTAGAAGACGGGTAGAGTAGCCTTCTTCGCTCCACGGGCGCCCCACCGAGGCCTGGCGGTGATGACGGGCTTTGTCGGCGATGTTGTCGATCCAGATCTGCTCGATGTCTTGTCCATGGGCGACCTTCATCAGGTACATCGCGTAGACGCGCGGCAGCACCATGATGATCTTGGGGTCTTGCGAGGCCGTCTCGGTCTTGGCGAAGTAGGCGGTCGCCACGGCTGTTCCGAGCATGAAGGTCTCAAGATTGGGGTACTGGATGCGCATGGCGGCTTCGACCTGATCCAGTCCCTCGGTGAAGTGAAAGATAGGGTTAAAGCTGACAATATTATCGGCGCTGACGAATGAGATACTCTCCATTGAAGATCCACCCTCCATCAGCCGGATCTGGCGTGTGGGGTAGTCGGGCAGCAAGGGGTCATAGAAGTTCAGCATCTGCCGCAGGGTGATTCCCAGCTTGCGTGCGCTGCGGCCATCGAGCGTGCGCATGTCCATTTGGATCTGCGGCAACCGGCCTACCGCAGGTGCGGCAAAGGTTTTCCAACGGCCCAGCGCGATCCGGGGCTCTACCAGGCTGCTCTGGGTGTGGAGCCAGCGGCGGCCTGAGTCCCGGTAGGTCTCTACAGATGCGCCAGAGCTGACCAGCTTGTGCCTCGTTTGGGCGCTGGTGCCGGCGATCAGCCGAAGCGGCACCGGTTTTGCGGGCGTGGGGTGAAGGCGGGGGGCGGCGGGCAGGAGTCCGGTCGTGGCACCAAGGTCGTAGAGGCAGCACTCGGTGACGAGCTGCCGGCGGTACCGCACCTTTTCCGACCATGCCAGTGTGAACGTCTGCGGCTCGCCCGGCTTCAGCGGCCTTTTGAGGTCGATGACGAAGGTGCGTCGAGATCCACGGCCTTCGGTTTCATCGCCGGTAATCGCCAATGGGATGGCCGGTAGCGGGCGGCCTCGGCTGTCCCGAACGTCGGACAGGACCCAGCTCTCGGCCAGGGGGGGATCGGAGTACCAGCGCGTGCGCTCGCTGTGGGGGAGGGACACGACCAAGTGGTCGACAGTTCCCTCGGAGGCTTCCGCAGAAAATTTGGCTTCAAAACTCGTTTGAGCCACGCCGTTTCCCTCGACGAGATCCATGGTGACACGGACGTTCATGCCCTTGAGCACCGGCCGCACTCTGGGACGCGGCTGGTGATTCGCAAGGTGCGGAAAGGCTTGGGCGCTCAGGGTCTGCTCCTCGGCACGGCGACGCTCTCCCGTCGTGCGGGCC
The DNA here is from genome assembly GCA_045106515.1 of Myxococcota bacterium. GTDB lineage: Bacteria > Myxococcota_A > UBA796 > UBA796 > REDI01. Next base: position 15,088 of record JBGCER010000096.1, read on the forward strand.
ACCACCTGGTGCGAGGTGGAGGCATCGAAGAGTCCGCGGGGGTCGTAGACCGCGCCGAGCCAGTGGTTGGGTGCCCGGTTGGCGGTGGCGCCAGGCATGCCGATGAACCGGTCCCAGCTGACGTCGGTGCGGAAGTCGGCGATGACCGAAGCCTCGGTGTGATCGAAGCGCCGATCGAGCTCCAACAGCGCGGACGGGTCCCGCCATCGCTGCTGCATCCACCGCTGCCGCACGTCGAGCTGACGCTTGGCCAGGGCGCGGGCGGGCCCTTGATTCCGATGCTGCACGACGATCACGGTCTCGGTGCCGTCGTCTTCGAGGATGGTCAGGCCGCGACGAGACTTGCGCACCCGAACCGCCTGGTCCAGCCAGCTCGATGCGTCGGCGGCGATCCACACCCCCACGTCTACCGCCAAGGACAGGGGCGCCTCACGAGAGGCGACGGGTGCCAGCGCCTCTACATCACCGCCGGCGAACATAGCGAGCTGATTGGCCGTCTGTTGGGCTTGGTGATTGTCTTGGAAGCTGACTTCCCACGTACCTTCTCCCACGAAGGTGAACCCGGCGGGACCCGCGTCGTCACGGATCGGGAAGAGGTAGCCTTCGGTGAGCCGCCAGGTCGATGGACCCGAGGTGACCACCACGGGCTCATCGATAAAGTAGGTCTCGTCGGTGAGCTCGAACGGGCCCGCGAATGCGGCGGTCCACAGCACGTGCAGCAGCATACAGTCCCCCCTCCGGCGTGGGGATGGATGTGGGGCAGAGAACCGCGTTTGTTAACGGCGCGGGGCCGCTACTCGGCGGGGCTGTCGAGCACCGCCTCGATGAGTGGCCGAAGCTCCTGTTGCAGTGGCAGGCCAAACGTCAGCACCGAGCCCGTGTCGCCCTCCATGGCCAGGATCCCAGCATAGCCGCGTCCCCGATCGACCCACGGAACAAAGCCGAATGAACCGGCAGAGTTGAGGATGTCGCACTGGGCGGGCGCGCCTTCGCACTCCAGCCAGCTTCCGAAGCCATAGCGGTAGTCGAGCCCCACCTCGACCACGGGAGAGGAGCCGATCTCGGCGTCTGTGTAGGCGTTCGTGAATAGCCGATCGATGAGGTCGGGGCGGATAAACGGGGCGCCGTCGACCTGCCCCTTGTTCAGGATGAGCTGCAGAAAGGCCCCGTACTCATCGACCGAGGAGACCATCCCGCCGGCGACCAAGGGGTTGGTGTCGCCCAGTAGTCGCTTGGGAAGAGTGTAGTAGCGCAAATCTGGGGACGTCAGCCCCAGAGGCTTGGCAAGGTCTCGCTGGAAGAGCGCATTCCACGAAGCTCCGCCTTTAACCTCGGCCATCGCGCCGGCGATGTGCAGGTGGGTATTGGTGTACTCAAAAAGCGCCCCCGGCTGTTGCTCGGGGCCTGCGTCGTCCATGCGGCCTGTGCAGTCTTGCAGGGAGAGGGTGGCATTGTAGGTGCAGCCCACAGTGCCCTCGAACCCCGATGTAAACCCACCGAGATGATCGAGAGAAATCCGCCGTTTTTGCCCGGTCCATCCTAGCACCTCGCCCGTCGTATCTGTCAGCGAGAGCTGGCCTTGGTCCACCATTCGCAGCAGGAGCAGCGCGCTCACCAGCTTGCTCGCCGACGCGACCGGGACGCGCACGTCGGGCTCAAAGCCACCGGCGGTGCGCCGGTACACCACTTGGCCGTCGGCGTCCCACAGCACCAAGGTCATGCCGGTGTCTGGGGCGTTGGGGGCCGCTGCGTCGAAGGCGTCCGACACCGCAGACCAGTCCGGATCTGACGTGTCGGCGGGACCCGCGTCCGTGTCGGTGTCTTCATAGATGGTGGAGGAGCAGCCCACCGCGAGAAGGACCAGGAATGTGCGCACGAAGCCTCCAGGGGTGGGGGAACGTATGGACACCGCAGATATTCGCTGGGGAACCGAGCGGAGTCAGCCTACCGGATGTGTCGTGCGGTGAGGCTAGAACCCCCACGCCGCAGGCACCAGGTTCTCCGGGTCCACCTCGACCTCTCCCTGCACGCGCGCACCGACGATCGATCCGCGCCGCTGCACCACGATGCCGTCGGGGGCGATGACGTCGTTGAGGGTGGCTTGTCCGCCGTCCACGACCACCGAGAGTCCGTCGGTTCCTTGGGCCAGGACGCGCTCGGCGAGAAGGCGGCCGGAGCTGTAGAGGGCCACTGCGGGCCGTTCGGGGAAATAGCCCCGCGCGGTATCGACCAGGATCACGTCCCGAATGCTCGCGCTGCCCTCGTAGCCCACCGCCACGCCAACCCCTCGGATGTCGGTCATGCGGGCTCGGGTGAGCTCAAGCTCGCCGCCGATCACGCTGATACCGCCCGACCGGTCGGTGAGGGTGATGTCCGTCAGAGTGGCGGTGCCAGCCGACCACTCAACGGCGAAGGTATCGCCGCCCTCGAAGGCGACCCTCTCGGCGGTGAGCTGGCCGGAGCCTGCGTCCAGCAGGACGGTGTACCCGTCGCCCTGCTGTCGGAAAATGGAGTCGGAAATCGTGAGATTACTGGGAGATAAGGTAAGAAATGGAGTGCTGCTGATCTCGAACAGGCTGTGCTCAATGGTGAAGGTTGAGTACGTCAGCCCCGCACTGCCGGCGCGGCCCCATACGTTGGACAGCGTCACATCCACGTTTGCCGAAGTCGACATGAGGCCGTCCCAGTTTCCGCCCACCAGCTCGCCTCGGTAGACGCCGATGCTGCTCCCGTCGGCGCTGAGGCCGCGTAGCGGTGTGTCCCCTTTGAGCACCACGTCGAGAGCCAGTAGGTCGTCCTGAACCTGAACGGCCGTTCCGAAGCCTCGGACGACGACCCGCTCAAGCTGGAGAGGGGTCCTCCCTTCCGTGGATACGCCTAGGCCGTAGCCCTCGCCCGTGCCTTGAATGAGGGCATCGTCGATTTGAATCGGTGCGCCTTGGGAGCGTAGTGCTGTGTCTTCGGCCTGGATCCAGACTCGATTCAATGTCGTGCCTACGGCGCCGCGGATGCTGAGTCCTCGGACTAGCGGAACGTTACCCCCTCGAATGACCACGTCTTCGAAGCGCCTCGGTGCAAAGATGTTGACCGCGTTGAAGCCGATGTCCTCGACGATCAATCCGCTGTAGAGCCCTGCGGAGTTGGGGGCGAAGAGTCCGATCTGCGCGTTGGCTTCCTCATCGCGTGCGACGCCAATGATCGCCACATCATTGAGTTCCAGCGCTGCGACAGCTCCAACCGATAGGCCGATTCCCGTCGTGCGCTCGATGGACAGGTCTGTGGCGGTGAGGCTGGGGCCGACCGAGACGCCTGAGTTGATCCCGCCGGGGCCCACGTCACGAACCGCGACGCGCTCTAGAGCGGTCGTTTTGGCGGCCAGCAGGCCGGGGGAGGCCACGTCGTGAATGACGATTCCCTGTGCGAGTAGGCCCGCTTGCGCTCGCAGACCAGGGCAGGTGGAGCCGGTGATCTGCAGTGAGCGCACCGTCAGATCTGCGGTGGCGCTGACCGTGGCATCGCCTCCAGGACCACATTCAGGGCCGCTAATCCGCGTCTGCGCAGCGCATGCGCCGACCAGCTCCACTGGGCGGTCGGTGGCGACGGCTCCGATGTGATCACCACGACTGAGCGCGATGGTGCCGCCCTCGATGGGCAGCGCCTCAACCGCCTGCTGAATGGTCGAAAAAGGCGCGATCAAAGAGCCATCTCCATCGGTCGAGTCGGGATGTACGTATCGAACTTCGCCCACGAGGTCCGCGGCAAAGTCCCCGGTGGGACAGGCGCCATCCACAGGCGCGCAGGCGGCTTCGCCGGGGAACTGGGCCTCGCCGCCCGTGCAGAGCTTACGTCCCTCAGGCCAGGGCTCGCACACCCGAACGCCATCCTGGTCGACGGGGATCCAGCCCTCACGGCAATCGCCGAATTCCGGGGCCGCGATGGGCGGGCGGCCCTGTTCGAGCCAGTCGATTTCGGGCGCTTGGACTTGGGGGCCGTCGTCTTCGGCCCAGGAGATATCCGGTTGGCCCTCTGCTAGGTCAACGGTGGACGGGGCGGTTTCTGGCTCGGAGCAGGCCACAAGGGCGAGGACCAGCAGGATGGAATGGCGCATTACTGGCCTCCGCTTTGTAGGGTTTCAAAGGACTCTGTAGAGGTGCCATCGTCGTCGCGCACAGAGCGCCAGAGCAGCACCATGCCCTCGCCTAGGTCGATGAGCCCATTGGGGGGCGAGTCCACCGGGACCGTCTCAGTGAGGTTGAGGGCGGCGTCGTACCTGTGCAGCTCATCGCCCTCGTCCCCCGAGGCGCGAATCAGCACAATCGGGCCCTCGCTGGTGGGAAAGAACCCGCCATAGCGATCGGGCAAAGCCATGGTTTCACCGGTGTTCAGGTTCTCGATGGTGGGTCCGTAGAGCATCCAGTCCTGATCACCTGCCGATGCGACATGGACCCAGAAGTCCCCGTCGAGCGCCTCGACCGGTCCGCCATTCCGGGCCAAATACGCTTCGCCCGACCACCAATCCGCATACCAGGCCAATGTGGGGCCGCTATCGGTCATGGCCAGGTTGCCGACGTTGATGTTCACTCCGTCCTCGATTCGGTAGTTCACCAGGGTTGTTGTGGCTTCTGCGTCGAGCAGGTCCGGGATCTGTACAATCGCCAGGCGCTCCTGGTCCGGGGTGAGGTGTCGCGTCGCAACCACGAGCGCGTCATCGTGCACGTCGGCGTCGAGCAGGGCGGAGAACCGCGCCGTGTTGGGCAGGTCCAGCACCCCTTCATAGACCGGCTCTGCGGTGTCGACGTCGAAGGCCCGGACGCTGATTTCGCCAGCAGGGTAGTCGCCTGTCAGCACATGGGTGCCGAGCACCAGCATCGTGCCCCCTATCGGCACGAGTTGGGGGGCGTGCAGGCTGAAGTCCTCGTCGGTGAGAGGCCAGGTGGCGATCGAGGCGCCAGTGCAGGAGCGCTGATGCAGAATGTACTCTTCGCTGAGTCCGTTGTACTGGTCATCCGTGAAGAGCTTGTCGGTCTCGATGAGCCAGAGTGACCCCGCGTAGGCCGTCATCACCACAGGGTAGGCGGTCTCTTCGAGGGTG
>JBGCER010000097.1:0-2593 GCA_045106515.1 Myxococcota bacterium
CGCAGCCTGGCGTTCTCGGTGGCCATCTCCACCAGCCGGAGCTTGTCGCCACGCTGGGGCGTCAGCAGTTTCACGCGCTTGCCCCGACGATCGGAGAGCACCTCGGCGAGGGCGTCTGCGCCGGCGGGGTGGACAGGTAGAGCGATCTCGGGCGGTACGTAGGCGCCGGGAGGGTAGGCGGTGTTGACCAGGGTCGACAGCGCCTCGGTGAGCTCGCCTCCAAGGCGTTTCACGAGGGTGATCCTAGGCTCTCCCATGACCCCTTCCCGCACCGGCACAATGGCGATGGCGGCTCGGTGGCCCTCGGTGTGCACGCCCCACACGTCTCGGTCGCCCAAGCGCGTGTCGATGACGGTCTGGTGTTCCAGGGTCTGCTGCACGCCGCGCATGATGTCGCGGACCTTGGCAGCCTGTTCGAACTCCATGGCCTCGGCATGTCGCTGCATCCGGGCGTTGAGCCGGTCGAGTAGGGGTCGGTGTTGCCCTCGCAGCATCAGCGTAGCCTCTTCGAGGATCTCGTTGTAGACGGGCTTGGTGACCAGATCTACGCAGGGTGCGACGCACCGCCCCATCTGGTGCAGCAAGCACGGCCGGGACCTGGACTTGAGCACGTGGTCGGTACAGGTGCGGAGGGGGAAGCTTCTCTGTAGCATCGCCAGGGTGTCTCTGGCTTTTGAGGCCGAGTGGTAGGGACCGAAATAGGCGGCACCGTCTTCGCCGATCTGTCGCACCAGCGTAAAGCGAGGCCAGGAACGGCGGCGGTCGAGCCGAATGTGCAGGAAGTTCTTGTCGTCCACCAGCTTGACATTGTACCGGGGGCGATGCTGCTTGATAAGCTCGTTTTCTAGGAGTAAGGCCTCTTTTTCAGTGCGCGTGAGCACGACATCTACATCCGCCGCGTCACTCACCAAGAAGGGCACGAAGAAGCGACCATCGTCGCCGCGCAGGTACTGACGCAGCCGCGCCCGCAAGTTGAGGGCCTTGCCGACGTAGATGACCTTGTCTCTTCGGTCGCGGAAAAGGTAGACCCCCGAAGTGGTGGGAATCGTGGCGACCTTGTCGGCGAGGGGCTCAGACATGGGGCGGAGGTAACCCACCGTGGCCGCCGGTACGCCACAGGTTGAACCCCGCACGCGGCTCGGTTACCGCGGTTGGCCCTTTGCCCGGAAAATCCCGTCAATGACGGACCGAGCGGGCCACTCGGAGCCAATTTCATGGATCGCGTACACGCCGCAGTCGAGGCGGGACGATGCGTCGTCGCCGCCGGCGCACACTTGCTCAAAGACCCCACTGTGCTGCTTGCGATCAAGGATCGCCCAGCAATTTCGGCAGTGACGTTGTCAGGTCACCCGGTCGCCCCGTTTGGGCCGATCACGGACGCCCACCTGGCCCGCGCCCTCGCGCAGCCGAATGGCGTGATCGTGTTCGTCGAGCCGGAGTCCAAGGACCAGGCCGGAGTGGAAGCGATCGCCAAGCTCGTTCGCAGCTCGCCTCACAAGCCCATGATTGTGGTGGTGTCCCGCAGCGCAAACACCCTGCTGTTCAACTTCCAGTTCCGCGGCTTGCCGCTCCAGATGGAAAAGAGCCGCGCGGGCCAATTTCTCGGCAAGCTGCCCAAGACCGGCGCCGTGGAAGCGGTGGCTGCGCCAGCCCTCGCTGCGGCCAAGAAGCAGAAGAAGCCCCAGGGCGTTCGCCGCATCTTCGTCGGTCGCGACGACGAGGTCGCCGGGCTGACTACGCTCCTCGAAGCCGGTGGACCCATCGTGGTTCATGGCCCCGAAGGTGTGGGTCGAAACTCTCTCATCGACCATGTGTTGGCCGGAACTGAGCTCACTCGCCACCTAGACGTGGTGCTCGGGCGAGGCGCGCGCTTCGATGTATTGGCCGCCCGATTGGCCGAGCTGACGGTCGAGGCCGGGGTGTCCACCTTGGCCGATGTGTTGGCCGATGGGGCCTCCACCCCGATTCAGGTGATCGCCGCGGCGGTCGAGGCCCTCAAGGCCGCCGAAGGCTTGGCCACCCACGCCCTCGTGGTTCAGCCCCTCGAAGCGGCCATCGGTCGCGGCCGAGACTTCTTCCGCAAAGACCGCCTCGCCTCGTTGGTCTCGGCCCTACTCGGCAATACCTTCCCGCTCCGGCTGCTCTTCGTTTCCGAAGGCCCCCCCCAGGCGTTCGACCATGAAGAGAACCGCGCCGTGCGTCTCTTTGAGGTGCCTGGCATTAAGGGCCGGTTCTTCCACGAGATCTTCGAAGCATACAATGCACCAGAGTTCTCTCGGGACCTGATCGGCCCCATGAGCGAGCGCATTTTCGGCCACCCCATGGCCGTCGTGCACTACGCCGTCGCCATGCGCGAGCGCCCCAACGGCGTCAAGCTCGCCGAGGATCCAAAGTTCCTCAAGGCCTCCACCCCCCACGACACCTCGCCCTTGCGCAAGCTGCTGCGCAAGCGCGTGGACAAGCTGCCCGCCGACGAGCGAACCGCCCTGGCCAAGTGCGCCCACGCCCGTCTCCCGCTCACCGATCGCTACCAGGCGGCGCTGGACATCCGCCGCAAGACGCGTTTTCGCTTGCTGTCCCTGGCTCAGCTGTC
>JBGCER010000098.1:0-10718 GCA_045106515.1 Myxococcota bacterium
ACCTTCTTGATGCGAGATCCGGCGGGCTTGTGGCCGCGGGGCACGTATTGGCACCTGCACACTCGGCCCGATGAGCTGCAACAAATGGCGGACGGACCGCTGAAGCGCGCGGCGGGGCGGCTGGATGAGGCGCTGAGTCAGAGCGCGTGGAAGACCGTGGTGCACGGCGACGCCAAGCTCGCAAACTTCTGTTTCGCGGTGGACGGCGGGAGCGTGGCTGCGGTGGATTTTCAGTACGCGGGTGGCGGGGTCGGAGTGCAAGATGTGGCGTACTTCCTGGGTTCTTGTCTGGGCGAGGCCGGCCTGAGGGCCTCCGCTTCGGGCCTGCTGGAGGCCTACTTTTTGTCCTTTCGCGACGCCTTGGCGGCCCGAGACCCAGGCGGCGCTGGCGTGCTCGCCCACCAGGTGGAACGCGAGTGGCGAGCGCTGTGGCCGGTGGCGTGGGCGGATTTTGAGCGGTTCTTGGCGGGGTGGGCGCCCAGTCACGTCAAGCGCACCGGCTTTGCGGCCGAGCTTTCGTCGCGAGCCTTGGCTGCGGTGGAGTCCGGGTGCATCAACCCCTAAACGCCCACCACAGGCCAATGGTCACGATCATCACAGCACCCAAGCCGACGCCGCCGACGACGAAGAGCCACGGCTGTGCGGCCCGCTTTGACGCCGAAGCGGGGGGCAGGGTCGCCATACAGTCGGGGCACGTGGGGCCGCGTTCGGTGATCATCATGGTATGGGCTGGAGAATATTGAACGCAGGTCGTGCAGCACTCCTCCCGTAGATCCGCCTCTGTGAGGGCCTGTTCGGTGGCTCCGCCGCCCACACGACGGCCCTTACGGCCTCTGTCAGAGCCGGCGTCACTGATCTTTCCGGGGGGGAGTATGGGCACGGTACCTCCGTACTCACCTTAAGCCGCCTGGGTCGAAGGCGTCATGGACCGATGGGCGTTAGCCCTCCCGCGATGAAGCTCTCCCACTGGACCCGCGCGAGCCGTATCGTCTGGGCCATGGCTCGGCCGCGACCGCTGCCGATGAGGGAGGTGTTCCTAGATTTGGGAGACGCATCCGGCTTGGCGCTGGTCTACGATCCGGTGGGCACGCCGGTGGGCACGGTCGTGATCATCCCGGGCATGACCGTGTCAGCCCATCGAGATGAGCGGCTTCACAACCTAGCCATCGGCTTTGCTCGCGGTGGGTTCAGGGGCTTGGTGCTCGAAGTGCCGGATCTGCAGCGGCTGAAGATCCGCGCCGAGACCGACGCCGATGTGGCCCGTCGCATCACGGCGTTGCTGCCTGCAGGCTTGGCTCCGGAAGGCCGGATCGGGCTTCTTGGACCCTCTTTTTCGGGCTCGCTGGCGCTGCGTGCGGCGACCATGCCCGGTGCAGCGGGGTGGGTGCGTGCTGTCATCACGGTGGGAGCGTACGCCGAAGCGACGTCCACGGTCCGCTACCTCTTCGAGTCCACCGAGGCCGATCCCTATGGGCGGCTCATCTTGCTGCTCAACTTCTTGTCCGAGGTTGAGCCCGTGACGGAAGGCCAGTCCGATGCCCTGCATGCAGCCATCCTCGACACGTCCCGAGAGGTCAAACAGCTCGCGTCCGTTCTGCGCCGGCTCCCCCGAGAGCAAGCGGATCGACTCGAAGCCATCCTCACCGACCCAGCGGTGTGGGGCTCGGTCGGAGAACGCTTCTTGGACAGCGGCTCTGGTGTGCTCGATCCGCTCTCGGTGCCTCCGATCGTACACAAGCTCCAGTGCGCCGTGATGATGCTGCACGGAGCGAGCGACAACATCGTGCCGCCGTCGGAGTCTCATGTGCTCAAAGAGGCATTAGACGCTGGAAATGTACCCAATCACCTCTTGGTGACTTCGGTGCTTGACCACGCCAATATCCAGGGGGGATTCACCGCCGCCCGCGAGGCGCTCGGGATGGTCAAGGCGTTTGCCTTCTTCGTGCAGGCGATGGCGCAGGACTAACACCGACCCTTAAGCCCGTCGCCGTGAGGGTGGGTGTGCTCGGTCCTCCAGCGCCGAAGCCAATACGGCCAGCAGCTCCCCCTTGCCGAACGGCTTTGCCAGGAAGTGGGTGCGGCGTTCCGAAACGACGGTCGAATCTATCGTATCCGTCGAAAGCCCGCTGCAGTAGACGATGGGCACGTCGGGATCGTTGGCCCGAATCCGCCGCCCGAGGTCGGCACCGTCGATGAGGCCGGGCATGACCAAGTCGGTGAAGACCAGATCGACCAGGTTTGGGTCTGTGCGCCAGTAGTCGAGCGCAGCTGTGCCATTGTCGAGGGCGGTGACCTGGTATCCGGCGCGTTGTAGCAGCCGTATGATGGCCTTGCGGACTGAGCGTTCGTCTTCGACGAATAGGATGTGGGCAGGCTCAGCCCTCTCGAGCGGGTCCCGTTCCTTTCGCGCCGCATCGAGTTGCCTGCGCAGCGGTTCCACCGTGTTGTTCATCGAGGGCGCCTTGGTCGAACGGATGGTCGGCCGACCGGGGCGCACCTTGAAGACAATCGCATGGCCCCTAAAAAGGACTACATTCTTCAGTTGTGGGCACATCGAAGGTCTCGACTCCGGAGCCCATTTTCACCGTGTAGGTGCCCGCAGGCAGGGGGCCCACCTCGCAGGTCGCCGATAGGCTGCCGCAGTCGTCAGTACAGGCGATATTGCCGGTCGCCTCTTGCCAGTCGAACTGTGCGGTGACCGTGATCACCTGCCCATCGAGCACTGCATTACACGAGGCGACGGCGTCGCGGCTGCACGAGGAGCTGAGGCACAGGTTGGCGAACACGCTGACGGTTCCGTCCTCGTCGGCGTTGCTGGCCAGGCACAGGTCGCCCTGGTCCGTCTGGCTGCGGTCTTCCCACTGGGGTCCCACCACGCCGCAACCGGAAAGGAGTACGAGGCTAGCTAGTATGAACGTTCGCATCTTGCGGATCCTCCTGCCCGCCCGGCCTGTTGGTAGCGTAGCGTGGAGTCTCGCCGGTCGCCGCTGCGCTGTGCGTTTGGAGGCGATAGGACTGCGGTACGGAACGGGAGGTGTGCATGGCTGAGCTCACGGTGAATGGTCGGAGCGTACAGGTGGATGTCGAGCCTCAAATGCCGCTTTTGTGGGTGCTGCGGGCCGAGCTTGGGCTCACGGGAACCAAGTTTGGATGCGGTATTGCGCAGTGTGGTGCCTGTACGGTGCACGTGGATGGCCAGGCGGTTCGGTCCTGCTCGTTTCCCATCGCGTCCGCGCTCGGTAAGCAGATCACGACCATCGAAGGGCTAGGCACCGAAGACCAGCCTCATCCCATTCAGGCGGCCTGGATTCAGCATCAAGTGCCCCAGTGCGGGTATTGCCAGCCAGGCATGCAGATGGCCGCGGCGGCGCTGCTCGCCGAAGACCCATCACCGACCGATGCAGTCATCGACGCGCGCATCACCAATATTTGCCGATGCGGCTGCTATGAACGCATCCGGGCCGCTATCCATACCTCTGCGTTGGAGGGGTAATATGAAGGTCTCCCGACGGGCATTCTTGATCGCGGGTGGCGTCTTGGGCGGGGGCCTGATGCTCGGGATTGGCGCGGTGGGCGGAGGTGCGGCCTACGTGGCGTCGCACGATCGTTTAGCCATGCAGCGGACCCAGCAGGGCTCCGGTGTCACCGTGCTCGCCATGTGGCTAAAGATCGATCCGAGCGGCCAGATCACGCTGCTCTCCCCCCACACAGAAATGGGACAGGGCGCTCAGACGGGCTTGCGGCAGCTCGCGGCCGAAGAGCTCGACGTCGCCTGGGATCAGATCGTCGTGGAGCAAGCGCCGCCCGAGACGGCCTTCGCCACCGGAGAGGTCATCGAGGGGTTCCTCTTCGGCGAGCTCGATGGATGGTCCAAGACCTTCGGCAGTGGATTCGCCAACCGTGTGGCCGATGCCATGAGCATGCAGATGACCGGCGGCAGCACCGCCGTCCGGTTCACGGGATGGATGAGCGTGCGCACGGCGGCTGCGTCCGCACGCCAGATGATCCTGGGGGCCGCCGCCGCATCGCTGGGGGTTGCAGTCGCTGAGCTGTCGACGGCCGATGGGGTGGTGAGCCACGCGGGATCGGGCCGATCGATGACGTACGGCGAGCTCGCCTCTGACGCGGCGAATCAGCCTCTCAATCCCAAGCCGCCCCTCAAGGACCCGAGCGAGTGGCGCTATGTGGGCAAGGCGATGCCGCGCTTTGATTTGCCCAAGAAAGTGTTCGGAACTGCTGAATACGGGATAGATGTTCGCGTGCAAGGCATGGTGTATGCGGCGGCGCGCCAGGTTGGGCCCTTTGGGGCTGCGGTGGCGTCGATCGACAATGAAGCCGACGTCTTGGCCAGGCCCGGGGTGTCGTCCGTGCACATCGTTACCGGCGGCGTGGCGGTGGTGGCGGACAACCCGTGGAGAGCGGAGCAGGCGGTTCGCATGGTCAAGGCCACCACCGAGCCGCACCCCGACGACACCCTGGATACGGCCCAGATGTTCCAGCGAATGGACGATGCGCTGGGGGACGCCTCCTCGCTGGCCACGAAGGGGTCCACCTCATCGCTGCTGGAGGGCTTCGACATCGAGCACACCTACCGGGTGCCATTCTTGGTGCACGCCCCCATGGAGCCCATGAACTGCACCGTGTGGGAGCAGGACGGCGCCCTACACGTGGCGGCCGGCGTGCAGAATCCGCTGGGTGCCCGGGCCTACGTGGCCAAGGTGTCGGGTCGGCCCTTCGATGATGTTGTGATGCACGCAAAGACTATGGGCGGAGGCTTCGGCCGGCGCGCCGCTGGCGGCGATGGCACTCAGGACTTCATCACCCAAGCCATCGAGCTGCACCAGGCGACGGACCAACCCGTTCGGCTTCTGTGGGGCCGCGAACAAGACACCCGAGCCGGTGCGTTCCGATCCGCCGACACCGCCCGCATTGGCGCTCGCATCCACTCAGATGGCACGATCATGGCGTGGCAGTCGGACTCCTACGCCAAGCTGAACGAGGTCGATCAGGCCATGCCCGCCTACGAAATGTTGGGTGCCGAGGTCCGGGCGGTGGGCGCGGAGCCCGCTCTGCCCTTTGCGTTCTGGCGTAGCGTCGACGCGTCGAGTCAGTGCTTTTTCGTCGAGAGCTTCGTCGACGAATGCGCCGAAAAGGCCGGAGCAAACCCGCTCGACTATCGCTTGTCTATGCTCCCGGCGGCGGACCGTAGAGCGGCTGTTCTGCGCATGGTGCGTGAGATGAGTGGCTTTGATGACACGGTGGATGCTCAGGGGCGGGCCATGGGCGTGGCGGTCAACCACTGTTTCGGTAGCTACTGCGCCGTGGTGGCCCAGGTGAGCCTACAAGACGGAAAACCCAGGGTGCACAACTTGTATGTCGCGGCGGACTGCGGGGTGGTTGTGAACCCGGACAGCGTTCAGGCGCAGCTTCAAGGTGGGGCCCTCTTCGGGCTTTCCGCGGCGCTGTATGGAAGAGCCGATATCGAAAATGGCAGGGTTAAACAAAGCAATTTCCATGACTACCGGGTCATGAAGTTCGCGGACGCGCCTCGGTTGCACATTCGCACCGTCAAGAGCGATGAAAACCCCGGTGGAGTGGGGGAGGTCGGTACGCCGGCGGTGGCCCCCGCGGTGTGCAATGCCTTGTCCAAACTCGGCCAGCGCGTCCGCACCCTACCGGTCATCTCGTGAACCTCGACGCGGTGAGTGTCCTCCAGAACGTCGCGCCTGGCCGCGTCTGGGTCACGGTGTGCAAGACCTGGGGCTCCAACCCTCGCCCGGTGGGCAGCCACATGGTGGTGGACCTGGCTGGGACCTTCGAAGGATCGGTCTCATCGGGCTGCATCGAGCCCATGATCGTCCCCATTGCCAGGGCGGCCACCGAGCCCGAGTTCCGCGTCTTCAACGTAAGTTCCGACGCGGCCCGGGCGCAGGGGTTGGCGTGTGGTGGTAGGCTAGAGTTGTATTTTGAGCCTATCTCTTCGGCGAAGGCTCAGGTGGCGCATGAGGCGGCGAACGCCGTGCGTTATCGTCGGTCTGCGGTTCGCGTGGTCACTCGGTCCGGGTCGGTCTTGTGGACCGATGGGCCGATTCCTGCGGACCTGAGCGCCCCGGTTCGGGCTGCGGCAGCCGAGGTGCGGGCCCATGGCGGGTTGCTGTTCGATGTGGACGCCCACTGGTTGGTTCAGGGCTACGCGCCTGCGCCTCGTCTTGTGATCATCGGTGGGACCCACATCGCTCAGGTGTTGGCGCCCATGGCGCAGCTCGCTGGATGGTGGGTTCAGGTCGTCGACCCGCGCGATGGTTTTTCGGATCCGAGCCGGTTTCCTGGGGTTTCGATCACCCAGGCGGCGGCTCTGGAGTTCGTGACGCAGCGCCCGCGCGATGCCCACTCGGCTGTGGTGACGCTCACGCATCAGCCAGTCATCGACGATCCGATTTTGCATCACGCTGTGCAGTCAGAGTGCACCTATGTCGGCGCCTTGGGGAGTCGTAGAACAGCGGCGCTCCGTGTGGAAAGAATGATTAATGCTGGGCTTTCGCGGGATCAGGTCGCTCGAATTCACGGGCCGGTGGGCCTGAATTTGGGGGGCCGTAGTCCGGCGGAAATCGCCGTTAGCATCGTGGCGGATCTGACTCGGTGTCGACGGGGGCGGGACAGGCCCATCGCGTTAGGGGAGCGGCCACCTCGGGAGGATCAATGATCGAGATCGGTGCACAAGCGCCTTCCTTCACTCTGAAAGACCACCTCGGCCGGACCGTGAACTCCGCCGACTACCTGGGCAAGAGCCACATGCTGCTCTTGTTCTACCCCCTCGACTTCACCCCTACGTGAAGCGGCGAAATTCCCGCGCTGGAAGCGCGGATCTCCCGTTTGAATGCAGCCCACACCATGCCCGTGGGTATCTCCATTGACAGCGTCTTCAGCCATGCGGCTTGGGCGGCGGCCTTGGGCGGCGTCTCGCTGCCTCTGCTGTCCGACTTCCACCCCAAGGGCGCGGTTGCAGACTCGTTTGGCCTGTACCTCTCCCAGGCGGGCATCACCGACCGCGCGACCGTCATCATCGACGCCGCCGGTAAGGTTGTGTACGCCGAGAGCGCTGGACCTGGCGGTTCTCGTGACATCGACGCCCTTGTAGCCAAGGTTGAAGCCTTGGATGCAGCCTGGTCTGGCGATGCGCTGAGCCACCCCATCCCACAGAGCCCAGGCGTGCCTGCGGACAGCGTCCTGTACGTGCGAAACAACTGCATGTTCAGCCGCTGGGCCCTGTACGCCGTGTCCAACCTTCACCAAGATGGCATCACGGTGAAGAACGTCAGCGAAGATGAGTCGGCCTTGGCCGAGCTCACCGCCGCCGGCGGCAAGGGACAGGCTCCGGCCCTCAAGGTCGGAAGCGAAGTCATGTACGAGTCGGGCGACATCGCCTCGTACCTGTCCGACCACTGCGGCAAGCTCTAGGGTTTCCGCGCTGTCGCAGTTGAGCTTGCTCCGCTGCGGCAGCGCGACTGCCCCCGTGCCGGGAATGCCCAGGCTACGCGGGCGGAGACGCGCTCTCTAGCTTTCGAGCGACGCGCCAAAAAAATCCGCTCGGATCGGCCAAATCTGGCGTTGGCAATCGAAAGCCGAACAGGGCGTTTGATGCGGAGATCGCAGGTTGGCGAAGGCTGCCCGGGCCCTCGGGAGCGTGGCACCAGCCCGCGAGCGTCTCTAGCGCCGCGGTCTGCATCACTCCCGCATTGAGCCCTTGCAACAGGCGTTCTGTCGCAGATTGGGCTTCGGTGTCGGCGTCCTTCAAGACCTGTAGCGCCGCGATGGCGCTGGCCCGATCGGCGTCGGAGCCATCGGCGAGGGTGAGCTCATAGCTTTCATTCGGCGCCCAACGCATGAGACCTCCAAGGGTCTGTCGGTTGTACCTCAGGGGGTGGTAGGATTCGGCATGCGTTGCACCGTCCTTGTTTTGTTTGGCCTGTGGTCCTGTCAGGCCTCAGTCCCATCGTCTTCCGACTCCACCGATTCGACGGATCGGACGGACTCGACGGACTCGACGGACTCGACGGACTCGACGGACTCGACGGACTCGACCGACTCTACGGATTCGACCGATGATACCGACGTCGAGCCGCTGGGCAGTCCCGGCTGTGATTCGGATTCTCCGCTGTCCGAAGGGGAGCACCGGCTGCGCTTGGACGACCGGGATCGGCGCTACATGGTCCGCTTGCCGCGCAACTACTCTGCCGAGCGCGCGTGGCCCTTGGTGTTTGCGCTGCACGGCAATGGCGGGTCCATTTCCTATTGGGACGAGGGCAGCGGCGGCCGCGATGTGCGGGGCGCCTTTGCGGACGATGCGGTGCTGGTGATCGCCGAGGCCATCGACGGGCGCTGGCGAGACTACGACGCCGAACGGGACACGTGGCCCGCCCGAATCGAGGCTGAGCTCAGGTACTTTGACCGCGTCAAACAAGAGGTTGGCGATGGCTTATGCATCGACGAATCTCAGATCAGCTCGATGGGCTTCAGCGGCGGGGGCTCGTTCTCGGGGGTGCTGGGCTGCCGCCGGGACTACGTGGGGCGCATCGCGGTAGGGGGGAGCGTCAACTATTTTGAGCCGGAAGAATGCCTATATTCCCCCGCAGCTTGGGTCACCATCGGTCAGGGTGAGCTGGTGCCGGCGCGAGAGGCCTTTCGCGATGGCTTCCGAGATCGCGCCGGGTGCTCGTCTTCGTCGACGCCCACCACTCCCGACGGGTGCGTGGCGTACAACGACTGCGACGACGGGGCTTCGGTGGTGTATTGCACCCACGATGGGGGCCATGTGTGGCCTGGATTCGGGGCGACGGCCGCTCGGGACTTCCTGCTGGCCGAGTGAGCTGCACGCAGCGGGTCAGGCGGCCTGTGCGACCCTGTTTGCCTCGTGGCTGATCGCGCGCGCCAAGGCTTGGGGGGTGATGGGTTTTGTGATGTATGCGTCCATCCCTGATGCCAGGGCCAGGGCCTTGTCTTCGGGTTGGGCGCTCGCCGAGAGCCCAAGAATCACGACCGGGTGACCGTGGGCGCGGATGCGCCGGGTGGTCTCAAGCCCGTCCAGCTCGGGCATCTGGCAATCCATGAGGATCGCGTCGAAGGGCTGCTGTTCGATCGCCGCTATGGCGTCCAGGCCCCCGTTGACCTCCACTGGAACGTGCCCTTCTCGACGTAGCATGTGCATGGCCAGTGTTCGGTTGACCGCGTTGTCGTCGACCACCAAGACGCGGAGCTGGCGGGTCTGTACCCACTCGATGGGGTCTGGAGCCGCAGCTTCGGTTGCAGGCAGAGGGAGCGTCACGGCGAAGGTGGTGCCGCGACCGGGCTCGGATCTCACGTCCAGCGTGCCGCCGTGTACATCGACCAGGCGTCGAACGATGGCGAGCCCCAGACCTGTGCCGCCGAAGCGCCGGGCGGTTGAGCCTTCGGCTTGCTCAAAGGGCTGGAAGATCCTGTCTAGAGCGTCGGCATCCATGCCGATCCCGGTGTCGATCACCTCCAACAGCACCCCATGGGGGCTTGACTTGGCGCGTAGGGTGACCGAGCCCTCGCTTGTGAACTTCATGGCGTTTCCTGTGAGATTTAGCAGGATTTGCCGAAGTCGGGTGGGGTCGCCTTCTCGCCATAGATGCAGGTCGGGCTCCACGTCTACGACGATGCTCACGCCCTTCTCTTGGCCTTGCAGCGCCATGGGGTTGGCCACGTCCTCCAGGGTGGCTCGAAGGTCGAAAGGCACTCGTTCCAGGTGCACCGCTGCTGCGTCTAGACGGGCGTAATCGAGCACATCATTGATGAGACTCAGCAAGAGGTCGGCGCTCGTCTGGGCCGTATGCAAAAGCTGGCGTTGGTCATCGGGCAGGACGGCGCCGTCGATCAAGCTGGTGGCCCCAATGACCCCGTGCAGAGGCGTGCGGAGCTCGTGGCTCATCGAGGCCAGGAAGCGGGTGCGGGCCTGCATCGCCGAACGGGCGCTGGACTCCGCCTGTCTGGCTGCGTGCTCAGCGGCCCTGCGGACTTGATTTTCGATGACCAGCGCCGCGGCGTTCTCGTCTTGTTGCTTGAGGGCGGCTTGTTGGGCGACGTCAAACGTGAGGGCCAAGCCGGTGGCCATGAGGACCGCCACACCCACGTCCATCGACCGTTGTACGGCATCCATCCAGCTGTGATCATCGGCGGTCCAGCCCAACCCATGCATGCAGAGCAGCGCGGCGATGATCCCGAGCGCGGCTCCACACCACAACAATCCAGCGCGCGCCCCGAGCATGAGCGTCGCGGTGAGGGGCAGTAGCACCAAATACGTCGTAATATTGGTGAAAAGGTGACTTCCTTGGAACACGAGTAGCGCGACCAGCGCCAGGCTGGTGCACATCATGCCGTTCGCCGTGGCGGTGCTTTTGGCCGTGAGCCGGAGGAAGACCACCAAGAGGGCGTAGATCACAGCGAACACGAGCACCGAAGCCGCCCACGCCCAGCTCTCGTGGAATGCATGAGCGATGGATCGTACCGTGAGCAATGTGGACATCAGTCCCGCTGCGGCCACGATAAATCGATGTCGCACCATTTGCTGGTGTGGCGCGCGTTCTGGATCGAGCCAGCCATCGCTCAGGGAAGTCAGTGTTGCGCGCATGTGGGAGGTGTCGGCTACGGACTCAAGAACGTGAGGAACCTCATAAGAGCGAGGAACGGGCCGCTGGGGT
>JBGCER010000099.1:0-23015 GCA_045106515.1 Myxococcota bacterium
CGTCCTGCCAACGGGGGAAGGGGGTCGACATGGCATCTCCAGCGGTTGAGCGCCGCAGTCCATAATGGTTGTGAGCGCTCGCGGGGAGCGCCACTCAACCCGAGGCCTCATGAACGAACCCAAGCGAGCCAGCCAAACGACCCGTCCGGTCCGAAGGTATCCGGGCGGTGAACACGTGCAGGACCCCGTTGTCATCGAGGAGCCCCTCGAAATGCGCATCGAGGGACGCCCCCTCGCTGTCACGCTGCGAACCCCCGGAAACGACCTGGAGCTCACCGCAGGGTTTCTCAGATCTGAAGGCGTCATTGATGGCAAAGATGACCTGGTCGCACTCCGCCATATCGACGATCCGAGCGATGTACGTCACAACACGGTGGACTGTGTGCTCGCGGGCGGCGTCGCCGCGCATCGCACGGCCATTGAGCGAGCCACGAGGGAGCTGTACGCCACCAGCTCGTGCGGCGTCTGCGGCAAAGCGAGCATCGACCGCCTGCAGGTCCTCGCCGGCCCACTCTCGCACCGTCCCGAGCCCTCCGCCGACGTGCTGCTCTCCCTGCCCGACCGCTTGCGCCAGGCTCAACCCACCTTTGCGAGCACCGGCGGCCTTCACGGCGCCGCCCTATTCTCCTTCGACGGCGAATTAGAGGTGTCGCGGGAGGATATTGGTCGCCACAACGCCGTCGATAAGGTGCTCGGCTGGAGACTTCTCCAAGACCGGCCCATTGTGGACGACCGGATCCTGGTGGTGTCCAGCCGAGCGGGGTTCGAGATCGTACAAAAGGCGCTGATGGCCCGCGTACCCGCGGTGGCTGCGGTGGGCGCCGCAAGCTCGCTCGCCATCGACTTGGCGCAGGAGATGGGAATCGCGCTGTTCGGCTTCCTGCGAGACGGAAGGTATAACCGGTATTCCTAGGCGTTTACCGACTCGTATTGCGCGCGCATTTGTTGGACTGTGACCTCGAGGAGCTCCCGAAGCACACCCCGGTCCACCTGGTCCAGCTTCTTGATGTACAGGCACGAGCCCCCCGAGCGATGGGGTCCAAGCTTCTCCAGCAAGGGTCCATATTCATCAAAGCCCGGCGTGATGTAGAGCACCTGCTCTCGCTTGCGCGGCGAGAAGCCCACAAGCATCCACTCCAGCTCACGACCGGACTCGTACTTCATATTCACATGGCCAAAACCCACGATCGAAGGGCCCCACATCACGGGGGGACAGCCGCTGACTTCGGTGATCATCTGCAACAGCTCGCGGGCATCATCGAGACGAAGGGGGGCGACCGTCCGCAAGAAGTCCTCGACCGGAACATCGGTGGGGAGCGTCTTGTTTGCCATTCAAACCTCCGCGGCATGTGCGAACACGCCAACTACAGCATCCTACGCCAACGTACCAGGCTACCCTGGCGTCATGTTTGGGATTGACGCCGATCAAGTCGATGTCGAGCGCGCACGCTTGATTCGCCGACGAAAACGCTGGAAGCGAGCGCTGCTGACCCTGGTGGAGCTCGCGATCCTGCTGCCCACCATCGCCGTCACGGCCGCGGCGTGGCTGATCTTCACCCCGTCGGGCAATGAGCGGCTCATCGAGCGCTTCGGCACCCGCGAACACAGCGCGGTGCGCTTTAGCGCCATCGTAATCCACCCTGCGAGCGTGTGGCACACGCCAGATACCTGGCGCTTCATCGCCAATGATGTGGTGTTCACCCCTGCGGACGCCAGCCGCACAGAGGTGAAAATACACAGCCTGGTTCTGACGAATCCCGACATTCCCTCCCTGTGGTATCGACGCCAAGTTCAGGTGCGTGAGGCGTGGCTGATCGGTCTTCAAATCCGAGCCAAGCAGCAACGCGCCGCCCCAAAGCGGCCTCGCAACCCCAAAGCCATTCAACGGCTGCAAGCTGGATTGGTCCACGTCTGGGACGCGTCCTACACCGCCCCCGCCGACGACCCACTGCCGCCCGCGAGCGTCACGGGGATCTATGGAGACCTCTCCCCCGTCGAGTACGACCCCTTCTCCCGCGAGGTGACGGGCGTTGCCGCGCTCACCGCCCAGACGTTTCAGACGGGCACGCTCGCCATGTCCCGGGTCAAGATCGGGCGGATCGATGCCGTGGCGGGCGACGTGACGTTGCAGGATGGAAGCGTGCATTGGCAGGGGCAAACCGCCTCTGTCAGCGGCACCGTCCTGAACATGGACGGACGCGCCACCGTCGAGCTCACGGTCCGACTCCGGCACGCCCGAGTGGAAGATCTGGTGACCGGCTCAACCGGCGAGCCCAGTCCGCTGATGGGCAGGGCGGACGTCGATCTTCGTGTGTATTCCGGAGGGGAGCTGCCCCGAGGCGCGGGGTACATGGACGCCCACGTCAAGATCGAGAACGCGATCCTCCCCCTGCCCGACAACACACGAGGGCTCTACAAAGACATCATTCGGCTCGCCCCCATGGCCACGCTCGACGAGCAAGATCGCGTACATCTCAAGACCATGGTCGGCGATCTCACCCTTCGACGGGGCGTGGTGACGCTGCACCAGCTGCTGTACGACTCCAAGATCCCCATTGTGGTGCGCGGCACCGTCAACGACACCGACCTCGACATGTATGTGCGCTTTGTTCTAGGCGGCGACCCGCTGATTCACCCCGGCCGGGGCCTTCGACTAAAGGGCCCGCTCACCCAGCCTGAAGCGGCGTGGGCCAGCCGAGACGAGCTGCTGCCCGGGTGGCGAGAGATGCGCACCACACGTCGACAGGACCGAAGGATCGACCAGGAACAGCGGCGGGCCGCGGGCCTGCGCCCTCGCTGGATGACGCGGAAGAAAAAGGCCGAAGAGCAAGACGCCATGGACGCCGAGTAGACGCGCACCGCAGCCAAGCGCTAGGAGGCCCCACCCTTCGGAGGTCCCATGCGCCGCCTACTCCTCGTACTGCTCGCCCTCACCGCGTGCGCCGGAACGACAACGGAGCCCACCACACCCGCGTCGACCACCGCCAATGCCGAGCCGCCCGTCACCGCGGGCTCCATCGATATTTCTGCCTTCAAAGTAAAGTATGACCAGGACCCCAAGCCGGTGCTCATCGATGTCCGAAGCGCGGCGGAGTACAAGGCAGGCCACATCGATGGCGCCCAGCTGGTGCCTCTGCCCACGTTGCCCGGTCGCCTCGACGAGCTCTCGGCCATGAAAGGCGCCGAAATCTATGTGGTGTGCCAAGCGGGGGGACGCTCAAAACGAGCCGCCGCTATTCTCGCAAAAAATGGGTTCAACGCCATCAATGTTGAGGGAGGCACCGGTGGCTGGATCGCCGCAGGCCACCCTGTTGTGACCGACTGAGTCGTCGGGCACGCCTCGCCGTGTTCCACTGCTGCCCACACCCATCACTCGGAGACGCCATGCGCCAGATCGACATTGAGCAACTCAAGCAAGCCCTCGACAATGGTGATGTATCGGTGCTCATCGACGTCCGCGAGGCTGACGAATACGCCGCCGGACACGTGCCCGGCACCCAGCTCATCGCCCTATCAGAGCTGCAAGAGCGGGCCGGCGAGCTCGATGCGCACAAAGGGACCGCGATTCACCTGATCTGCAAGAGCGGCGGCCGCTCGGCTCGCGCCGCCATGTTCTTGGACAGCATGGGTCACGACACGGTCAACGTGGCCGGCGGCACCATGGGATGGATCAACGCCGGCCACGAGGTCGAGCGCTAGTCGTCCAGCGGGACCTCATCGAGCACGAAGACCTGCACGTCAAGATCGTCGAACGAGAAGATCAGATCCTCGTGGTCGCTCCTCGGGTTGTAGTCCCAGTCCAAGATCCCGATCGAGGCCTGAACGGTCAGCGTGACGGCGTCGTCGCGTCGGGTATCCAATCGAACAGGCACATCGAAGGTGCACAGTCCCTCCTCCGGGCAACGGGCATTGAGGTCGAGCGGCAGGGTCAACCCGTCCCGGAGTCGCACCGCCTCTGCGTCTTCGTCACTGTGATCTCGGACCAACGTGGAACGGCGCGCCGACGACCCGGTCACGACGATGGTCGACTCCACCCAATCCGGCCTGGATTCCAACGCCGGCAACCCGTCGACCTCGACCTGAACCGTGATGATCGTCTCAGCATCATCCGCCAGTTCGAGCTCACTCTGAGCCTCACCGGTTTGAAACATCGTTTCCGCGGGTGGGGTGGTTGCGATGAAGAGCGCACACAACGTAGCGAGGGCGGGCGCAGCGATCAGGGTCTTTCCAAGCGTGTTCACAAAACACCTCCACCCCGTACTCCTGCAGCTCGCGTGCCAACGCTACGATCCCCACCACTACGGGGCCCAAACAAAAAACGGACCCGCTGGGGGTCCGCATTGCGACTTGGGTGACTCGCTCCGGCCGAAACCGAAGCAGGTCGATGGTACCTAGATCTCGATCATGGCCTGGGCGATTTCGATTTTCTCTTCCATACGAGCCGTGGCGGCCTCTTCGAAGGCGTTGGCCACGGCCAACTCTCCATCGAGCTCCGACAAGGAGGCACGGGCCGCGTCCTTGTCCACGTCTTCGGGGGCCACGCATCGATCGGTGAGGATCGTGACACGGTCCGGGCCGGCCTCTGCGAAGCCGCGACCCACCACAAAGCGCTTCTCGCCTTCGGGGGTGTTCAGGCGCAGCACGCCGCCGTGAAGCAGGGACAAGAAGAGCGTGTGTCCGGGCAGAACCTCGAACTCACCTTCCCATCCAGGAGCGCGAACTTCCGAGGCCGTGCCGCTGTAGACCAGGCGCTCGGGAGTGACGATGTCGACTTGCAGATCGGCCAAAGCAGGCCTCCGACTTCAGAGGTTCTACGCCGCGTCTGCAGCGATCTTAGCGGCCTTCTCACGAGCTTGCTCAATGGCGCCTACCAAGTAGAACGCGCCCTCGGGCAGGTCGTCGTGCTTGCCATCGAGCAGCTCACGGAAGGAGCGCACGGTGTCTTCGGTCTTGACGTACGCGCCGTCTTGGCCGGTGAAGACCTTGGCGACGGTGAACGGCTGCGACAGGAACTTCTGCATCTTGCGCGCACGCTCGACGAGTTGCTTGTCTTCGTCCGAGAGCTCATCCATGCCAAGAATGGCGATGATGTCTTGGAGTTCCTTGTACTTCTGGAGCACAGCCTGAGTCTCACGAGCCGTGTCGTAGTGCTCATCGCCGAGTACGTCGGCGGAGAGAATACGGCTGGTGGAGTCCAGCGGGTCAATGGCCGGGTAGATGCCCAGCGAAGCCAGCTTACGCGACAGGACCGTGGTGGCGTCCAAGTGAGCGAAGGTGGTGGCGGGCGCCGGGTCCGTCAGGTCGTCCGCAGGGACGTAGACGGCTTGGACCGACGTGATTGAGCCCTTGGTCGTGGAGGTGATTCGCTCTTGCAGAGCGCCCATCTCGGTCGACAGCGTGGGCTGGTAGCCAACGGCGGAGGGGATTCGACCCAAGAGGGCCGAGACCTCGGAACCGGCCTGGGTGAACCGGAAGATGTTGTCGACGAAGAGCAACACGTCCTGGCCTTCTTCATCTCGGAAGTACTCGGCGATGGTCAGGGCGGACAGAGCCACACGAGCGCGAGCTCCAGGGGGCTCGTTCATCTGGCCATAGCAAAGTGCAACCTTGGACCCTTCGGTCTTGATGATCGGCAACTGGTCTTCGCCGAGCACGATGTGACCGTGTTCGTCCTTTTCGCAGTTGATGACGCCCGCTTCCATCATCTCGAACCACAGGTCATTGCCTTCGCGGGTCCGCTCGCCGACACCGGCGAACACGGAGAAACCACCGTGGCCGACACCGACGTTGTTGATGAGCTCTTGGATGAGAACGGTCTTGCCGACGCCAGCGCCGCCGAAGAGTCCGATCTTTCCGCCCTTGGTGTAGGGAGCGAGAAGGTCCACGACCTTGATGCCGGTCTCGAACATCTCGACCGAGGTCGTCTGCTCGGTGAACGATGGAGGCGCGCGGTGAATCTTGTCGTAGCGAGACGCCTCGACCGGACCCTTTTCGTCGACAGGATCGCCGGTGACGTTGATGATGCGACCCAACACACCACGGCCCACAGGCACCGAGATGGCGGAGCCGGTGTCGCGGACTTTCATGCCGCGCTGGAGACCATCAGTGGTGTCCATTGCAATGGTGCGAACCGTGTTCTCACCAAGGGGGATAGCCACCTCAAGAACGAGGTTCTCATCACGATTGTCGATAGCGGCATTGGTGACACGAAGGGCCTGGTAGATGTCTGGGACGTTTCCGTCCGAGAATTCCACGTCCACAACCGGTCCCATGACCTGCTTGATGGTGCCGAAGTTGTCCATGGGGGTGCTCCGAAAGCGAAGGGGGGAAAACTAGCCTTTGAGCGCTTCGGCGCCGGACACGATCTCGATGATTTCGGTCGTGATGGCGGCCTGCCGGGCGCGGTTGTACTCGAGCGTCAACGAACCGATCAGATCGGATGCGTTGCGTGTGGCGTTCTCCATGGCCGTCATGCGAGCAGCTTGCTCGCCTGCGTCGGTCTCGAGGAACGCCTGAAGGATCAAGGTGCGAAGGTAGAGCGGAAGCAAGGAGTCCAGGAGCTTTTCGGCGCTGGGCTCATACTCAAACTCGGACACACCCTCGCCGCCATCGTCGGATGCTTCGACGGTGAGGGGCAACACCTGTTGGAAGGTGGGGTCTTGCGTGATGGTGTTGACGAAGTGGTTGTAGCCCAACCAGACTTCGTCGTAATCACCAGCTACAAAGCCGGTCTCGGCCCGCTCGGAGAACGGACGAACCAAGTCCATTCGCTCGACCTTGGCGTAGTTGATGATGGCGTCCACCACCTCGATGCCTCGGCCACGCAGGAAGTCCGCACCCTTCCGGCCGAACACCACGATGTCGACCTTGACGCCGCTGGCCCGAAGTTCTGCAGCCTTCGACATCACCCGACGAAGCAGGTTGTTGTTGAAGCCACCGCAGAGACCGCGGTCGGTCGTGAGCACGCCGAACAAGACCGACTTCACGGAGTCCCGCGACTTGAGCAGCGGGTTGCTCACGCTCTCGCCAGCAGCAGAGCCAACGCGCTGAAGCACGCCTGCAAGCTGCTCTTGGTAAGGCTGTGCTGCCTTGGCCGCGCCGGTGGCTCGGGCGAGCTTCGCGCCGGACACCAACTTCATGGCCGACGTGATCTGCCGGGTCTTTTGGACCGAGCCGATTCTCGTCTTGATTTCTTTTAGATTCGCCACAGTGGCCTCTGGAGAGAGTCGAAATCGCCGGGAATCAACCCGCCCAGCTCTGGGCGAAGGCCTTGATCTGCTCGACGAAGCGGCCGCGCAGGTTCTCTTTCTTCAGAGTCTGCTTGGTCTTCAGCTCGTCCATCAGGCCCGAGTGATTGGCATGAATCCACGCCAGCATGTCGGCGAGGAACGGCCCCACCTTGCGAAGCTCCAGGTCGTCGAGGACGCCGGAGTGACCCGCGAGGATCTGCAGCACTTGCTCTTCGACGGGAAGGGGCTGGTACTGCCCTTGCTTGAGAACTTCGGTGAGGCGGGCGCCACGACGAAGCTGCTGCTGGGTCGCAGCATCCAAGTCCGAAGCGAACTGCGAGAAGGCAGCGAGCTCACGGTACTGGGCAAGGTCGACGCGCAGGGAGCCTGCGACTTCCTTCATGGCTTTGATCTGCGCGGCGCCGCCAACGCGGGACACGGAGAGGCCGACGTTGATGGCTGGGCGCTGACCGGCGTTGAAGAGGTCGGTCTCCAGGAAGATCTGGCCATCGGTGATGGAGATGACGTTGGTGGGCACGTAGGCCGAGACGTCACCACCCTGGGTCTCGATGATGGGCAGGGCCGTCAAGGAGCCAGAACCAGCGGCGTCGGACATCTTGGCTGCGCGCTCAAGAAGGCGGCTGTGCAGGTAGAAGACGTCGCCAGGGAAGGCTTCGCGACCGGGCGGACGACGAAGCAGCAGCGACAGCTGACGATAGGCGACGGCGTGCTTGGTGAGGTCATCGTAGACCACCAGCGCGTGCATGCCATTGTTGCGGAAGTACTCGCCGATGGTGGCGCCGGTGAACGGGGCGAGGAACTGGAGGGGAGCGGCGGCGGCGGCAGGAGCCGACACGACGCAAGTGTACTCCCAAGCACCACTCTGCTTGAGCTTCTCCACAACCTGCGCGACGGTGGACTGCTTCTGGCCGACGGCCACGTAGATGCAGTGCACCCGACGCTTGGGGTCGTCCTTGAACACCTTCTGAGCGATGATGGTGTCGATGGCAACCGCGGTCTTGCCGGTTTGACGGTCGCCGATGATGAGCTCGCGCTGCCCACGACCGATGGGGGTCATGGAGTCGACGGCCTTGAGGCCCGTCTGCAGAGGCTCGTGCACGGACTTCCGCTTGACGATGCCGGGTGCCTTGACCTCGACGACCGAACGGCCCGATGCATTGATGGGCGGTCCGCCATCGATGGGGTGACCCAGGGTGTCGACGACGCGGCCCATGAGCTCGGGACCCACGCCGATGTCGACGATGCGGTCGGTACGACGGACTTCGTCGCCCTCGCGGATGCCCACGTCGGAGCCGAATAGGGCGGCGCCAACGTTGTCTTGCTCAAGGTTGAGAACCATACCGACTTGGCCGCCGGGGAACTCTAGGAGCTCGCCCGCCTTGGCGTTTTCGAGGCCATAGATGCGAGCGATGCCGTCACCAATAGACAAGATGGTGCCGGTCTCGGCCACACTGACCCGAGAGTCGTAGTCCTTGATTTGCTGCTTGAGGATCTTGCTGATCTCGTCAGCGCGAATCTGCATGGGATGCTCCGGAGAAATGCGTCGGTGCGGGTCTGACGGTGCGGTCTGGGGCCCTAGGCCTGCGCCGCCGTCGTTCCGTGGATGAGGCGATATTTGAGGTCATCGAGCCGGGCTCGAACAGAGGCGTCGTAGACCTTGCCACCCACCCGGGCCACGAGGCCGCCGATGAGGTCAGGGTCAATCTGGGTATCTAGAACAATCTGCTTGCCCGTCGAACGCTCGAGAGCGGTGCGAATCTCGGCAGCCAGGTCATCCGAAAGGGAATCGGCAGTCGTCAGCTGGACGCGGACGCGACCGGCCAAGGCATCCGCTTCAGCGTGGTAAATCTCGACGAGGTCCGGAAGAGCGGCAAACCGTCCCTTCTCGACCATCAGGCGGATCAGATTGGACGTCATCGGCTGCACACCGAGGCCCGGCATGAGCGTAGTGATGACGGACACCCGCTCATCTGCCGTGAACACCGGGTTCGCGAGCACGTTGAGCAGCACGCCATCGTCGACGCGAGCGGCCTCAAGAACGGTGTCCAGGTCCTTGCCGAGAGCTTCGACCTGACCCAGGTCGCTGGCGAGCGACAAGAATGCCGCGGCATAGCGGCGAGCGGCGGAGCGATGATTAGCCACGGGGGCCTCCAGGAGACGCGTCGGAGCCCAAGGTCGACAGCAGGTCTCGCGCCAAACGCTGGCGATCCGCGGCGCCGACCTCGTTGCGCAGGGTCTGCTCGGCCAAGTTCACGGCCAACTCGACCGCTTCGGAACGAAGGGCCCGAGTCGCTCGTGCGGTTTCGTCCCGGATGGTGCGCTGAGCGGATTCTGCGACCCGAACGACCGCGTCACGAGCCCGTTGGGCGGCCGCTTCTTTCTCGATGGCCGCCGCGTTTGCGGCATCTGCCTTCATCTTGGCGACTTCGTCTTCGAAGGACACCAACCGCTGCTCAAGCTCTTCGAACTTGGTGCGGGCGGCTTGCTCGACTTCTGCGGATTCATCCAAATCTTTCTTGATCCCGAGGAACCGGTCGCGCAGGGCGGCCGCCACAGGCTTGCGCGCCATGAGGACAAGACCGACGAGCAAGATCGTCAGGTTCAGGAGGTGCCAGACCCACTGCAGCCAAACAGGGTGACCCCAGGAATTGGCGAAGTGCTCGTCTTCGGCGTCCATGAAGTTGACGGTGCCATTGCCATTGCTGTCTTCCCACGGGCCTGGGCTGTGGTGGACCGCGTGGCCACCTTCGCCGTGGTCATCGCCATGGGCGGCATCGCCGTGGGCGTCGTCGTGGGTCGCTTCGGCGTGGTCTCCGCCTTCAACGTGACCCCCCGTGGGCGAGGCGAAGGCCGGGCTCACGGTGAGTACCGACCCTAGGACGAGGAGTCTTGCGGCTGTAAATACGCGCATCGTGGGGACCCCTTACGCCTGGCCAGGTTGGGTTGAGCCGCTATCCGCACCGCCACCGTTCACGGCCCGGCCGAGAACCTGGGTGGCCATGTCGTCGGCGAGAGCGCGAGCTGCGTCGGACAGGCCCCTACGAGCCACTCCGCTCTGCTCGGTGATCTTCGAGGTCGCTTCAGACACCTGCGCATCGGCCTTCGTCCGAGCCGCGGCCAAGAGCTCACGCTCCTCGGCGTTGGCATCGACGCGAGCCTGATTCCGCATTTCGGTGATCTCGGAGCGGACGCTCCCGAGACGGGACCGAACGGTCTGAAGTCGATCTTCGACTTGGGTTTCGAGTCGGGCCGCTTCCGCTCTGGCATCTGCAGAGGCCGAGTCTCGCTCGTCCATCCACGCCAAAAGGGGCTTCCAAAGCAACAACCACGAGCCGATTACGGCCACAAGGAAGGGCGGAAGGAAGAGAGCGACAAGCAGGGGGTCGGGGACGATTTCCATGGGATCCGTTCCGGGGAGAGCCGTCGGTGGGGAGGGCCGCGCGCCTATCTGATTGGCGGGGGCATGTCAAAGCCGTTCAATGTCGTCAGGAACGCAGGTTCCGACTCGGAGAACGACGCCATACCCCGCCCACGCGGGTCCCCTACCGAGGAAGGCGGCTACCTATCTCCACGAGGGGCCGGCGCACCGCAACTATGGGATGCGGTGCGTGCCCTACTCCTGAGGTGCCGAGACAGGCTCCTTGGCAGGCCACTCAAAGGCGACAGTGAACGCCGCTTCCGAACCGATCCAGGAGCTGACGCTCGTCAACTCCGATGACCGGTAGGTGCTGCGATGCCATCGAGCGGTCCACAGAAAGCCGATGCTCACGTGGTCGTGAACGGCAAAGTCAACCCCGGCACCGATACGAGCCCCAAAGCCACCCAGTCGCGCCCGCTGCTCCGCCGCATCGAGCTCCGCTTGAGTTTGCTCGTCTTCGGAGAGTCCGTTTCCAGACACGGTGGCGGTCGGCACATCCACATGCGCGCCCACCAGCAAGAGGGGTCGAGGCCGGGCATCGGAGCGCTTCAGGAGCGACACCCGCACGTCGAAGCTGGGGCGAACCACCCCAACCGACCGCGAAACCCAAACCTCATCCGCCCAGGACGTGACCGTGCTTCGAGCCACACCCAGAGTGCCGGTCAACCCCACACGTTCGCCAACCCACGCCCCGGCGAAGGCCCGCAGATTCGGCCAAACCGTGCCATCGAACTCACCAACGCCTCGGCCTGTGGTGCGCCCATCATCGACGACCACCACATCGGATCGCGAAAACGGAGCCAGCTCAAGGCCGGCCATTGGCGTTGCGGCATAGGCCGGAATCGTGAGCCACAGCATGTGCTCACCCTACCTCAACAGGGCTAGACTGCCCCATGCTCATCACACACTTGCGAACCGAAGGCCTCAAGACTGCCGATGGTGTGGACCTCGTTCGCCCAGGTAGACGCCGTCAATTGACTGCAGGACCCGCTGGTATTGGTCTCCTGGACGGCCTTGAGCTGGCCATGGCCGCCTGCGATCCCGCTCGAACCGCGAAGGCCCTGGTCTCGGTGGGCCTCATCGAGCGCGTTTCGCAGGCTGATGTGTTCGTGGAAAACGCGATGCCCATCCAGGTCACATTGGACGGCGGCGACGTGACAGGCTTGGTCGACCCCGGTCAATCTCGAACGATCGTCGTGCATGTCGACGCGGAGTTGGACCCGCCACTGTTCGGTCGATTGCGGGAGCACGCGCTTCGGGATCCTCGCCTTGTGAGCGCTCTGGGCGAGGCCACCCTCTCTCTAAAAGCAGGGTTTGTCTGGACCAACGACCTCACGACAGCCTCGATCTCTATTCTGTCCGCCGCCGTCGGCGGCGTGAGTTTTCCCCTCGTGGGGGCAGACCGACCTACATGGCTCACCGGCCTGCTCGCCGAGGTGTCGGCGCGTATCCAACGCGTACCTGACGCAACGGAAGCCGAACTCGCCGAGCGCTTGGTCGCAGCATCCATGTCCACCGACCCAGATGTCCGTCTTCGATTCGAGAGAGTCTGCGACCAGCTCGATCGGGCCCCATTCAGCCTCGGCCGGCTGAACTTGGTTCAGGCCGGAGGCCGGGTGCGCACCTGCTTTGGACCCAGCCTGCTCAGACCGCAGCAGCTGGGGCCCGGGGCGCTTCAGGCTCTCCGCCTCGCCATCGCGGTGATCATGGATCAGCCCGACGTGCTCACCGCGTGCAGCCCTACCGCCGCAATGGGTGACCCCCAAGGCGTTCGCGACTGGGTGATGGAAGCAACCAGTGGCGATGATGCTGTGTTGGAGCAGTTTATCGAGGCACCCGGTGGCGGTACGCCGGCGCTGGAGGTCGCATGAATCGCGCGATCTGCGTCCGTTGCGGAGCGAGCCGACAGTCCTTCCGCGGCATCTGCCCCGGCTGCGGACATCGACCGGTCGAGGAAGGCCTCCTGGTGGCGTGGCTACTGTCCACCGAACACGTGGAAAGCGAGGCGCTGGACGCCGTGGCCGCCCGAATCGAGGCGGGCGACGCCATCAAACCATCGGCCCAACAGCTCAAGAAGGCGAAGCGCGCCCTGGGACGAACCTTTCAATCGGACCCCGGCCTCAGCATCACCCATAGAACGATTCTCCTGTTTACAAGCCTAATTCTTACTCCCCTCCCCGCGTGGTTCTGCTTCGCGTGGTGGTTGAGTAGCCGCCCCCGAGCGGCGTGGCAGAGCCTGGCGGTCGCGATCCCCGGTTCAGTCCTCTATTTTGCCCTGGGCGTGTACCTGTCGTTCTCCGAGCTGGTGTCCCGATGGGTGGAGCTGATGCTCCAGGCCTAAATCCCGCGACCGCGGAGGCACCCGGAGCTACCGGGCCACGTTCCAGGCGCGGATCACCTCTAGGAAGTGAGCCCCATACTGCTCAAGGCGTCGGGGTCCCATGCCATGGACCGCGCCCATCGCCTTTCGCGTCGACGGCCTCGACCGCGCGATCTCTTCGAGAGTCCGGTTTGGCGCAATGCGGTAGGCTGGGCAATCATCCGCTTTGGCCAGGACCCTGCGAACATCTCGCAGCCTCTCAAGCAGGTCCTCTTCTAGGCTCGATGCGCCCGGGTCTCGAGCCTCCACCAGCTTCTTGCTGTGGGGGAAGACCATCTTGAACTCGGCGGTCTCTCGCCGCATCACGGACCACCCAGCGTCCGTGAGGCTGACCTCTTTATAGGTCCGCTCCTTCCCCTTGATGCTCCGAGTCACATACTCCTCAGCGAGGGCGCCGCTATCGACCAAGGCCGCCACCAAGTCTGCCACCTCGCCCAAGGTCCACGCTCGTCCGGGCGCTCGCCGCCCCTCATTGCCGCGCGGACCGAGCAGGCCATAGGTGCTGACCTCATGGAAACCCCACTTCAGAACCTTAGCATCACGGCTTCCAGTGGCCGTGCGAGCCACGAGGTCGACCCCCCAACCCGGCTTTCCAGAGTGCTTGGCCATTCGAGCCACGCAGGCCAAAACCATTCGGACAACCTGCTCTTCAGGCGGAGACAGCAGACGCGGCCCCTCGGGTGCGAGGCCTCCCCTTCGGCACTGGTCACAGCTTCCGCAGCTCTCCCAGGGCGCCGTCTCCCCGAAGTACTCGATCACATAGCGACGTCGACACCCGGCTCCGGTATAGCCGACCATCTTATCCAGCTTTTCGTACTCACGGCCTCGCCGGGCTTTGAGCGCAACCTCGTCGAGTTTGAGGGGCTCTTCCGGCCGGAGCAGCTCGACCCCACCTCTTCGGTCAGGTGCCTGAAACGTCAGAAATCCACGATCTTCTAGCCCGCGTAACGCCGCGGTCAGTTGGTCTCGCGACAGCTCCAGGTCTCGGCGCCAGTCGTCGGCGCCAAACTGCACCCGCTCCCCTGGACGCACACCGCGTTCCACGAACAGCGACCACACCTTGCCTCGCAGTCCCTGAGGCGGATCGAGTGGCGGATGGTCGGAAATGATCACCTGCGCAGGGCGGTCGGACGGGGCGATACGGCGGACCATGCCTTCGCGCTGCAGTTGGTAGAGGCAAGCGCTGGCGCTGCGATCCCCTGCTTGAGGGGGCAGCCCGGAACTCATCTCCTCTACGGTGGCGTAGACGGGGTTCTCGCCGCGGTCCATGAGCCAGTCGTACAGGGCGTGAACCCACTCGACCGGGGGATGGCTATTGTCGATAAAGAACTGCTGAATGCGCCGATCGCTCTTGTGCCACAGCAGCACGGCACGGCTGATTCGGCCATCGCGGCCCGCCCGCCCGATCTCTTGATAGTAGGCTTCGACCGTACCAGGCAGGTCAACGTGTACGATGCACCGAATGTCTCGCTTGTCGATGCCCATGCCAAAGGCATTGGTCGCCACCACCACGGGCAGCGCCCCAGACATGAAGTCTTCCTGGACCCGACTGCGCTCGGCGGGCGGGAGCCCAGCGTGATAATAGCCAGCTCGTACGCCAGCATCTCGAAGAGCACGGGTGGCTTTCTCTACGTTCTTTCGGGTGGCTGCGTACACCAAGGCCGGTCCAGGCTGCACCAGCTCGGGCAGCAGGGCCTCTTTGTGGGCCTTTCCCGCCACATTCACGACCTCCAAGATGAGGTTCTCCCGATCGAAGCCACGCACGAAGACACGGCCTTGCTCCAACCGCAGGGTGCGAACGATGTCCTCTTGCACTTCGGGCGTGGCGGTCGCGGTGAGCGCCAGCGTCGTCGGCATGCCCAGGTCCGCGCGCACTTGGCCCAGGCGCAGGTAGTCCGGCCGAAAGTCGTGTCCCCACTGGGATAAACAGTGGGCCTCGTCGACTGCGAGGAGGCGCACATCACACCCGCGAAGGAAGGCGATAAACGCCGGCGAGAACCGTTCGGGTGCGACGTAGAGCAGCTCCACATCGCCGGACTGCACTGCGTTCTGACGTTCGGTGTACTCGGCGCGACCGAGGCTCGAATTCAGGAAGGTCGCCCGGATCCCATGCTCGACGAGCGCGTCCACCTGGTCCTTCATGAGGGCGATGAGGGGGCTCACCACCACCGTCAGGCCCCCCAGAGCCAACGCCGGCACCTGGTAGCACAACGACTTGCCGGCTCCCGTCGGCATCACCACGAGCGCATCGCGCCCATCGACCGCGTGCTGCACGATCTCTTTCTGACCCGGCCGGAAACCTGGGAAGCCAAAGCGTTCGAGGAGCAGCGCGTCGAGATCGGACATGATGCGGGGGGTACTCCCTGCGCGCACGGCGGGCCAGCCCGCACCCCCACAGGCGCGGCGGATTTCCCCATACCCGGACCGAATGTGTCATCGTGCCACGCCGCACGGGAGGCGATGTGCAGAATCATTGGAGCCACGGCTACTACGTCACAACGGCCTACACAGGCGGGTTTTACGCAGAGCAAACGCCGGTTTCTATGGCGTGGGCCACGCTCGCTGCCGGGTCGCGCCCACCGGCGCACGACGGCGCGTTCACCTATTTGGAACTCGGGTGTGGCTTCGGCGAGACCGCGCTTGCGGTGGCGACAGCCCATCCCAAGTGCCGGGTCATCGCCATCGACCTCAATCCAGAGCACATCGCAGCCGTCCGCGATCGAGCCGCCGAGCTCGGATTGCACAACGTCGAAGTCTACGACAAGGCCTTCGCCGAGCTGACGCACCTGGACCTGCAGGCGGACTTCGTGGCATTGCATGGGGTCATTTCCTGGGTCGATGACAGCGTGCGCCAGGACATCGTCAACTTGCTCGACCGAACGGTGGCCGCCGGCGGACTCGTCTACGTCAGCTACAACGCCATGCCCGGACGAGCGGCGGCAGTCGCCCTTCAGCGCATGATCGTGGACCGCCTAGAACACGAGACCGGCACCCCCCTTCAGCGCCTCGAAAAGGCGCTCGGTTGGGTTGAGCGGGCGGCCGCGGTGAGCCACTTCTTCAAGGGCCACACCAACGTGGTGAACTATCTGGCGCAGACCCGAAAGCGGCCCATGGCCTACCTGGCCCACGAGTTCATCAATAGCGCCTGGGATCCCCTGTTCTTCAAGGAAGTCGAAGACCTCTTCCGCGGCGCTCGGCTCTCGTTCGTCGGCGGAGCGGACGTCGTGCGAAGCGTGTCCAGTTTGGCCATCCCCAAGTCGATGCGCCCGATCCTCGACGCCATCTCCGACAAGAGCCACCGGGAGAGCACGCGCGACATGCTCATGGACACCGGCTTCCGGCGGGACCTGTTCGGACGTGGCCGGCGCAGGCTCGCCCCCGGAGCCCAGCGCCGAACGGTCCTCGACACCCGATTCTGCCTGGCGAAAGCACGCAAAGACTGTAGTCTCGACATTCGCGTGCCCGCAGGCGAGATCCGCCTTCACGAAGACCCGTACGAAGCCCTGCTGAACGCTCTAGAAGACGGTCCGCGCACCGGGCGCTCCATGCTCGGCGCTGTGCACGAGGACGCAGAGCAGATCTTCATCGGACTGCTTGTTCTCACGGCCGTGGGCCACATTTTGCCTGCCTTGGACGCCGAGGACAACGCAGACAGGACCGCTGGCATTCGGGATGTGAACCGCAGAAGTTTAGGCCTCATCG
Organism: Myxococcota bacterium; assembly: GCA_045106515.1. GTDB lineage: Bacteria > Myxococcota_A > UBA796 > UBA796 > REDI01. The sequence goes on from JBGCER010000099.1 coordinate 16,751, forward strand.
ACGAGGACGCCATTCGCCTGATCTCCCCCGTGACCGGGCTCGCCCATCGCCTCAGCCGGTTCGAGGCCCTCGTGGCCCGCGGACTCTGGGACGAGGTCGAGGATCTTCCACGGTGGGCCGCCTACCAGTTGGCGGGTTCAGGCCAAGAGCTGATCATGGACGACATGCCTGTGGTCGACCCCGAGGAGGTCGTTCCCGAGTTCACTCGACTCGCCGAACGCTTCAAGCAGAACCGCCTGCCCGAGCTACGGCGCGCCGGGATTATGGCCTAGGCCCTAACCTAGCTTTCCAAGCAGGTATCTTCGTCATCGGTACCAACGATGCTGCAGGTCTCACCGGCCTGCCCATCTGCGGATTCGAAACAGCTCTGCTCGATGCGGCACTGCTCTTGAATGGCCGGTCCCGCCCCGCTGAACGTCTCTCGCAGCGAGTCGCAGTCCGCGGCGCCACAGGTGCAGAGGTAGTCCACATACTGGTCACACTCGGTCTCGAGCAGCTCCAGACAGCCGGTGGTCATCAACATCAAAGCCAAGATGCGCATCGATCCTCCTGCCCTACGATAGCGCCGATTCGCACGTCGTCGCGACCGGGTTACGACCGCGGCGCTCGGAGGACGCATTGACCGTGGCAGAACCGGAAGATCCCGCAGACATCGCCCTTGAAGTCCGCAACTTATCCCGAAGCTATGGCGCTCACCGCGCTGTCGCCGACTTGGACCTGACGGTTCGGCGCGGAGACATTTACGGCTTTTTGGGTCCAAACGGCGCCGGAAAAACCACCGCGATGCGCTGCATGTTGGGCATCATCCGCAGAGATACCGGCACAGTGCGAATCTTCGGGGATGACCACCTCACTCGCGCCCGTTCCTCATTGGGCGCCATCATCGAAATCCCGGCGTTTCATGGGTGGACCTCGGCCCGCCTGAATCTGCGATGGGCGTGCGCCTACGCAGGGCTGCCCCGGTCGACCTGGGCCACCGAGATCGACAAGGTCATCGAACGCGTGGGCCTCAAGGGCCGCGAGAACGACCGCGTCCGCACGTACTCTCTAGGTATGAAGCAACGTTTGGGAATCGGCCGAGCCCTGCTCGGAGGCCCCCAGCTGCTGCTGCTCGACGAGCCGACCAATGGATTGGACCCCAAGGGTATGCGCGAGGTCCGCGACCTCATCAAGAGTTTGGCCATTCACGACAAGATCACCATCTTCGTCTCGTCTCACCTTCTCGCTGAAGTTCAAGCCATGGCGACCCGGGTCGGGATTATCCAGAGCGGTCAGCTCCGAGCAGAGGGCACCTTGAAAGACCTGCTCGAACAGCACGAGACCCGCCGAAAGGTCACGGTGCGGTCCACCGATGGCGCTGCGCTGCGATCCGCCCTGGAACGAGTCGAAGGCATTACCTTCGAGGTCGCACCCGACTCCGCTGAAGCCGAGGTTGTCTGTGGTTCTATGACGATCGCTGAACTCAATAAGGCCCTGGTGAGTCGGGACGTGCCCATCGAGGCGCTGGTCCCCATGCGAAGCACCCTTGAAGACGTGTTCATGGAGGTGACGCGATGAACATCGCCCACCTATTCGGCGTGTATCAGGCGGAAATCGAACGCCTATTCCGCCGCCCAACAGCCATCGCTGGCTGGGTGCTGTCCGCCCTATTCGGGCTGATCGGTCCCCTCTTCGTGGCCATCGTAAACTTCAACGTAATCGCGCCGCAAAAAGCCTACATGGAGGCCGATCTTGGCGCTGCCGAAGTGGCTGCGATGGAAGCGCTCGAAGGCTCGCCATTCATCGGGTGGGACTGGTCCGTCATTTTGTCGTTCTCGCTCAGAAACCTGATGTTCCTGCCCATTCTCATCTTCTTGCTCGGTGGCCTGTCCATGGCCTCGGAGTTTGCCGCACGCACCACGCGGGAAGACGTCCTGCGGCCCATCCATCGCTGGCAGCTGCTCTTGTGCAAGTGGGCGGCGCTCATCACATGGATCGTGGTCGCGATCGGCTTGACCTCGATGCTCTCGAGCATCTTGGGTCTGTTGATCAACGGAGGCTTCACCTTCGAAGACACGCTCATCTCCAGCCTCGATGACCTGACAACCTGGGAGGCCACGCAAGCGTACGCCGCGTGGCTATGGAGCCCGGTAGGCGCAGTGATTACCCAAGTCGTAACCACGTTTGTTCTGGATCTCGGGTTTGCCACAGTCGCCCTATGCATCGCGGTGTTGACCCGGAGTGTCGCGGCGACCGTGGCCTTCTTGGTGATCCTATTCACGACCCAGCTCGCGCTCTTTGCCACCTTGTCGATCGCGACCAGCGACATGGTCGAAGGGGTCGTGGCGCAACAAACTCCCTGGTTAAACGAGGCGAGTCGAGAGTCGCTCTTCGGCTGGCTTCGGTTCATGACGCAGTGGCAGCCGCCCTTCGTGCTCGGCACCTGCGACATGCTGGGCGTGCAGACGCCGTGGCAGAGCTTCGTCACCCTGGCGGTCATCACCATCGTCGCCATGCTCACTGCGGTCGCGCGGTTCGAGACGATGGACGTGCCCTAGCGCGGCGTCGGCCGAAGCTATAGGACCTTCGCCAAGAATCGCTCTAGGTGCGTCTTGCCAACGGGCTTGCGCAGCACGTCATCGGCGAGCTCCACGCCCCCTTGGCGACCCAGGTGGCCGGTAACGATGGCGACGGGCAGCTCGGGGAAGTCTTGTTTGAGCCGTCGAAGGGTAGCGACGCCGCTCAGCCCAGGCATGGACAGATCGAGCAACACAAGGTCGAAGTTGTCGTCCACCTTCTGAAGGGCCTCAGCGCCGCTCGCCGCCTCCAACACCTCATGACCCATCCGCGTGAGCACGCGGATCATGGCGCTGCGAACAAGCGGCTCGTCGTCGACCAGCAGGATTCGGCCCGGCCGCGTCTCTTGAGGCGGCACGCTCGGCTCATCTGCCCATTCCGTCGCCAGAATCCTGGGGAGGCTCACAGTAAACCGAGTCCCGTCTTGCGGCCCCGATTGCACCTCCACAGTTCCACTTAGGTCGGCAACAATGCCGTAGACCGTCGCAAGCCCTAGACCCGTGCCTCGACCGGGTGGCTTGGTCGTGAAGAAGGGCTCACCCAGGTGGGACATCGCGTCCGCGCTCATCCCCGGACCATTGTCGGCCACGGTGAACCGGACCCAACCGTCCTCGATCCAAAGCCGAACCCGAACCACCGGATAAGATAACTTCTCTGTCGCATCTCGCGCGTTGATGCACAGGTTGAGCAGCACCTGCTGCACCATGTCCACGCTGGCGAGCACCGGTGCCGCAACGTCAGGCAGCGACACCCGCAGATCCACCTGGGGTCCAAAAGCGCCCCGACAGATGGCCATCACGCCCGTCACAACCTGGGTCACATCGACCAGCCTGCGCGCATCCATTCGCTCGCCGCGCACTGCCTGCAGCAGGCGCCGAACCAAGACAGACGCCGACTTCGCCGCCTGATGCGCTTCGCTCAGCTCACCCTGAAGATCGGCGGGGGCACGTTCGAGCGCCGACTCCAAGTTGGGGATCATCGCTGCGAGCATGTTGTTGAAATTGTGGGCCACACCGGCGGCAAGGCTCGACATGGCATCCAGCCGTTGGCTACGGTGAATGCGCTCTTCCATCTGATGCTGTCCGGTCACATCGGTCATGAAACCGGTCCACAGCACGCCTCGTCCATCTTGAACCGCCACGGTGCGCTGCCGGACCCAACGGGTTCCGGTCTCACTCACCACCCGAAAATCGACTTCGACGGGCTCTCCCGGTCGCGCGGCGGACTCGTGCAGCGCCTGAGCGCGGGCCTCGCGATGATCCATGTGAACGGGAGGGCAGTTTGGATCTGCGAGGAGCTGCTCGCGACTCACGTCCAAGATGTCTTCGACCGGACCGGCCAAGAACGTGTAGCGACTGCCGCGATCCGAGGTGCGGCGTTGGTAGAGGAGACCCGGGAGCGTATCTGTGACCCGCTGAAAGCGGTCATCTTTGGCGGCTTCCAGCCGCTTGGCCTGCTCTTCGGCCGCGACCTCACCGGAGATATCGATCGCCAGAATGATGACCCACCCCGAACGGTCCGGGTAGGGCAAGCAGCTCACCCGAGCCCAACTCGATGGCTTGGCCTCGCGCGCTCGATAGCCGATCAACACATCCCGGACAGGCTTGCCCGTCGATCGACACTGGGCCGTCGGGGCGTCCAAAGGATCGAGGGGGCGCCCATCGGAGCCCACGCATCGAGAGGCGATCTCTTGGGAGGTCGGCATGCTGCATCCCGACGTTGCCGACCCGATCGCCCGACGCACCATCTCATTGGCGTATTGAATGACGCCTTGGTCGTCGACGACGACGACCGCAACCTCCAGCTCCCCCAGCACAACCGCGAGCTCGGCCTCAGTCAACGGGCCCTCCTAACGCCCACACGGTACACGAGCGCACCCCGACTATCAGCGAGAACAGCGGCATGACCATCGGTTGGATCATCACCGGTACCGACACAGACGTCGGGAAAACTGTAATTACCGCCTGCCTAGCAGAAGCGTACCGTTCCAATGATCAGCTGGTCAGGGCGATAAAGCCGATCGAGAGCGGGGTATTTGGAGACGGGCCGGGGCAAGACGCCATCGCTTTGGCCACCGCCGCGGGCCACGAACCTCAAACCTGGGCCACGCTCACAGCTGCCGTTTCGCCGCACAGAGCGCAGCACATGGAAGGGCGAACATTGGAACCCGACGCGCTGCGCGCTTGGCTGAAGAGCCGCCAGGGCGAGGTGACCCTCATCGAAGGCGCCGGCGGGTGGCGCGTCCCGCTGATGACAAGCCCCACTGGAGAGCGCGTGCAGCTCAGCGCCCTCGCCACCTGGGTCGACCTGCCTGTGCTCGTGGTCGCCCGAGACCGCTTGGGTGTGCTCAACCACACCTGCCTGACCATCGAGGCCATTCAACGGGATGGCCACCGAGTCGCCGGCATTATTCTGAACCGAGTCTCTGGCGGACTCGACGATCCCAGCCGGGCCAGCAACGAGGCAGACCTCCGTGAATTGACAGGTTTGCCCATGGCGAGGGTGGATGCTTTCGATCCATCGAGCGCTCGCGCCCGCCGACGCATCGGCGAACAGGTGCTGAGCGACCTCTCGATCCCCGTTCTACGGGCCTGATGCGCCCGATCGTGGTATCGTCTGACGGTGGGTCCCCCCCACCCCCCGCTGCTGACCTCCCGGTCCCCCTCCTTGGACAGTCCGCCCATCGCGTGACCGTCTCCTTCGGTCTCTCCGAACTCCCGCCAGAATCCTCGGCCCAGCCTCTGTGGAGCCCCCCAATGTCTGCCATCGGCCTTCGTGTCGGCCCCTTCGAGATCTGCGAAGAAGCGGCTGTTCCCGGTCCCGACTCCTGGTACCGCGCCGAGCGCACCGGCCTCTCGCGCCGTCAGCCCTCTCACGTGCTGGTTCGCCTACTCGGCCCCTCTCCGACCTCGAGGGAACTGTCGTCTGCGCAGCGGCACTTCGATGTGCTCCGCAGCCTCGACGACCGCCGATTCCCCAAGGCCGTCGCACTCTACGAGGGGAGCGGCGCGCTCGCTGTAGAGGCGGTTCCAGGGCTGCCAATGAGCCATATCGTCGAAGCCCGTCTGCTCGGCGATGTGCCGATGACCCCGGCTACAGTCCTGGACCTGGCCCTCGAAATGACCGAGGCGATGGCCCACGCGCACGGAAAAGGGGCCCACCACGGGCACTTGTCCGCCGAGTCCGTGACCCTCGGCGTCGATGGGCGTGTGCTCGTCTGGGGAATGGGCGAGTTTGACGGGCGCCCTCCGTTCACATGGCTCGCCCCCGAGCTTGCCCGGGGCGAACAGACCTCGGACCAGACCGATCAGTGGAGCCTCGGCGCCCTCATCGTCGCCATGGTCACCGGACGCAGCCCATGGAATGCAACGAGCGCCAGTAGTGCGCCAGCAGCCGGCCAAATCGAAGAGTTCGTCGGCCCGGTTGCGCGGCAGTGGCCGGCCCTCGGGCGTCTGTGCCGTCGCATGTTGGACGCCAACCCCCAGCTGCGCTTTCCGAGCTTGCATCCCGTGCGCCTCGAACTCCTGGGACTGGCTCGCCGAGCCGGCGGGTCCTCCGACCGACGCGCCCTAGGCGCCTGGTTGCACCGACGGGACGCAGAGGGCCGAGCCACCCCAGAGATGGTCAGCGAGGCCCCATCGCCGGCGCCAGCGCCCCCGTTGGCCCCACCCACGGTCGAGCCCCCGGCCATTCAAGCCCGCGTGGGCGC
>JBGCER010000100.1:0-8763 GCA_045106515.1 Myxococcota bacterium
GGTCGGCCCCTCAAGGGGCAAGACCTCGACCCGGGACTCCCCTCGCAGCCCGACCGCCTCTCGGCTCGTGACCAAGAACCGGGCCTCTGGCGCCAAGGTCAGCCAACGGCCAATCAACTGCTGACACACCCCGCCGAGCTGCTCCACATTGTCCACGACCAGAAGGGAGGGGCGTCGGGAACCGATCCCCTCACCGATGGCGTCGATAAGCCGATCGCCGCGTAGATCCGCCCCCGACAGCTGCAACCCGAGCGCCTGGGCCATTGTCAGGGCGGCCCCTTCCCCATCTGCGGCCTCGGACCAGTCGATAAACCAAGTGCCGCCGGGGTAGGCCCGAGACACCTGGTCGGCCAGCTCAACCGCAACCCGTGTCTTGCCCACCCCGCCCGGGCCCACCAAGGTCACCAGTCCGGTGGATGAGGCCAGCTGCGCGGTCGCCTGTCGCAGCAAGGCCACGCGCCCCACAAAGGCATCTCGAAAGCGAGGCAGATGGGCTGCCTGAGCCAAGGTGATTCCGGTCGACACCCCGGGGAACGTCGCTGACGTCGCTTCGGCCGCCAGAGTGGCTCCCGCAACGGGCGCCGCCCAGGCTCGTTGACCCACCCACTGAGCGATGGGGGAGCCCAGCCCCAGGGCGTCGGGGTCCGCGACCGCCTCCAGCTGGAGCCTCACCGCGCCAACGTCGGCACATCGAGCCGTGGGGTCGGGACAAAGGAGGGACACAATCAAGTCCCGCAACCCACTCGGCAACCCCGCCAAGTCCCCTGTCGCGGAGCCCGTCAAGACCTCGCGCAGCATCACTCCGATCGCAAAGAAATCCGCCTCTACATCCACGATTCGGCCGTCGAACTGCTCGGGCGGAGCGTACGGGGGCGTGCCTGCAGCCCACCCCATCCCTTTGGCCGCCCCGGCAATCCCAAAGTCAGCCACCCTGGGCACCACCCTGCCGTGACGAACCGCCAGAAGAACATTGCCAGGCTTCAAGTCTCGATGCACAACCCCGGCGGCGTGGGCCGCTTGTACCCCTTTGAGCACCCCGAGCATGAGCGCTCCGCCCTCCGCCATGCTCGGAGGCCGCTCCTTGAGGAGCGCCGACATCGGCGGCCCCTGCACGAGCGGAAGCACCAACACCGGATGCGCCTGGTGATGCAACACGTCCAAAACCGCCAGCACGTTGGGATGATCGAGTCGGGCCTGAAGTTGGCCCTCACGAACCAGTGCATCGCCGATGGCCGCGCTGGGACCCGCATCCGAGAGAATGAACTTTAGCGCCCGTCGAACGCCGAGCACCCTGTGCCGACCGATCCACACCTCAGCCATGCCCCCCATGCCAATGAGGGCCTCCAGCTCGTACCGATCAACGTGGGTTCCTCTAGCCTGCATGCATCCCTGCTATCTGTCAACTATAGTCGCGACATGGGCATCCTACAGACTCCGACCGGTCCGATTTTCCTCTCGGGCCGCCACTTGCTGGGTCGTTCGCGAACCATGCAGACCGTCATCGATAATGTGCAGGTATCAGGCCAACATGCCGTGATACGGTGGTCTGGTGACCGGTGGATCGTGCGCGATCTGGGCAGCCGGAACGGAACCACCTTGGGCGGGCATCCCCTGCCTGCCGGCCAGGATGTACCGCTCCTCGTCGGTGTGGACTTGCGACTCGGTGGGACCCAGCCCATCCAGCTGACGTCGGACGCGGCTCCCGCACCGTCGGCCAAGTGTGGCGGCGAATGGCTGGAGGGCGATGCCGAAATGTTGGCGCTACCGAGTACAGAGATGCCGAAAGCGATCATCGCCTGGATCGATCCCGATGGATGGCACGAGCTTCGCGGCGAGCAGACCGTCCCCGTGAAAGATGGCCATACCATTACCGTGCAAGGTAAAGAATGGGTCCTTCACCTGCCCGAGGCCTTGAGCGGCACCCAAGGGTCCACCGCCGAGCGGACGGTCGCCCACATCCGGCTGGCCTTCAAAGTCAGCGCCGACGAAGAATATGTGGAGTGCACCGTCCACGAAGGCGTCAAGAGCACGGCGCTCAAGCCCCGCGCCCACCACTACCTGCTGCTCACATTAGCCAGGCAGCGCTTGCAAGATCGGGCAAGCGGCATCGCTGAGTCCGAAGCGGGCTGGGTGGCGACAGAACAACTCGAGAAAATGCTCCGAGCCTCCTCCAACCAAATCTACGTGACCATCCATCGGATTCGTAAAGAGTTTCACCAATTTTCTCTGTTGGATGCGAGCGAGATCGTGCAGCGGCGCCCGACCACGCGCCAGGTGCGGATCGGCGTCACCACCATGAGCGTCGCTTCGCTCGACGGCTAGCCGGCGTCGCCTCGCCAACTCAAGCCGCGCTCGGCTCGACCCACGACGGACGCAGGTGGCTCAAAGCGCTCCCCGTACCGCGCCGCTAACTCACGGGCGCGGGCCACAAAACCAGGGGTTCCGCCTTCGTATTGGTCCACAAACTGTGCGGCGCCGCCGGTCCATGGGGGGAAGCCGATCCCAAAGATGGACCCAATATTCGCCTCGGCGAACGAGGTGAGCACCCCTTCATCCATACACCGAATGGTCTCGATGGCCTCACCGAAGAGCATGCGGTCCTGCACGTCTCTAAACAGGCGTTCATCGCCTGCTTCACGCTGCGTCGACGTGCTGATGTCGAACAAGGGCCACAGTCCGGGCCACAGCGCTCCACGTTCGCCATCGGCGTACTCGTAGAACCCGGCCCCACCGGACCGACCGGGTCGACCTGCGCCGATCAGGGCGTCCAATACGGGCTCTGCGGGGTCGGTGCTGTACGGCTGCCCCAGCGCCAGGGCGCTGTGTCGATAGGCGTCCATGATCTTGCGCGGCAACGTCAGGGTCAACTCATCCATCAGCTGGAGCGGCGGTGAGGGATAGCCCGCAGCCAAACCTGCCCGTTCGATCAGGACGGGCGAGATCCCCTCGGCGAGCATGGCCACCGCCTCGTTCAGGAATCGTGCGATGACGCGGCTGGTGAAGAAGCCCCGACTGTCCTGGACCACGATGGGCGTCTTTTTCAGGCGCTGAACAATGTCGAAGGCTTTCGCGATGGTGGCATCCGAGGTTCGCTCACCCCGGATAATCTCGACCAAAGGCATCTTTTCAACCGGTGAAAAGAAGTGCAGCCCCACACAGTCCTGCGGTCGTTTTACCGCCAACGCCAAGTCTGTGATGGGCAGGGTCGAGGTGTGCGACGCCAACACCGCATCGGGCGCAACGACGGCTTGTACCGCTTGAAACACCTGTGCCTTGACGGCGGGCGACTCGAACACCGCCTCGATGACCAGATCGCACCCCACAAGGTCGGAATCGGAGGCCGTGGGCAAGATGCGTTCGAGCAGCGCCCGACCTGCATCCGCAGTCATTCTCTTGCGCGAAACCAGCTTATTTACGATGCGCTCCCCATAGGCCTTGCCCGCCTCCGCCCGCTCTAAGCTCACGTCACGAAGCACCACCTGCAGGCCCGACTTGGCCGCCTGATACGCGATCCCAGCGCCCATCATGCCCGCGCCGAGCACGGCCACTCGCCGCGGAACGAAGCGCTCGATGCCTTCGGGACGGCTCGAACCACGACCGATCGCTTGCAGATCGAAGAAGAAGGCCTGGGTCATATTCTTGCTTTGCGGGGAATTGCAGACCAAGTCCACAAAGTAGCGCTGCTCGATCTCGAAGGCCCGGTCCACGTCGACGATCGAGCCTTCAACCGCTGCCGCCACGATGTGGTGTGCCGCGTGGTAGTTCGCCCCCCTCATCTGAACTCGCAGCTGGGCCGGAATAGCAGGAAGCACCTGGGCAAATGAACGGCCCCCGCCAGGAATCCGGTATCCCTTGCCGCGCCACGGCTGCTGCGCCTTCGGGTTGTTCTCGATCCACTGACGCGCAGCGGGGAGAAGGCCGTCGGCGTCGGGCACAAGGGCGTCGATGAGCCCAGCCTTGAGCGCTTGGGCAGGCCGCATCTGGGGCCCCTTGAGCAGCACCTTCATCAGCGCATCAACGACCCCGAGCATGCGGACCGTCCGGACCACGCCTCCGCCGCCCGGCAGCAATCCAAGGCTGACTTCAGGAAGCCCAAACTTCGATTTTGGCAGATCGATCGCGACCCGGTGGTGACACGCGAGGGCGATCTCCAACCCACCGCCCAAGGCGCTGCCATTGAGTGCTGCGACCACCGGAACGCCCAGCGTCTCCAGCGCGATCAAGCTGCCTTGGACCCGGCGGCACAGCGCCGCCACATCCGACCGCTGCTCGGGTCCCGCAGCCTGCAGCTCTTTCAGGTCCCCTCCCGCAAAGAACGTGCTCTTTGCCGAGGTGAGGATCACGCCTTTTAAGCTCGCCGCACACTCGACCAGGTGCTGCGTGAGTCCGTCAAAGTCGTCGACGAACTGAGCGCGGAGCGTATTGGCCGACTGAGCGGGATCATCGAGGATGACGGTGACAATGCCGTCATCGTCACGTTCGGTGCGAAGCGTCTGCCAGCTCATGGGCTCACCCTCTCGATGATCGTCGCGATGCCCATGCCCCCACCGATGCACAGCGTGATCATGGCGGTGTTCAGGTCTCGGCGCTCCAAGGCGTCGACCATGGTGCCGAGCAGCACTGCGCCCGTGGCTCCCAAGGGGTGTCCCATCGCGATGGCGCCACCATTCACATTGGTGCGTTCCGGGTCGGCGCCCAGGTCACGAATCAACTTGAGAGCGACCGAAGCGAAGGCCTCGTTGATCTCGACCAAGTCGATGTCAGACATCTGCATTCCAGCCTTTTTCAATGCTTTTCGGCAGGCTGGCGCCGGTCCGGTGAGCATGATGGTGGGCTCCGACCCCACGACCGCGGTGGCCACGATGCGGGCCCGCGGCGTGAGTCCATGACGAGCCCCCGCCGCCGCGTTGCCCACAGCTACGAGCGCAGCTCCATCGACGATTCCCGAGGAATTACCCGCATGATGAACATGCTCAATGCGAGGAACGCGAGTGTATTTCTGCAGCGCGACCGCGTCGAAGCCCCCCTGCTCCCCCATCATGGCGAAGGCGGGGTTGAGCTTGGCCAGGCTCTCTAGAGAGGTGCCTGGGCGCATATGCTCGTCTCGATCGAGCACGACACTGCCCGCCACATCCCGCACGGGCACGATCGAGCGCTCGAATCGCCCCTCTTCCCACGCCGCCGCCGCACGTTCCTGAGACCGCACCGCAAAGCCATCCACATCAGCGCGAGAGAAGCCCTCGATGGTGGCGATGAGATCGGCGCCGATGCCCTGGGGCACAAAGCCCGTCGCATAGTTGGTCTCGGGGTCGTTGGCCCACGGGTCGCCGCCGGAGGCCATGGGCACCCGAGACATGGACTCGCAGCCGCCGGCCAAGATCAGGTCCTCCCAGCCCGACCGCACCCGAGCCGCCGCCTGGTTCACCGCCTCAAGACCCGAACCGCAGTAGCGATTGAGCTGCACGCCAGCGACGTTCTCGCCGAACCCTTCGGCCAAGACCGCCGTCCTGGCAAGGGAGCCTCCTTGCTCTCCGTGGGGCTCCACCGTTCCCAGGATCACGTCATCGACGCCATTCGGGTCGAGCTCCGGGTTTCGCTCCCGGATGGCTCGCAACACGGTCCGAACCAAGGTGATTGGCTTGGTTGTGTAGAGCGCACCGCTCGCTTTGCCCCGACCACGAGGGGTTCGTACCGCGTCATAGATGAACGCCTCGGCCATTCCCACTCCTTGTGCCCACGGCGGGCCTTAGCATCACCGCTAACCGCTCTGCGGCGAAGCTCGCACTGCACCGGCGGGAGGCAAACCCGGCAGCTGTCGATCCCGGTCCGACATGCACTGCGGGAGCCCAGGCCACGAGATCGCGAGCTGTGGATCGCTGTACAGCACGCCGAATTCTCGGGCGCGAACATGGGGAGCTGTGAACTGGTACAGCACCGTCGTATCCGCCTTTAACGTCATGTATCCATGGGCGAATCCCGGCGGTACCCACAAGCTCTGGCCATGTGTGCCGGACAGCAGCGCCGCCTCCCAACCGCCGTACGTGGGCGAGCCAGGGCGAACGTCGACAATCACATCATAGGCCTCGCCGCATACGACAGAGACCAGCTTCCCCAAGCCCCATTGGCCGTGCAATCCGCGGAGCGTGCGCGCTCGTGGATTGCTGCACCAACCCGAACGCACGAATCGAGTATCGCTCGGAAGCCCCTCGAACGCGGCCGCGCCCGAACACTCAAAAAAGCTACCTCGATGGTCCGTAAACGCGGGCAGATCAAGCAGGAGCGCGTCGGACAGGAGCGGCTGGGGAGCATTCATTCCCCCTCATTCGGCACCCACGTCAAAGGCTGAACACACCCATTACTGCGATGGGCGCAGCCAGCCGATACACTCGGCCACTGCCTGGAGCTGCTGTGCGCGTTCTGCTTCCTTCTCTGCTGATCTTGATGGCCACCGCTTGCACCGATCCCATTGGCGATCCCGGCATTATCATCGAGCCGGCAGAGCCGAACACCCTCGATGACTTGGTCGGCCGCGTCAACCTGCCATCGGTGCACCCCAGCGGCGGGCTCGTGCTCTACAACTGGTCTTGGACCGTCGACGGCGTCGATAGCGGCATCACCACCGACACCGTACCCGCCGACCGCACCGTCAAGGGCCAAGTATGGGAGGCCACGGTCATCGCCACGGACGGCCAGGGTATTCCATCCGAGAACCCAGCAGTGACCAGCATCACTATCGGAAACGCTGCACCGACCATCACCGCCGAAGCCGTCGACGCTCGCCCAGGCTCCGACCAGGTTCTGGCGGTGGCCGTTCAGACCGAGGATCCCGATGGCGACGAGGTCAGCGTGACATACACGTGGACCCGGGACGGCTCCAACGCCGGCGTCACCACCGACACCGTACCCGCCGAGAACACAAGCCGGGACGAGGTGTGGGTCGTGACCGCGGTACCAAACGACGGCGACAGCGACGGCGAAGGCGCCATCGCACAGTTCACCGTGGCCAACGTGGCTCCGGTCATGACCGACATTCTTCTGGTGCCGGCACGCCCCCAAGAAGCCGACGAGATCACCGCAGTGGGCCAAGCGACCGACTTCGACAATGACGAGATCGTGTTCCTCTACGAGTGGACGGTCAATGGCACCACGGTCGAACGGGCGTCCTCCAACACCCTGACCGGCGAGCACTTCAGCAAGGGTGATGAGGTGCGGGCGGTGCTCAGCCCCACCGACAGCACCTCCTTGGGTGAGAGCCTGACCTCAGATCCCGTCGTGGTACAAAATACCCCTCCGACCCTCGAAAGGGTCCTCATCGAGCCTGCAATCGCCCGAGAGGCCACCGAGCTGTCCTGCCCGCCCATCGGCGGCGCTGACGTGGACGCGGATCCGCTGACGTACGCGTTCGAGTGGTCTGTAGACGGAACGGTCGTCGCGAATAGCGAGGCCGTCGACGGAGACGACTTCCCCCGAGACCAAGAGGTGGTGTGCACCGTCACGGTGTCTGACGATGAAGAGCCTGCCGCCCCTGTGTCGTCTGAACCTGTTGTCATCCAGAACACCCCTCCCATTTTGGCGAGCGTGGAGATCGACACGGCATCACCCCGAACCGATGACAGCGTGGGCGTCACCCTCGGTGCCACCACGGACGACGATGACGACACCGTGAACATTGCGTTTACCTGGTTCGTCAACGCCACCCAGGTCGGGACGGACAGCACCCTCGATGCGTCGAACTTCGTCAAGGGCGACCAGATCGTGGTCGAAGCCCAGACCAACGATGGCACCGACGATGGCAATATGCTGACTTCAACGCCCGTCAACGTTCAGAACACCCCCCCGACGGCCCCCACTCTGGCCTTCGATCCCACGGCCCCGCTCGACACCGATGATCTTCATTGCACGATCGACACAGATGCAAAGGACGCCGATTCTGACGCTATCACCTACACATTCTCTTGGACAGTCGACGGATCCGCCTTCGCGCGTGCCACCACTGATGTGTATGCGGGAGACACGGTCAAGACGGCAGACACTGCGGCTGGCGAGAAGTGGGAGTGCACCGTCACGGCCAATGACGGCACCGATGACGGCCCCAGCGCCGTAGAGACCGTCAGCATCACCTCGTCGGGGTCTCTGCGGTAGATCCGGCCTTGAGCGGGATTCGGCTGGATCCGACTCCACACAGACCCGCCGGTGCCAGCGTGCAGCAAGGATCGCACACAGACCGTTTCTGACAGGCGAAAAGCCCGCGAGACCCATACTTTCGTTAGTACAAACTCCCACTAGGTGGCCGCACGCCATGTGGTGCAATAGCCGCAGCATCCTGAGTGACGGAGATCCCGCTGAGCGCACGCCGAGCCATCCTGACCCTGGTCGCCATGGGTACCCCCCTAGCGACCTACGCCAACGCCCCTTCGGACACGCCCAGCACCGCCTCGGTGGACGCTGCCGCAGATTCGCGCCAGGTTCTGGCCGAAGAGGTCGACACGTCCAGCTGCGACATCGACGGCCCCGTGCCCGCCGAAGAGTGGATCAGCCTGGTCGGGGCTGGCTACCGCGACTTCAACGAGGAAGAGCGCGAGAACGCGGCCATCATCCACCGCACCTTCCGAGACGCCGGCTACCCCCATGCCGTCGCCTTCGCAGCCATCGTCAACGCCTGGACCGAGAGCGCCCTGAACCGCAAGGCTGCCATGAGCCAGCCGTTCACTTGGACGGACCCAGATAATCCCGAGCGCGTGCGCCACTATCCCAACGGGACCG
>JBGCER010000101.1:0-2794 GCA_045106515.1 Myxococcota bacterium
ATCGGCCATTCCGGCACACCTTCTGGGACGGTATTTCAGCAGGGACGAAGCCGGGAATTATCGGGTCCGCACCTTCCTTCGCGAGATGATGCTGTTCTCGCGACACGACGTTGTTCGCGAGCCTCCATTTTCGCGCCTCGACCTCATCATTTGCCGAAATCTGCTCATCTACTTTCGGCCGGGTACCCAAGCCACGGTCCTCGATCGCTTCGCGTTTGGCCTGGCGCCCGGCGCTTTGCTCTTCTTGGGACCCAGCGAGTCAGCCCCAGCCGATGATTGGGACTGCAGCAACCCGCGGTGGCGGATCTATGAGTCCCGAGGACGGACTGGGCGGTTTGCCATCCCCGCATTGCCGGCGTTGCGCCGTTCGCGCCCCGCGGTCCACCGCAACGTGGCCCACGAACTGGGCCCGCTGCACGAAGCCATCACCTCTGGCCGCTTGCCTCCCCACGTGATCACCACGGCAGACCTAGACGTGGTCTACCGGTCCGGGCATATGGGCTCGCTGCTGTCGCTGCCCCAGGGCCCCATCTCGACCGACCTGCGCCGCATGGTGAGCCGAAATCTCGGCACCCTGATGTCCATGGCGGTGGACCGGGTAAAAAGCGGCGAAGAAAAGCAGGTTGTGTATCAAGACGTGCGTGAGCCCGGCACCATGGCCGACGTGCACTTCGACCTGCAAGTCCAACTCATCGAGCCCGCTGGCACCAACTCGGTCTTCCTCGGGTTCTTTTTCGAAGGGCTCGTCACCAAGGCCCCCGCCCCAACGACCGTCGCCCCCGCGATCAGTGAAGATGTGCAGTCCCGAATTGGGCTTCTCGAAGACAAACTGCGCCAGAGTGAGCGGCGCTTGCAGTCGACCGTCGAAGAGCTCGAGTCCAGCAATGAAGAGCTTCAAGCCACCAATGAAGAGCTGTTGGCGAGCAATGAAGAGCGGCAATCGGGCAACGAGGAGCTGCAGTCACTGAACGAGGAGCTGCACACCGTCAACCAGGAGCACCAGGCCAAGATCGACCAGCTCATCGTGGTCACGTCGGAGCTAGAACAGCTGCTGCAGTCCATCGATGTCGGAGTGCTCCGGCTCGACACAGAGCTCCGAATCCAGCGAGTTAACACGGCGTTTGCCGCCTATAGTTCGGTACGGGTCGAAGACTTGGGACGGCCGTTGGCTGACCTGCGATCCGACCTAGCAGGCGTGTCCACCCTCACCATGTGCCAACAGGCGCTCAGCTCCAACGAGCCCATCAGCCACACCGGTCGAGACGGCGACCGAACGATGATGCTGATGGCCCAATCTCTGTCGGCGTCCGGCAAGAATCGGGGGGTCACGCTGACCTGCACCGACGTGACGGCCTTGGAGCGCGCCGCAACCATCGAAGCCCGCCTCGTGACCGCACTGAACGTGACCGCCCTACCGCTCGCCGTCGAGGATTCTGCGGGCAAGATCGCGTTCGCCAACGCGGCCTTTGCCAGAGCGCTCAACCGAGAGGCCCGGTGGCTCGTGGGCAGCGAACTCGGTGACCTGATGCTGGCTCAGGACGGTGTGGCACACGCTCGACGAGCGATGGCAGCGGGCCACCCGAGCTGGACCGGTTCCCTGCAAGTGTCGTTCGGAGCCGACACCTCCGTGCCCGTCGCCTTCTCAGCGACCCCGTGCAAGCAGGGAAGCGTCATGGAAGGCATTGTGTGGCGACTGCTCACACCGCCAGAGGCCATGTCCTCGCACAGTCTCGGCTTCGGCTTCGTCGCTTGGGACCCAGCCACCCTGCGCACATGGGTGGACCCCCGCGCCGCAGCCATTTTAGGCCTCAGCCTCGATGAATCGGTGCCGTTAAGCCTGCTGATCGAACGCTTGGACGCGGGCACACCCAACAACCTCATGAACTCGGTCCGGACCCTGACCACCTCAGGCCGAACCAGCCAGGTCGCAGGCACAACCCGAGGTTCTGTCGCGTCATTCAGTTGGATCTTCCGTGTCGATGAACAACCCGGCCTCGGCCCCATCGCCCTCGGGGTCATATGGCAGGTGGAAGAGTGACTGCACCAGAAAACGCAAGCTTGGAGCTGCTCAATGCGCTCCGCACTCCGGCCGCATTCGTGGATCCGGATGGCGTGGTTCGCAATAGCAACCTCGCCTTCTCCAAGATGATGGGGTTTCGCCTCGCTTCGGAGATCGTGGGACAGGCCATCCGAAAATGGGTCCGCGCCGATCTGGAGACCCTGCTCAGCTACAAGCTGTCCCAAGACGTGCCGTTCGTCATGTCCGACGCCTTTCTCACCGCCCTGTCCATCTCCGACCGCCCCAACGCCATCTTCATCCCGATAGCCCCGGGGTGGCTCGTCCAGCTGTCGGTCCCTTGGTCCGCTGGACAAGCCGTAAGCGCAGAATTCCCCGAGTTCGTCGCCGGAGTGGCGCACGAGATCAACAACCCCCTAGCGTTCGCGATCCCAGCCCTCAACGACGCCATCGAGCTCGTGACCGAACTGGACACCGAGCAGCACAGAGCCGGCCCCCTGCTGGAGCAAGTGGCCAACGGCTTGGGTCGTATCGAGAGCGTCGTCCGAGACCTTCACTCCTTTCGAGCCTCCACCACCTCCGAGCGCGTGTGTGACGTCAACTCCGCGGTGGTCGAAACGGTGAAGCTCGTGCGAGGCCAAGCCCGGCACGTGCGGTTCAGCTGGGACTTGGGCACGGTGGCTCCTGCCCGGGGAGACACAGGCCCCCTCGGCCAAGTGCTGCTCAACCTGCTGACCAACGCCGCCAACGTCCTCTCCATCCGAGCGGTTGGCCGCG
>JBGCER010000102.1:0-3672 GCA_045106515.1 Myxococcota bacterium
GGGTGCACCGTTCCGTCCTTGCGGGGGTACCGGCCGCCCTGCCCGCCCTGCTCCAGGGCATGCGCGTGAGCGAGAAGGCCGCCCGGGTGGGCTTCGATTGGCCCGACGCCGCTGGGCCCCGGGCCAAGCTGGACGAAGAGCTGGGCGAGCTCGACGAGGCCCTGGCGGGCGGCGAACTCGACGAGATTCAGCACGAGCTTGGCGACACGCTCTTTGCGCTCGTCAGCGTCGCGCGCCACGCCGGAGTGCACCCGGAACTCGCCCTGCGCTCCACCTTGGGTCGCTTCAGGCGTCGGTTCGCCCACGTGGAGCGGGTGTTTGGCAGCGACCTCGAATCCACCCCCCTGCACGCCATGGAAGCGGAATGGATCGTCGCCAAAGGCATCGAGCGTTCAGAACACGACGGGAGACCGACGGATTCGTGACCAACCGCCGACGCCTGACCGCTGCCTCACCCCGCGCCGCCGTGAGCCCCACCGACCGGGACGACTTAAGTGCCTACAGAGAAGTGCAATGCGAAAAACGCATCGATTCTCACATCTACGGCACGATCTGTGCTCTGGGACGGGCGGTGGAAAGAAACGCATTGGGCTCACGCCCAGTGGCAGGGATAAACCTGGCGGGGCCTTCGGGTCTCGCCAGGTCTTTTTTTGCCCCATGGCACCGCGCGTTTCCGATCCGACCCGCTGAGTTCCGGCCGTTGGCCGCTCCCCGAGCCGCTTCGGGCTCCCCACCTGCGAGAGCCGCGGTATCCTTCGCGGTCCCGTGATGCCGCCTCCCCATGCTCTTTAGCTCAGCCGCGTTCCTCTTCTACTTCCTGCCAGCCTTCCTCGTCGCCTACTTGGTGATCCCGTCGGCCTGGCGCAACGCCATGGCGTTGCTAGGGAGTGTTGTGTTCTACGCTTACGGCGCGCCGACCTTCGTCTACGTCCTCGTCGCGTCCACCGCGCTGGACTACTGGCTCAGCCACGGATTCGAGGGGGCCCCCGCAGCAGCAAAACGCCGACTGCTGTGGATGTCGCTCGTGGTCAACGTGGGCACCCTCCTCTATGCGAAGTACGCCAACTTCTTCGTGGAGCAAACCAACGGCTTCCTCGAAGACGCTGGCATGGCACCCATGGAGTGGACCAACGTGGTCCTTCCCATCGGGGTGTCGTTCTTCACCTTCCAGAAGATCAGCTATGTGGTGGACGTCGCCCGCGGCAACGCCACCCCCGCGCGCTCGTTCGGCGACTGCCTGCTCTACGTCGCGCTGTTCCCCCAGCTCATCGCTGGCCCCATCGTCCGCTACCACGACGTCGACCTCCAGATCCGGAACCGGGTCCACAGCTCCAAGCAGTTCGCCTCGGGGGTCCAGCGGTTCACGGTGGGTCTCGCGAAGAAGGTCATCCTGGCCAACGCCATGGCCGCGATCGCGGACGAGGTGTTTGCCACACCGATCAAGCAGATCCCCACGCTGTTCGCATGGCTGGGTGCCCTCGCCTACACGCTGCAGATCTACTTCGACTTCTCGGGTTACTCCGACATGGCCATCGGCCTCGGTCGGATGATGGGGTTCGAGTTCCTCGAGAACTTCGACCGCCCATACTCCTCAAAGACGTTCACCGAGTTCTGGCGCCGCTGGCACATCAGCCTGTCCCGATGGATGCGGGAGTACCTCTACATCCCACTGGGCGGCAACCGCGTGGGACCCGTCCGCCAATACCTCAACCTTTGGATCGTGTTCTTGATCTCCGGGTTCTGGCACGGCGCCGCCTGGCACTTCTTGGCCTGGGGCGCCTACCAGGGGGGGTTCCTCACGGCCGACCGCCTGTTCTTCCTCCGTTGGGCTGAGCGGATCCCGGCCATCCTCCTGAGGCTCGCGCTCGTGTTCCTGGTCATGATGAGCTGGGTGCTGTTCCGGGCGGAATCTCTGGAGTACGCGTGGAACTACTGGAAGTGCATGATCCTGGGTGGAACGAAACCCTTCGACGGCTCAACCCTCGGGCGGAAGGTGTGGTTCGACACGAGAGATCAGTTCATGACGGTGCTCGCCGTCGTCATCTGCGTGCTGCCGTGGTCGCAAAGGATCTGCGGGGCGGAGCGCCGCTTGCTCGCCTGGTTCAAGTCCACGGGCCTGGGAGCCCTTACCGCGTCCCTCCTGACCCTCGTGTTGCTCGCCTACAGCGTGCTCGTCCTCGTCAACTCCAGCCACAACCCGTTCATCTACTTCCGATTCTAGGTCGCCCACCGTGCAAACCGCCATCCATCGCCTCCTAGGACTGTGCTTCTTCTGCGTCCTCGCGCTTCCGCTGTGCGGGAAGATCTTCGAGTGGGACGTCGCGCCGCGTCTCGTTGGTGTCGAGACCCCCGTCAAGGTCCCCGACTTTGGGTGGATAGGGTGGCACGACGGCGCCATCTCCCAGTGGCTCAACAAGCGCGCCGAGCTGGACCTTGGGATGCGAAAGACCTTCATCCGCACTGAGAACCAGATCAACTGGAAGGTCTTCGGAACCCTCAACACCCACATCTTCGCCGGAAAAGACAACGTGCTGTTCTCGGCGAACTACTCGGACGGGAGCGACTGGTGCAACGAACAAGTCCGCCAGCACATCGGCCGCCTGACGAAAACACTCGCCACGGCCCAGCGGGCGCTGGCAGACCATGACATCATGATGGTTCCAGTCGTCAGCGCCAACAAGTCGACGTTCCAGCGGGACGCTCTGCCACCCGCCCTGGCCCGGGTCGCCGCCATCGATGTTCCAACGCGCGTCGATGTGTTCCGCGCGGCAGCCGAAGAAAACGACCTGCACTACCTGGATGGCCCCAGGTTCCTCGAAGACCTCAAGCCCCGGGCCCTTGCCCCGGCCTTCGCGAAGGGGGGCGTGCACTGGAGCAACTACGCGGGCGCAGAGGTCTTGCTCGAACTCTTGCGTCAGCTCAAAGAGCGATCGTCCAAGGACTTCTTTGACTACGCCATTGTCGATACCCATTGGCACAATCCGCCGCGACCACCCGATCGGGACCTCGCCAAGCTTGCCAACATCTGGACTCAGCCCGACCTCTATGAGCCCGCGATGGATGTCACCATCGGCCCTGTGCCGGGCACGGGAACCGTGCACCCTCGAGTGCTGTTTGTCGGCACCAGCTTCTGCTGGAACATGACGCTACGCAAGGGCACCGAATCCCTGGGAGCCCTCGAGGTCTACTACTACAACAAGAGCCGGTTTATCGTGGAAGGCGAGACCAAGACCAAGGTTGGGCCGGCTCCAGATCCAACGGCCCCAGACTTCCTGGCGAAGCTCGCGGCGTTCGACCTGATCGTCGTCGAAGGCAACGAGAACTCCATCATCGTGATGCAGTACGACAAGCTGTTCCACGCCCTCGGCGCCAAGAAGAAACGGCCCAAGAAGCCCAAGCGCAACGGCCGAGGCCGCTGATCAGCGGGCCAGGTCGGCCTCCGCCGCGATGAACCCAAACGACGCCCACCGACCGTCACGTTCCGGCTCGTCGATCTCCATGAGAGCTTGGAGCCGCTGCCTCGCCTCCGCCGAACGCCCCTCCATCGCCGACCAACGAGCCAATCCATACGCCACGGTCGGGTTGAGCTTCGCTTCTTTGAGGAGCGCCGCCTCATCGAGATCCCCCGCGAACAGGAGGAGAAGGCGGTGGTAGGCGTGGTTCTCGAGGATG
>JBGCER010000103.1:0-6034 GCA_045106515.1 Myxococcota bacterium
GCGATGTGAGCTTCGCCGGCAAGACCTTCGATTTCTCGGGCACCGTGGATGCGCGCTGCTCGGGCAGTGGGTGCGTCGAGCTGTAGCGGTGATCTTCGGGCGGACGCGTCGACGGTGGGCCCTGCCTGCCACCGTCGCGACGAGCCCCCTCACCCCAATCCCACCGTCGCCTCCAGCGCCTTCACCCGGCGCCGGCTCACGCCGATCCGACCTCCGCCTTCCATCTCTGCCTCATACGAAGATCCCACAGGTCGAACCCGAAGAACCCTCTGGGCATTGACCACGGCCGGGCGGCTCACCTGCCCAAAGGAGGCGCTCGGCAGGCTCTCTTGGATCTCGGACAGCCACCGGTGAGCCGGGACTTGGAGCCGTCGACGCTGTAGGCCCACACGGTGCCGTCTTCGACTTGGACGTAGAGCAGGGCCATCACCGGCACGGACTGAATCGCGCGGCCGTGGTGGCCGGTGAGGAAGGCGGCCTCTTTGGTGGGTGCAACTGGGGCGGGAGAGGGGGCTTGGGCCCACCGCTGTTGACGCACCCGGCGCAGGGCCTCGGCCAGGCGGTCTCGCTCGATGGGTTTGAGCAGGTAGTCGGTGCCTTCCAGCGCGAAGGCCTGGACGGCATGCTCGGCGTAGGCGGTGGTAAAGACGACGGCGGGACGGACGCTCTGGGGCAGGTAGTCGCGCAGTCGGGCCAGGGCCTGGGTGCCGGTCAGTTCGGGCATCTGCACATCTAGAAAGACCAGGTCGGGTCGCAGGGCGAGCACCTGTTGCACGGCGTGCTCGCCATCGGTGGCTTCGCCCACCACCAGCACATCGGCGTGGTCGGCCAGCAGTCGGATCAGGCGAGACCGGGCTCGGGATTCATCGTCGACGACCAGTGCGCGCAGATTCATGGGGTGCCTCCAGGGAGGGGCGGGTCCGTCAGGGGGAGCTCGACGATCAAGGTGGTTCCGGGTGGGTCCCGGTCGTGGTGCACCCGGGCGCCGCCATCGGGCCAGGTGAGCCTCAGCCGCTCGACGCAATTGCGGAGGCCGCCGCCGTTTTCTTCGGTGCCGCGGACGGAGAGATCTCCGCGTTCCAGCTCGGCCGCAACGTCGTCGGGCAGCCCGGGGCCATCGTCGGAGATCCGCACCATGACGTGATCATCGTGCATTTCGATGTGCACATCCACCCGTCCGCCTTTTGCGCGTGCCGCGACGGCGTACTTCACGGCGTTCTCGACGAGGGGCTGGATGGTTAGGCCCGGAATCTGGACCTCAACGGCACTGAGCTGGTCTTCTCCGACGATCGTCCACTGCAACCGGTCGCCCAGTCGGGCGGACTCGATCCTCAGCAGGCGGCGGACGACCATCAGCTCGTCGGCGAGGGGGACCAGGCCGGTGGAGCCTCGCAGCGCGGACCGCATCATGGCGGAGAGGTCGGCGACCAGGTCCTCGGCGGCGTCTTCGTCTTCGTGCACCACTTCGGCCAGGGTATTGAGCGTATTGAACAAGAAGTGGGGGTTGATCTGGGCGGACAAGACCGACAATCGACTCTGGAGGGCCGCACGTTCGAGCTCGGCCATGCGGCGCTGTTGCACGGCCACTTCATTCGCCAGGCGCAGGTGGGTGTAGGCCAGGCCGGTCGTGGCGACCCCCAGTAGAGCCGCAGAGCCAAAGAGCAGGACCAGCTCGGGTCCTTTGAGCACCACAAAGCCGGGCCCCAAGGACACAGCGTGGGCCCCCGCGGCGATGAGGGCGAGCGCCACCACCACGCCCAGGTCGAGCCAGACCCCCACGTACAGAGGAAGGGGTGACCAGGGCAGCCGCGCCACGGCGGCGATGACACCGGCCACCACACCAGCGATGAGCGCGTAGACCGGCATGAACTGGTGGTGCACAACGCCAAAGGCGGCGAGGGCCACGAAGGCCCCCACCACAGTGGCACCGGCAAAGACGCCTAGGTGTGTCATGCGGCCCGACGCTCACGCATCCACAGACCGATGGCGCCAGTGCCCAAGACCGTGGTGACCAATCCGATGAGGATGCCGACCCACGGGATGCTGACCAGGAGCACGATGGGCACGAGGCCGATGGCGATGGACATCACGGGGCGCCCGACGGCGTCGGGGCGGAGGCGGCGCAGAAGCACGTCACCCAGGGCTTGGGCGGCGACGATCTGGCCCAGGTAGAGCATCACCGCGAATAGGGCCATTCCCAAAAAGCCGAGGGGCATGGGGATCAACAGCACGATGGCGATGATGGAGAGGAGGGGCAGCATCACCAAGCTCACCGCACCTACACCCAGGCTCAACGAGGGGCGTTCCACCAGGATCCCCGCCGCCCGCCGCGCGGATTTCCCAAGAAGGAGCAGCAAGACCGCGCCCACGAGCAGCTGCGCCAGATAAGACCAGCCCGTCCAGAGGGTCCAGCCAAAAATCTGGCCCAAAAGCGAGGTTTCCTCTTCGTCATCCTCGATGTGCTGGGTCCAAACGGCCTGGCCGTCGACGACACTCGCCGCGGCTGGAACCTCATTGGGGGTGGAGTAGCGAAGGTCGCCGCCGACGGTACCGCCGGGTGACAGCACCATCTCGCCCGCTTCGAGCTTCACATCACCGGACACGGGCGCTGCGATGACGACCTTGCCGGCTCCCGCGGAGACATCGCCCAGCACGGGGCCGCCGATGTGAACCATGGAGCCGTAGGCGAATAGGTGACCATCGATCTGGCCGTCGGGCCCCAAGAAGATGGTCTCGCCGGCGGTGTACACATCGCCATGCACGGTGGCGTCGATGTGGATGCTCTCGCCGGCGGCGAAGAGGTCACCCATGACTGGGGCGTCGATATGCAGGTTCTCTCCCGCCAAGAAGGCGTTGTCGCCGACGGACTCCCGCACGTAGACGCTCTTGCCGGCGCCGAACGCGTCGTTTCCGGCGCCTCGCAGGTCCACGATCTCATCGGTCTCGAAGGTCGGTGGGGCGGGGGCCGTCGGCGGAGCCGGAGGCGCCACGTCGGGAGTCTCGGCCATGGGCGCCTCGGGGGCGACGGGTGGGTCGACCGGCTGGGCCATGGCGACAGAGGCAGCGAGATAGAGCACGAACATGGCGATCTCCGGGGTGGCGATTGTGTCGCAGCGAGGCGACGGGGTCCATGCACCCTCCTCACCTGCGGTGCGCACACAGGGCAGGTCGTCGCCACTGGGCGGGCGGTTCTACCGGTGAGTGGTACGTCGGGTCCGTACGAGGTGTGTGATGTCGTTGAGTCCCCAGATCGCCCACGCCACCGGACTGCCGATCGCCGGTGTTGCGGCCGCCGTGGCCTTGTTTGACGAGGGCGCGACCCTGCCCTTTGTCGCTCGATATCGAAAGGAGCGGACGGGGGGACTCGACGAAGTGCAGCTTCGACAGGTGCTCGAACAGCGCAAGGTCCTTGTGGAGCTGGACCAGCGAAGAACGGCGATCAAAGAAGCATTGAGCGCAGCAGGCCAGCTCTCGAATGAGCTGTCCCGCGCCTTGGACCAAGCTACGCGGAAGAGCCACCTCGAAGACCTATACGCACCGTTCAAGCAACGCCGGGCCACCCGCGCCGATGCCGCTCGAAAACGGGGCTTACAACCGCTGGCGGACCAGATCCGTCGCCAGCCTCGGCAGGGCCGGCCCCACGAAGAGGCCCGTCGATATGTGAGGGGCGAGGTCGCGTCGATCGACGAGGCCCTGGCCGGCGCCCGAGACATCATCGCGGAGCAATTGGCCTCTGAGCCCAACCTTCGGGCGACGGCTCGGCGGATCGTGGGCGAGACCGGCGCGATGGCGAGCAAGCTCAAGAAGGGGCAGCAGGCGGGGACCTTCAGGGACTATGTCGACTTTAGCGAGCCGACTCGGTCGATCCCCTCTCATCGCTACCTCGCGCTATGTCGCGGCGAGGCCGAGGGCGTGCTCTCGGTGAGCCTGCGTGTGGACGCGGACCTGCTCATCGAGGCGACGGTCCGCGCGGCACGTTTGGTGCGGGGCAGCCCCTTCGCTCAACAGCTCGGCTTGGCTTCGGAAGAGGCCGTCAAACGACTGTTACTGCCCACGGCTGTCCGAGCGGTGCGCGCGGTTCTCAAGACCCGCTCCGACGACGAGGCCATGCGGGTCTTCCAGCGCAATCTAGAGGCGCTGCTGCTGGCTCCGCCTCTGGGACCCGAGCCGGTCGTGGGCATTGATCCCGGTATTCGAACCGGCTGTAAGCTCGCCGCGGTCTCGGCTACCGGTGAGCCCCTGGGCCACGAGACGCTCTTCTTGGTGGGGCGCTCCAATCCGCAATCCGATGCATTGCTCGCCTTTTTACGTCGCTACCGGCCCCATGCTGTCGCCGTTGGAAATGGCACCGGCGGGCGAGAGACCGAAGCCATGGTGCGACAGGTGGTGCGCGATAATCAGCTCCCGGTGCGGGTTGTGAGCGTGAGCGAGGCGGGGGCCAGCGTGTACTCCGCTTCGGAGCTCGCGGGGGCGGAGCTGCCCGGTATGGACCTGACCATTCGAGGCGCGGTGAGCATCGCTCGGCGGCTTCAAGACCCTCTCGCCGAGCTGGTAAAGGTCGAGCCCAAGGCCATCGGCGTGGGCCAATATCAACACGATGTGGACCAAAGGCAGCTCGTGCAGCGACTGACCGATGTGGTGGAGAGCTGCGTCAACCGGGTGGGGGTGGACGTGAACACCGCGAGCCCGGCACTCCTGGGCCATGTGGCCGGACTTGGACCCAAAACCGCCGCCAATATCGTCGCCTATCGCCATGAATATGGGCCGTTCAAACGCCGAAAAACGCTGCTCAAGGTCCCCGGCCTGGGGGCCAAGACCTTCGAGCAGTGTGCGGGCTTTTTGCGCATTCACGGCGGCCCCGATCCCCTGGATCGCTCCGGCGTACACCCCGAGCGCTACGGCTTGGTCGCGGCGATGGCCAAGGACCTTGGGCTCGACGTAGCCACCGCCATCGGCTCGGACCGTCTGAGCCGCTTGGTTCTGAGGAACTACGTTGGCGAAGACGTCGG
This sequence comes from Myxococcota bacterium, assembly GCA_045106515.1. Classification (GTDB taxonomy): domain Bacteria; phylum Myxococcota_A; class UBA796; order UBA796; genus REDI01. The sequence continues at coordinate 5,010 of JBGCER010000103.1, forward strand.
CCTGGAGACCCTCACCGACATCTTGGCTGAGCTGCAGAAGCCCGGTCGCGACCCCCGCGAGAGTTTCGCCGCCGCCGAGTTCAGAGAGGACGTGAACAGCGTCGCCGATGTGCAGGTGGGCATGAGCCTGTCGGGTGTGGTCACCAACGTCACCAACTTCGGGGCTTTCGTGGACATCGGCGTGCACCAAGACGGGCTCGTACACGTGTCCCAGCTTGCGGACCGGTTTGTGCGCGACCCCCATGAGGTTGTGGCGCCAGGTGCCATCGTGACCGTTCGGGTATTGGACGTGGACACCGATCGAGGTCGGATTTCATTGACCATGAAGTCGGAGTCGGATCGATGAAAGACCACCAGGGACGCACCATTGACTTCGGGCGCCAGGCGGCGGACTACGACCAGCATCGGCCCGGCTTCCCGCCGTCGTTCTTCGAAGCGATCGTGGAGCGCGGCTACGTCGATCCCGCGCACCGCGCCCTCGATCTAGGCACCGGAAGTGGCACCGTTGCCATCGGTCTGGCCGGCTTGGGCAAGCAGGTGGTGGGGCTGGACGTGTCCGCGGACCTCTTGGAGGTGGCGCGGAGCCGCGCGGTTGGCTTGCCCGCGACGTTTGCGCAGGGTCAGGCCGAAGAGACCGGGCTGCCCGCCCACAGCTTCGACCTGGTCACCGCCGGCCAGTGCTGGTGGTGGTTCGACAGCGACGCCGCCATCGCCGAGTGCAGGCGGGTCTTGGTGCCAGGCGGTCGCCTGCTCATCGCCAGCTTCAGCTACCTGCCGCTGCCGGGGTCAGCCGCCGGGCGCACCGAGGCCCTGATCTTGGAGCACAACCCAGGCTGGCCTAAAGCTGGGTGGCGAGGAGTGCATCCTGAGCAAGTGAAAGCCCTGGATGAGGGCGGATTCACGGGCGTGGAGAGCTTCAGCTACACCGAGGATGTGGCGTTTACCCACGAAGGCTGGCGCGGCCGGATCCGCACGTGCAATGGCGTGGGCTCCGCATTGGAACCGGACGAGATCGAGGCCTTCGA
>JBGCER010000104.1:0-11399 GCA_045106515.1 Myxococcota bacterium
GCCGTTCAACAGCGGCTCGCTGTCGAGGCCGGCCAGGGTCGGGCTGTGGAAGCCGTGGCTCACTTGGAGCGGCACGGCCTTGATGTCCGCAGCCTTCGCATTGCGAACGACCTGAGCGATGGCCTCGGTCGTGCCTGAGACGACGAGCTGGCGAGGGTGGTTGATGTTGGCGAGCACAGCTCCGTCGACGAGCAAGGGCTCCACCTGGGCGCGCTCGGCCATCACGGCGGCCATGGTGCCGTGGTCGCCATCGAGCTTGGCCATGGCTTGGCCGCGGGCGGCCACAAAGCGGGCGGCATCGGTGGCGGACATGACGCCGCCGGCGCTGGCCGCGGTGAACTCGCCAAGGCTGTGGCCCACCACAACAGTGGGACGAATGCCCACTTGGTCGAGCAGGGCGGTGAGCGCCAGACCGACGGACAGCATGGCCGGCTGGCAGTTTGCGGTGTCGGTAAGCTGGGCCGCGGCGGTGTCGTCATCGACCGCGATGGTGCGCGTCTCCGGGTAGAGAAGCTGGGTGAGCGGCACCGGCAGAGCGCCGTTGAGCGAGTGCTCCAGCTCGTCGAGTTGGGCCCGGATCGCGGGGAATCGCTGCTGTGCATCGCGGAGCATGCCCACGCGCTGCGCACCTTGGCCCGGATACATGAAGGCCACGTTCGGGGTCTGATTGGGGTCGCACTCGCCGGACTTCACGCCGCGAGGCAGGTCGCCGTTGGCGAAGGCGCGGAGCTGGCTGACCAGTTCATCGGCCGTCGTGGCGACCACGCCAAGGCGAGCGGCCTGACGGCGACGCTTGGCCCAGGCTCGGGCGACGCCGGCGACGGTGGTCCTGGGGTCGGTCTCGACGGCGTCTGCGGTGCGCGCGGCCAAGTCCTTGAGGGCGGCCGTGGTGGGGGCGCTCATCAGGACCAGCTCTGGCTGGGCGATAGCGGGAGCCGGCGCTGGGGTCGGCTTGCCCGTGGGGCCGGTCCAAGACCGGAGCACGATGTGGCCATTGGTGCCGCCGAAGCCGAACGCCGAACAGGCCGCGACGCGCTCCGAGCCGGTCCACGGGGTGGCTTCGGTAGGGATCCAGAAAGGTAGATCCTCTAGGTTGAGCTTGGGGTTTGGTGCCTCAAAGCCGCACATTGGGGGGATCATGCTGTGGTGGATCGCCAATGCGGCCCGGATCATGCCGGCGGCGCCGGCGGCGGACATGGTGTGGCCTACGTTGGCTTTCGCTGAGCCCAGCGCGACCGAGTTGACGTGAGGGCCAACCGCCTGGGTGAGGCCGTCGACCTCGGCCGGATCGCCCACCGCCGTGCCGGTGCCGTGGGCTTCCATGTAGCCCAGGGTAGATTTGTCGATTCCGGCGTCTTGCCAGGCCATATTGATGGCTTCGGTCTGGCCTTCTTGACGTGGAGCCATCGGGCCGTCGCCGCGGCCGTCATTGTTGATCGCAGCGCCTTCGATGGTGGCGTAGATGCGGTCGCCGTCTCGGATGGCGTCGTCGAGGCGCTTGAGCAGCAACACACCGGCGCCATCGCCCTGGACGAAGCCGTCTGCGCGGTGGTCGAAGGGCCGGCAGTAGCCCTCTGCGGACATGGCGCCGATGCGGGAGAAGACCACGTAGTGATCGGCGGTGATCTGCACATAGGTGCCGCCGGCGAGGGCGGCGTCGATGGCGCCAGAGCGCAGCTGCTGGACCGCGTCGTAGATGGCCATGTGGGCCGATGCGCAGGCGGCGTCGGTGGTGTAGGCGGGGCCGTGCAGGTCGAGCTCTTGAGCGACGGTGGCGGCGCACATATTGCCGAGCCCACCTGGGGCCGCGTAAGGGCGGCTAGGCACGATGTTCTCGACCGCTTCGGCGATGACGGTCGGGTCCTTGGGCGCCCGGCCATAGGCGCCGACGGCCATCATCATGGCGGCGACGCGAACGGAGTTCTGAGTGCGGTATTCCTGGGCTGTAACGCCCATAAATACGCCCGTGCGGCGCGGGAGGTCCGCCGAGGCATAGCCTGCGTCTTCGACGGCGTTGATGCAGACTTCAAGCGCCAGCCGTTGCTGCGGATCCATGACCTCGACCCGACGAGGAGGCAGGCCGAGCGCGAGCGCTGGGAACGACCGAATGTCCTTGATAAACGCACCGTGTGGGGCATACGTTTTATCTGTGGCTCGGCGGTTCGTGCTGTAGAAGAGGTCCGCTGGCCAGCGGTCCTCGGGTACAGGCCCGAAGGCGTGCTGAGCGGTCCGGATCATGGTCCAGTACGCGCTGAGATCTTCGGCGCCGGCGAACCGGGCGCCCATTCCGACAATGGCGATGGCACTCACGGAGATCTCCGCAGTCTGATGGCCTGGCGGCGATGGCTACCGGGCCGATGTCTGGGTGGAGGGCCAACACGCCCTCCAAGGGGGGGCGGCTCTTAGAGACGACCGTTGTTGACCAGGTTGGCCAGGTCTTGGATCGTGTTGACCTTGGCGAGCTCTTCGTCGGGGAAGGTCTTGCCGGTGTTGTCTTCGAGCTCGCCAACCATTTCCATGGTCGCGATGCTGTCGAGGGCGAGGTCTTCGATGGTGTCGGACAGCTCGATCTCGTCGAACTCTTCCTTGCGGCTGGGTGCGACCTTGGTCAGGGCTTCCTTGATCATGGTCAGGACGTCGTTGCTCATCGTGGGCTCCAGTAGCTTGGGAGTGGGGAAGTGTGGCTATCGCCAGCCAAGATGGCCGGCTCGATAATGCGGTAGGGGGCTGTGGGCTCGTTGTGCAGGGCTAGCCGCGTAGCGCCGCTTTTGCGCGACTCCAGACCGAAGCTGCCATGTGCCGAGCGAGGGTGATGCGGTCGGTGGCGCCCGCGTTGCGGTTGCCTTCCTTTCCGGCGGTTCCACGCAGGTATTGGGAGCGCGTCTTGGCGCGTTGCAGCTTCCCAGACGAGGTCTTGGGGAGCGTGCCCGGCTCCAGGCACAGGACCTCGGTGACCGAGAGCGCAAGCTCACGCTGCACCACCTGCCGCACACTTTTGATGAGGGTGGCGGTGTCCGTGGTGCGGGTCTCAAGGGCGATCACCAGCTCTTCCGAGTGGGCTCCGGGTCGGGCGAAGGCCACCACATTGCCCTTGCGAACGCCTTCGACCTCGGCTGCTGCCCACTCGACGGCTTGGGGGTGCACGTTTCGCCCATTGAGGATGATGAGGTCTTTGACTCGGCCTGTGACGTAGATCTGGCCATCGATGACGTAGCCGAGATCGCCCGTGTGAAGCCACCCATCCCGGAACGAGGACGCGGTCGCCTCGGGGTTTTCATAGTAGCCGGGGGTCACGGAAGGCCCACGGAGGCAAAGTTCGCCTTGCTGGCCGTCCGGTTGGATTTCGTCGGCTTCGTTCATCACCACCACATCGTGGCCCGGGAAGGGCACACCGCACGCGACGTGCTCCTCGATAGGTTCGCCTTCCGTAGGCTCTTGTACACGGCCGTGCTCTTGGAAGGTCTCGGAGTGGACCGCCCGCGTGATCATGGCTTCGTCCACCGGCTTTAGGCTGATGGCGAGCGTGGCTTCGGCCATGCCATAGGCGGGCAACAAGGCGTTGCGCGGCAGGTCGCACTTGTCCGCGAATAGGTCGGTGAACGATCGCATGGTGTCGGGGTGGATGGGCTCGGCCCCGCATCCCAGCGCCTGGACGCAGGACAGGTCCCACCGCGCGAGCTCTTCGGCCTTGGCTCGCCTGGCGACGAGCGCATACGCAAAGTTGGGGGCGAAGCTACAGGTTCCCCGGTGGCGGTGAATCGTCTCCAACCAGATGCTGGGCCGCTTCACGAAGGAGAGCGTGGGGATGTAGACGATGGGAATGCCGTGGAGGATCGGCGCGATGACGAAGCCGATGAGGCCCATGTCGTGGTAGAGCGGCAGCCAGGACACGCCCTTGTCGCCCTTGTGGGGGTCGAGCTGCAGGCCGTGCTTGATGATGCCCTCACAGTTGGCCACCAGGCAGCGGTGGGTGACCATCACGCCCTTGGGATCCGACGTTGAGCCGCTGGTGTACTGCAAGAACGCCACATCATCGGGCTCGATGACGGGGTACTCCGGCTCGCCCGTAGCGGTGGCGAGCTCTTCGGCGCGAACCAGGCGTTCGACAGTGGGAACCTTGTCGACTTGGGACCACAGGATGTTCTGCAGGCTCGACGAGGCGATGAGCACCCGCGCCTTGGCCGAGGTGAGGACCATGGCGGTGCGGTCGGCGTAGGCGTCCAGGTTGCCCAGCGACAGCGGCGGGTACAGGGGCACCGGCACGACGCCAATGCGGAACATGGCCAAGAATGTGAGCACAAAGTCTTCGGGCTCAACAATAATAAGTCCGGCTCGGTCGCCCTTTTTGAGCCCCATCGCTTGCAGGGCAGCCGCTCGACGGGCGGTGGCGTCAACCAGGTCCGGGAACCGGTAGAGGCGCTCATTGCCACGGAGGTCCAGGAAGGTGTAGCCGTGGTCAGGCCAGCTCTTGCCGACGTTCGCGACGGCTTCGGCGAGGGTCTGACTGTCCGACATGGGGGCTCCTTAAGGCAGGCGGGGGGGAGGAACTCTGGAGGGGGAGGCGAGGCGGCGTTCTACGCGGTGGGAGCGCGCTGGGCAACCAAATGGGCGATGAAAGGCCGGGATGGAGGTGCCTAAGCGATAGGAGGATCCGACTGGCCAGTCGGAATGTCCGCAGATGTGGGCTGTTGTGGCCTTGGAGCGACCGCCGAGGCCTGGGCGACGGCCTCTCCCCGGAACGGCAGCCCGGCGCACGGCACCGTGGGCGGAAGGGTGACCAACCATTCGTCGTCACGGAGCCGCAGGGCGTCTCCACCCAGGTGCTTGGCCCGGCCAGCCCACTTCCGAAACAGCAAGAATCGGGCGTCCATCGCCAGTTGTTCTGTGGGGTATGGACCGTGAGAGCGGTCTTCTTGCCCGGACACGGTAAACCACCATCGGTGGTAGGAGAGGTGGGGTAGCGCGACCCGGAAGAGGAAGGATGGCATTGGAATTCCTGAACAGATGTTCAGTGTATTCCGTTCACCCAGGTGACGATCTGGAAAACCGCTCGACGAGGTGTGCGGTGGCGGGCACCTACAGGCCCAGACCAGGAGACCCCATGCGCTTCGCACTGCTCGCTCTCGCCCTGATGGCCTGTCCCGATGGGGACACCGACACCGACACGTCCTCCGACACGGACACGGACACCGATACGGACACGGACACGGATACGGACACCGATACAGACGTTGGCTCCGAGGGTGGCGTTGTCATCAACGAGCTGCTGGCCAGCAATGACGCGGCGAACACCGACGCCAACGGCGACTACGACGACTGGTTCGAACTGCACAATACCGGCACGACGGCCATGGACATCTCGGGCTGGAAGGTCACGGACGACCTGGGCGGAGACGAGCCCTTTGAGCTCGCCGCGGGCACGACGATCGAGCCCGGTGGCTACCTGGTGATTTGGGCGGACGACGAAGCGGAGCAGGGTCCCCTGCACGCCGACTTCAAGCTGTCGGGCGGCGGTGAGATCCTCACGCTGCTCGATGCCTCGAACGAGATCGTGGACCAGATCGAGTTTGGCGAGCAGACCACGGACATCAGCTACGGCCGTATGCCCGACGGGTCCGACACCTGGGGCACGATGGACCCGCCCACGCCGGGCGCGTCGAATAAGTAGCGCGGTCGGGTGTGACCGCAGACGTCAGCGTTTGCCGGCCATCCGATCCACAGTGCGGTCGCCGCCTAGCCAGCGCAGCCACGCCCCCATCTTGGCGTCATTACCGATGAGGTAGCGCGTCTTTGGCGTGGGGGCGGACAGGGCATGCTCGATGGCTTTGGCCACCACGGAGCTATCGACCCCGCCGCCTTCTTGCTCTTGGAAGCGACGTTCTGCGACGTCTAGGAAGGTCGCATACCGCGCCTCGGCTTCGGGAGTGAGGGCGCCCCGGTTGTGTGCGGCGGTCGTCTGGGCCTTGCCCCAGATGTCGGTGTTCACCACGCCAGGCTCGATGAGGGCCACGTGCATGCCCTCGGGGGCGAGCTCTTGCCGAAGTGCGTGAGTAATGGCTTGTAACGCAAACTTTGACGCGCAGTATGGACCGAGCATTGGGGAGACGATCCGGCCGCCGATCGAGCCGATATTGACGATTCGGCCTTTGCGGGCTCGGAGCGCCGGCATGACGGCCTGGGTCACCGCCACCTGGGCAAAGACGTTGACCTCGAACTGCCGGCGAAGATCGTCGATGGCGATGCACTCGATGGGTCCGCCTGTGCCCACGCCTGCGTTGTTCACGACGCCATCGAGGGTGTCGCCGATACGGTCGGTGGCGGCCGCGATGTGCTCGGCATCGGTGATGTCGAGCTGAACCGGGATCATGCGATCAGAGCCGACGGCGGCCAGGCTTTCGAGGTCGCGGTCCTTTCGGGCCCCGGCGTACACCGTCCAGCCGCGATTGTGCAGCCACTCCGCGGCCGCGCGACCGATGCCAGTGGACGCGCCAGTGATGAGGACTGAGCGATGCATGCGGACCTCCGGGTCGCTGACCGAGTAGCATCGAAGGGGTGGAACCGGCAAAGACAAGCGGGCCATGTGGCGACTGCGCCCTCTGGAGTCCTCGATGAGTCTCGTGCGTATATGTGGCCTCGTTTTGGCGTTGGGCTGTAGCAAGGCGGGTCCTCAGGCTGCGGCGGATGAGGGGGCGGCGTCGGACGGGGCCTCGGTGTCCGAGTCGGATGTGGTGGGTGAGTGGAGCGGGACGGTGAGCGCAGGCGCGGCGTTCATTCCTGTGGTTTTGAGAATTAGGAAGGATGAAGGCGTTTTAGCCAGTGAGTTGGACAGCCCGAAGCAGAAGCTGACTGGGCTGCCCGCTGGGGAGACGAGGCTGGAGCAGGGACGGCTGACGATCACGTTCCCGGTCATTGGGGGAGCGCTCTCGGGGGTGGTCAGCCCAGGGCTCATCGTGGGCAACTGGACCCAAGCGGGTCGGGCGATGCCGATCCGTCTCACACCGGGCCCGGCGAACTTCGGGTCGGCCAGCGCGGCCACCCACCGCCCGCAGCACCCGAAACCGCCGTTCCCCTACACCCAAGTCCCGGCCAAGATCCCCTCCGCCGATGGCGTGGTGCTGGCCGGCACGTTTACGGTTCCCAATGGGGAAGGCCCGTTTCCAGCGGTGGTGTTGATGTCCGGCTCCGGGCCTCAGGACCGGGACGAGACGATGGTGGGGCACAAGCCGTTCTGGGTCATCGCCGACCACCTGTCGCGAAATGGCATCGCCGTGCTGCGCTACGATGATCGAGGAACAGCCTCCTCAACCGGGAGTTACTCGACGGCGACCCTGCAGGACTTTGCCGAAGATGGAGCCGCTGCCATGGCGTGGACGCGAGCCCGGAGCGAGACCTCGGCGGTCGGCTACCTGGGCCACAGCGAAGGCGGCTACACAGCGCCTTTGGCGCAGCGAACCCAGCCCGGCGATTTTTTGGTGTTCATCGCCCCGCCGGCGGTCGCTGGGGATGCGATTCTCATCGAGCAAGGTCGCAGGATCACCGAGGCAGAAGGGGGAGATGCAGCGATGATCGCCCGGCAGTCCTCGTCCACCGCAGCGGTCATGCGCTTGCTCAAGAGCGGCGCCCCTGACGATGAAATCCGAGGCAAGCTCAGGGCGGTGCTGGCCGATAATCCTGACGTGCCCGAACCGATGGTGAACACGCTGACGGCGCAGTACCTCAGGCCCTGGTTTAGAGGCTTTGTCCTGCATGATCCGACCGCAGATCTCCAGGCCATCGACGTGCCGACCCTCGCCATGTGGGGCAGTCGGGACCTGCAGGTGCCGCCGACTCAGAGCGTCAAACCCATGAAGGCCGCCATGGGAAAGAACCTGGACGTCCGCGTATTTGATGGCTTGAACCACCTGATGCAGCCCACCGAGACCGGCGCCGTGTCGGAGTATGGCCAGATCGAGACCACCTTCTCTGTGGTGGTGCTCGACGCCATGACCCAGTGGATCCAGGCGCGGCCCGCCGAGTAGGCCCAGGTCCGTCCAGGACTGGACACCCCACCCCATCTAGGGCTACACCGCCGGGCTTGGTGGAGGCCTCATGTTGCGAACGCTCCTCGTCCCCGTCTGTCTACTCGTGGCGTGCGGTGGCCGGGTCAAAGAAGACGTGCCGGTTGCGGGGGTGGCGGAAGCAGCCATCGATCTACCCGTGGGTACGCCCATGGCGGGCTACACGGCCCGCTTGCTGGGCTCCGGTCGGCCGGACTCGCGGAGCACCCCGTTTACCACTGGGTTTGCGCCGACTGCGGGCATCCAGACGCGCCCTGCGGTCAAGGTGATCTGGCTTCACAACAATGACCACCACATGGTGCTCGCCAAGGTGGACCTCTGCTACTTGGCCGATCACGTCGTCGAGGACGTGGAAGCTGCGCTCTCCGAGGCGCTCGACCAGGACATGGGCGGTCAGGTGATGATCGCCGCGTCCCATACGCACCAAGGGTGGGGCGGTTGGAACGCTCACTACCCGTACTTCTTGGGCGGTGATCGGCACCACCCCGAGCTGGATGTTCGCTTGGTCGACAGCATCACCAAGACCGCGCTCACTGCGTGGGAGAGCCGGGAGCCGGTCGCTTTGGGTGTGGGCTGGGCCAAGGACTGGGACCCGGACGATCGCATCTACCGGGATCGACGAAACATCAATAATGACCTGAATATGTGGGGAGAGCCTGGCGAGGCTGCGGGCAAGGACCCCTACCTGCACGTGCTGCGCGTCGACCGCACGGACGGCACGCCGCTGGCCATGGCCGTGACGTTCGGCATCCACGGCATCGCCGTGGGCGAAGACAGCCCCATGCTGTCCACAGAGGCCTCGGGGCAGATCGAGAATGCTGTGCAAGAGCAGTTCGACAGCCCCGTCTTGGTCATGCACCTCCAAGGGTCGGGCGGCGACGCGTCTCCGGCGGGCAGTGGCGGGCGCTTCGATCGTCTGGAAGATGTGGGTCGAAAGGCGGTCGGCCCCATCATGGAGCTGTACCAAGACACCCCCACCTCCGACGCCGCGGTCACCATCGAGACCAGCAATGGTCATGAGCCCCAAAGCTTGGGCGACATCACCATTACCCGCGAAGGCACCGTCGATTGGCAATATGTGCAGGGCGTGGTGCCCGATGGGGTGATCTACGCCGAAGACGGCTCGCTATTGAGCCCATTCGACGAGTTCAACGCGCCGAATGGTGCGGTGTTTTGCGGCGATGAACGCCCTCAATTGCCGCTGCCCACTGTGGGGTCAGAGACGTACCCCTACACCTCGTGTGTGCGTGCGGACGGCATGCTCAAGTTCTTAGAAACCAGCTTTGACCTTCCGGAAGAGAGCGTGCCGTTGCCGCTGCCGCCCAGCACTGTGGCGCGAACGGCGGCCATTCAGGTGGGTCCATTGCCCGTTCGGGATGTCGATGGCACCGTGTCCGATCAGCTCATCATGGGTGGGTTCTTCCCCGGCGAGCCCACGGCGGTTTATGGCGAGCAGTTCCGGCGGCGCGCGTCCGAGTCCCTGGGGACGGAGCGGGCGTGGCTCATCGGCTACGCCCAGGACCACGAGGGCTACCTATTGGTACCCGAAGACTGGCTATTGGGCGGGTATGAGCCCAATATTAACCAGTGGGGGCCGCTCCAGGGTGAGTACCTGATGGAGCGCATGCTCAACCGAGCGGCCGAAGAGTTGGGCGATGGAAAGCACCAGAAGTGGAAGCCCGAGTCGCCAACACCCACGGGGTATGACCGCACCTTCGTGGCGACCGAGGTGCCCGAGCGCTCCCCCGACGCTGGGCAGCGCTTGGACGCCGCCCCCGAGATGCCGCTCTGGACGCCCGATGAGATGGTGGTGGACCTCAACATCCCGGCCACGCTGCCGCGTGTTCAGGGCTTGATTCAGATGGCCTGGATTGGCGGAGACCCTCGGGTCGATACGCCGGTCGTGGAGCTTCAACGTCAAGATGGCAGTGATTGGGTGCCGGTTCGGACGCAGGGCGGTCGCGTGCTCAACGACACCTTCGGCGACATCCTGCTCACGTGGACCCCGGACCCGTTGCGGGAAGATGTGGGGCCGCGGACCCATCGCTGGTGGGCCTCGTGGCAGGCCGTGAGCCACTTCCACGACCCGGCCGGAATGCCCCTGGGCACCTATCGTCTGGCGGCCTCGGGCAAGTCGTGGACCGGCAGCGAAGACATCTGGCCTTGGACCACCGAGGACTACCAAGTCTCCTCCGAGCCCTTCGAGATTGTGCCCGCGACGATCACCGTTTCGCCGACCGCCGGAGGCTACTTTGCCTCTCTTGAGGGGCCGGAAGACGGCTACCGACAGGTGGCACTCGGCGGCAATGCTCAGGGCAATAATGCACTCACCGAGCCGATCATCGTGACCGTGGACGGAGTGATTGTGGACGCTGTGGTGTCGGTAGACAGCGATCGAACCCGGATCGAGATCGCCGAAGGTGACGTGGTCCGCGTGGAAGACGCGTACGGGAACGTGGGCGAATGGGTGCGGTGAGGTGAAGGGATTGCTTCTTGGCGAGCGCGGTGTGCGCATGCCAAAAGGCGGGTCAATCATCTTCTGGAATCACGATTCCGTTGAGGCAAAAGTCAGGTATCACCGTCAACGCAATCGCGCAGCTGGTGTAGCCAGGGGTTGACAGGGTGTCGCAGGAGTCGACTCCTCCCGACCCGTAACCAGCCCCAGTTCCGAAATTGCTGCGACTGCCGATCGAGCCAGTTGCATCTAAGCCCCAGACAACGTCATTCCCGGGCCCGCCCTCCAGCTCGTCTTGTCCGGACCCGTCTAGCCCACCGCAAAGAACGTCATTGCCTTCTTTACCGGTCAGGAAGTCAGCGCCATCACCTCCTGAGAGGAAGTCTGGTCCATCCATCGGGGAGCTTGAGTTGTCGCCATCGATGGCGTCGTCGCCGTCTTCGCCAAAGATTGTGTCGCTCTGACGGCCGCCATCAGCGTAGTCATCGCCGGGCCCAAGGAAGATCAAGTCATCGCCGTCATCGCCATTTACAGAGTCGTCGCCAGAGCCCGCATAAATGGTGTCATCACCGATGTCACCGGCGATCGCGTCGTGGCCAGGACCACCCCACAGCGTATCGTTCCCAGCGCTACCAAAAATTTGATCATCGCCCAACTCCCCGTGCGCGGTCAGGAGCCCGCAGGCCGTGCCGGTGATCGTATCGTCTTGATCTCCGCCATAGACAATCGAGGTGGCCCCTAGCTGACAGACGATAGAATCTTCGCCTTGGTCACCGTACATGACGTTCGCACCACTTCCAGACCACATGTCGTCGTCCCCGTCGCCTCCCGCGCAGGGTGTCGCTCCCGATGCCGCCGTACAAAAAGTCTCGGTCGCCTTCGCCCCT
>JBGCER010000105.1:0-20885 GCA_045106515.1 Myxococcota bacterium
ACCCATACCTCTGTCCTACACGCTCCCAACACGTTCGTCGAGTCCTGTGATCCACAGTGGGTCTTCACATTGTCTCACGCCCCGGTGACACATCCAGACGATACGGATGGCACCGTGGTGCGTAAGGGTCCATCAGACACCATGGTTGTATGTCTTCTCGAACCGGAGTCTCTATGCGCCTCGCGCCTCGCACCCTCGCCCCGCTCCTGCTGCTCCTGGCTCTGCCCGCCGGGGCTGATGCCCCGGTCGAGGCGCCCACCGCCGCCAGCTTCCCGGTTCAGGACCACCACCGACTGGTCAGTCATCTGGTTGGAAGCAGTCTTTCTGGCTACCACTACGCGGCTCGCCCCCTCACCGATGACGTGTCCGAAGCCTGGCTCGGCAAGTTCCTGGATGATCTCGACCCCCTGAAGCTGTTCTTCCTCAAGTCGGATGTCGACGCGTTCAAGGTCCGAGAGCGCACATTGGACGATGATATTCGCCGCACGCAGCCGGACCTGAACATCGCCTTGGACGTGTTCACTCGGTACAAGCAGCGGGCCCACGAGGCCTACGCCTTCGCCGCGTCCACCCTCGATGAGGACATGAACTTCGACACTGCCGGCGTGAGCGCGGTGGTCAACCGGGACGACGCCGCATGGCCTGCGGACGCCAAGGCCCGGGAAGCGGTCTGGCGGGACCGGGTTCGAGCCCAGGTCCTCGACCAATACCTGGAGGGCCGCACCAAGGAACAAGCCAAGGAGACCCTGGGCAAACGCTTCGACCGAGGCATGAAAAACCTCGACCAGATGGAGACCTATGATGTGGTGGAGATCTACCTCTCCAGCTTGGCCTCGGTCTTCGATCCGCACTCCGCATTCTTTGCGCCCACCACATCCGAAGACTTCGACATCCGCATGCGCGACGCCCTGGAAGGCATCGGCGCTGAGCTGCGCATGGAGGACATCTACACCAAGGTCGTCCGGCTGATCCCCGGTGGCCCCGCAGAGACCGGTGGCGATCTGTCTGCCGGCGATCTGATCGTGGCTGTGGCCCAAGGCAATGAGGAGCCGGTCGATGTGGTGGACATGCGCTTGGACCACGTGGTTCAGCTCATCCGCGGCAAGAAAGGCTCGGAAGTTCGCCTCACGGTTCGCCCGGCCGATGCCTCGGATCCATCCCAGACCGAGGTCGTGACCATCGTCCGCGACCGGGTGGTGTTGGAGCGAGCCAGCGCCAAGGCGGAGCTCAAAGAGGTCAAGGGCGCGGACGGCAAGTCTGTGAAGGTCGGGGTCATCGAAGTCCCCAGCTTCTACGTGGATGGTTGGGCTGCACGTCGCGGAGATAAAGACGCTCGAAGCACCACAAATGACGTGCGCAAGCTCATCGCTACCATGCGGGCGGAAGGGGCCACATCGCTCATGCTGGACCTTCGCGGCAATGGCGGCGGCGCCTTGTCCGAGGCGCTGTCCCTGACCGGTCTCTTCATCGACGAAGGCCCGGTTGTTCAGGTGAAAGACCCGCAACGGGGCACCGAGGTCTTGGAGGATCCCATCGATGGCGTGGCGTGGGCCGGGCCGCTGGTGGTGCTCACCGACGAACTCTCCGCTTCGGCGAGCGAGATCTTCGCAGGCGCCATCCAGGACTATGGGCGAGGCCTGGTGGTGGGCTCTCCCCAGACCCACGGTAAAGGCACGGTTCAGTCGATGGTGGACCTGGGTGCCATCCTCAAGGACGGCGCGTTGCGCGAGCACGCCGACAAGGCCGGCGCACTCAAGATCACCGTCCAGAAGTTCTACCGGGTGAGCGGCGAGAGCACGCAGCTTCGCGGGGTGGTGCCCGACGTGGTCATGCCGAGCCCCTGGCAGGGTCTCGATGTGCTGGAGTCCGACCTTGATGGCGCCCTGCCTTGGGACACGGTGGACCAGGCGAACTACTCGGCCTTACCGCTGAAGGTCGACCTGCCCCAGCTGCAAGCGGCCAGCGCTGCGCGGGTGGCGTCGACCCCCGTGTTTGGGTGGCTCGCCGAAGACATCGCCGAGCGAAAATCCAGAGAGAACAACAAGTCTTTGTCGCTGCACAAGGCGACCCGCGAAGGAGAGCGCAAGGCCCGCAAGGACAAGCTGGACGCGCGCGCCAAGCTGCTCGGCATCGAACGACCCGACGACGATGGCAAGCCAGACGAGGACGTGGAAGGCGAGGACAAGCCCGATAGCCTCGACGGCGTCCTCGAAGCCGCGATCCTGTCGGAAGCCCTCGCTGTCACGGCGGACTTCTCGGCCAAGTGGACGCCCCCAGCGGCGCTCTTGGACGCGGATCTCGGACCTAAATCCGCCGGTTCCCGCGGTGGCCGCAAAGGCAAGTAGTCCGGGTTTCGGGGCGCCCCTTATGGGTGCTCGGCCATGCACCCATCTCCCGCCGCACCGCGCCAAGGCAAGGTCGGCCCTGTGGGGTTGGCCGCGTGCCACCACGCGTGCAGGGGCTCTCCCTGCTCGGGCCACTGTGTGGCGAGGGTGTCGGGGTCGTAGAGCACGCCGCCTTTCATCACCGCGTGCACGGACTCGGTGTTCTGCACCGACTCCAGCGGGTTGCGATCGAGGATGACGAGGTCTGCGAGTTTACCCGTCTCTAAGCTGCCAATGTCGCCGTCGAGCCCCAGGTAGGCTGCGCCGTTGGCGGTGCCGGCTCTGAGCATCTCCAGGGGCGTAAATCCGCCCTCGGCCAAGGCCCAAAGCTCCCAGTGGGGCCCGAGCCCTTGAAGCTGCCCATGCCCGCCCATGTTTACCCGCACGCCTCGCTTGGACAGGGCCCACGCGGTGGCGGCTAGGCGCACGTGTTGCCAGTCATCCTCCGGCAGCATCAGGGGCCGGCGCTTGCCTCGGGCCTCAAGGCGGCCAGGAGGCGTCCAGTGCTGTAGGCGAGGCTTCTTCCACACTTCGTGTCGCTGGTAGAAGGCGTGCTCGCCCATGACGCCGCCGTAGCCCACGAGCAGAGTGGGGGTGTAGAACACGCCGGTCTGCTCGGACCACAGACGCTGCACGTCTTCCCGCAGCTGCTCCACCGGCAGGGCGTGCTCGATTCCCGTGTGTCCATCGACGATCTGGGTGAGGTTGTGCTGGAGCGTGCTGCCGCCTTCAGGCACCACCAGCATGTTCTCTTCGACCGCTGCGCGCAGCACCCACTGGCGCTGGTCCCGTCGAGGCTGGTTATAGGACTTCACCGAGAATCCGCCGTATTCCTTGATTCGACGCAGGTGCGCCCGGGCGGCATCCAGGCTCTCGATGACGGCTTTGTCATCACTCTCGGCGCCGTAGAGGATGAATCCGGTGGAGAAGATCCGCGGGCCGACAATGCGCCCGGCCTCCACGAGCTCTCGCTGGGAGAATACGAAGTGGGTCTGGGCGGAGGGGTCGTGGGTTGTAGTGACGCCGTAGGCCAGGTTGGCGGCGTAGGCGGGCACGGACTCTGGGCTCACATCGGACCAGCCGTAGCCCATGTGTGCGTGTACATCGACCAGGCCGGGAATGACTGTTTTACCTTTAATATCCCGAATTTCTGCGCCGTCCGGGATGGCCACGTCACCCGCGGCCCCCACGGCCAGGATGCGCTCGCCTCGAACCACCACCACGCCGTCTTCATAGACCGTGTCGCCCTCCATGGGGATCACCCGGCCGCCGACAAAGGCCACGGTCTGGTCGTGAATGGTGCGCTCGACGGTGAGGGCTAAGGAGCGGGGCTCCCCCAACGGGGCCTGGGTCTGATCGGGGTAGGGGTTGCGCTTTGTGGACTTTGCTGGCTTGCTCTCTGGGACCGCGGGCAGGCCATCGCTAAGGTCGACCCGGTACAGGGTGTCGCCTGCCGCATAGGTGAGGGTGTCCGCGGTCGACCAGTCGATCCACTCGCCTAGGTGGTGAGAGAGCCGGGTCGCGGGCAGGCTGCCTTCGCCGTTGCCAAGGACCACCGCCCGGCCGGCGGTGGGGGGCATGGGAGCCACATAAACCCGATGTTGGGCCTTCCAAGACAGCCACTGCCCATCGGGTGAGGGTTGGATTTCGGTGGCGTACTCACCCTTCGCTAGCACGCGTCGGTCTTCGCCATCCAAGGAGACCGACACGAGCAAGAGGTGGTCCTCGGCCTCGTCGGTGATCCAGATGCGATCGCCCGATGTGCTGAACTGCGGGCGAGGGGTGCGCTCTCCCCAGGCCAGGTTCTCGATGTGGCCGGCCTTGTGCACGGTGGGGTCGTCCGAGGTGCGCCACTGCACTTGCAGCTTGGGCTCCCAGGCGCCGGAGTGACCGCGGTTGGTGACGCCGGTGGTGCCAGCCACCCAGACGATCCGGTCTCCCGAGGCATCGAAGGCGGGTCCGGTGTACAGATTGGGGGTCTGAGCCAGGGCTTCGGGGGCGCCGGTGGCTTGGGTGCCGGTCACCGCTTGGCGCCACACCATGCCTCCGGTTTTGTCGCTCCAGGTGGTGTAGACCAAGGCGTTGCTCTTCGGGTGCCAGCTTGGCGCGTAGGCGAGTTTGTCCGCCGGCGAAACGGCGACGGCCTCGCCCGTATCCGACTTCACCCAGACCCGACCCACCGCTACGAAGGCCACGCGGGTGCCATCGGGGCTCTGGGTGGGCCATCGGATGGCTTGGGGGGTGAAGCTCTTGGGTGCGACCTCGTGGGCTTGGCGGACGGGCTTGACCAGGGGCCGGTCCACCGACGCGGTGAAGGGGATATTCGTCTCGGTGCCGTCCCGGTCTATGCGCACCAGACGGCCCTCTCGGCTGGCCACCATGCCGCTGCTATCGGGCAGCCAGTCCCAGGTAGGGGTGGTGCCGTGGATGGACCACGTCTCTTGCTGGTCGCGGTCCAAGGTGGTGCTGGCCACGGTCTCAGCGCCGGTCTCTAGATCCCGCAGCACCCACTCGGAGCGAGCGCCATCCAAGGCGCGGCGCACATAGCCCAGGGTTTTGCCATCGGGGCTGACCTGGGGGCGAAGGGCACCGCCGGAGCCGCCCGCCACGGGCTGCATCTCTCCAGTGGCCAACTCCAAACGTCGAATACGGTAGATACCCGCGTAGACGTTGCGGTTGTAGTCGAAGGCCCCCGCCTCGCTCCAGTAGAGGTGGGTGCCGGTGGGGTCCACGTGCGGCTCGTTAATATCGGCCTGCAAGTGCCCCTTTTCGGTCCACGCATGGCCGCTGCCTTCGCCGCTCGGGTCCCATGCCCAGATCTCACCCGTGCCCAAGGATCGGGTGCCGGTAAAGTGCTTTCGCCCATAGATAAAGCGGCCGTCGGGGGTCCAGTCAGGCTGCGTCACGAGCCGGAAGCTCTCGTCGGTGACAGCGTGTGCATCATCGCCATCGGCGTTCATGACCCACAGGTTGTCGCCGCCGCCTTGGTCTGAGGTGAACGCCAGCTGCTTGCCATCGGGAGACCAGCGGGGGTGCATATTCCAGGCGTGTCCCGACGTGAGGCGCGTGGCGGGTCCGCCGGCGAGCGGCACGGTGTAGATGTGGCCCAATAGGTCGAAGGCCACCGACGAGCCGTCGGGGGACACGTCCACGTTCATCCAGGTGCCCTCGTCCACCGAGAAGGAGGCCATGGTGGACGGGCTGGCCGCGGGGTCGACCGTCGGGCTGTCAGCCCCCCATCCGGTGAGCGACAGGGCGAGGAGCAACATTCGAACCATCCAGGTCTGCAGAGTTCAGCGCGCGGCGCCGCCAGCCTACAGGGTGGCTTCGCCTTCGCGCTCCAAGAACCGCTCGATGGCGGACTTTACGCGGCCGATGCTGTGGCCATGGTCGACGTAGACCCAAGGAACTTTGCGGTCTCTGGCGATGGGCAAGAGCTCGCGGTCGGCTCGGTCGCCCGTGTCATCGCCCAGGAGGATGATGATCTCGGTGGCGCCGGTCTCGACTTGGGCCCGCACGGCTTGCAGGGCGGTGGCGCCGTCCCCGAGTGGCACATGGGACAAGGCGGCGAAGGCGAAGGCCTGTCGCAGTCGGTCGATGGCGGCTTCTTTGGGATCTCCGCCGATAATCACGCCGCTGCGGCCGCGGGTGTGCACCCACCAGCCCCAGTCCGCCTCGACGTCGAGGGGCGGGCTATCGCCGTCGTCTTCGGGGTAGCGCGCGTCGTCGAGGGCGCGGCGTAGGCGCTTGAATCCCCGGCCTTCGAGCTCGGTATCCATGGACAGGGCCACGGCGACCAGACGAGGATCACGGCTGTCGACCCCGACTTCCAAGGCTTCGCCAATACGTCGGACCGCCTGCTTGCGTAGGGCCTCGGCGGCGTCGCCCGAGGGGGCTTGGGCGACCTCGGCGACGAGCTCGGACAGGTCTGCGATGGCGTCGGCTTGGTCGGGCGAGTCCGCCTTTTTGGCGGGGATCAGAGCGGTGAGCTGGTCCCAGTGTCGCTCCGCATCATCATCCCAGGAGCTGCCATGTTGGGGGCGGTGCCCGCGGGAAAGCCCGAAGACAAAGCCTGGTTTGACGCGCTTGCTGAAGCGGGTGAGGGCCGAGAAGCCATCTTGCAGCTCGTACTCGGGCACGCCCTGCTCGTCTTGAAGAGCGCGGAGCCGGCAGGCCAGCAGGCCCACCAGATGGCGCTGCACATATTTGGGCCATCGGCTCCATCGATCGCAGGACACGGCCGCTTCGGAAACGATGTCCAGCTCGCCGGCCAGATCCTGGCCCGGTCCCATTTGGCCCATGACCTCGGCGAAGCCGCTGCGCCAGTCTTCGTCCACATCGCTTCGGATGGTATTGCTGGACGTTCCGACGTATCCGCGGCTGGTGGAGCGTCCGGGGGCCATCATCAAGGGCGTGGCGCTGCGTCGGCGGGTCACGACGGGCGGGGTGGCGGACTGGCTCATGTTGGCCGGCGGGCGAAGTTCGACCTGTCCACCGAGCTGTCCCCACCGCGCGAGCAAGGCCGCGATCTCGCGGTCAGCTTTTGCGATCGCTTCACCGAGCGTGGGCTCCATTTCCGCCGGCGCGCCGAGTTCTTGCCACGTTCCTAGGCGTCCGCGCTCGGCCAAAAGTCGATCCAGGTCCGCCTGGACGGACCTCATTGTCGATGAAAGGGCGGCTTTTAGCGAGTGATCGGACAACCTTGACCTCAAGACCAGGCGGATTGCCTACTGCGGCATGCTCGGACTTAAGCCCACTTGGGCGTCGAGCCAATCAGGGATCACCTGAAATCGACTCGATGGTCAATGTAGCGTTTGCAGAGGTTCCAGTCTCCTCATCGTCCGACGGCTCGATCGTACAGGCCCAATCTCCTTCGCTCAAGTCGTCGCTGGCCACCGTGTCGTCCGGCCAGGTGGTAGTGGAGGTACTCGTGACCGGGCTGCCGTCGAGGGTCCAGGTCATGGCGTAGGTAATCGTGTCCCCATCTGCGTCTTCGGACGGCACATCAACGACGCACACCAAGTCGCCGTCCAGGTCGAGCCGCGCGGTTGGGGCCGTTGGGGGGGTGTTGTTGATGTCTACGGTGATTCGCGTCGCCAGCCCGTTCTCTTGGCCGTCGAAGGGGACCATATAGACGTCGATGGTGTCTCCCTTCGAGAAATATCCGCTTTCTCCCTTGATAAAGCTTGCAGCGGGGCCGATCGCGTCGCCGTTGACGCGCCACTGGTAGCGCATGACGCTGAAGTCTCCATCGTCGTCGGTGACTGGGCCGGGCCGCGCTTGGAGGGTGGAGGTGATGGTGGGGCGCTCCGGGGTGACGCTGCCCCCCACAATGACGGGAGGGGTGTTGCGAACCAGCGCGCCCGCGGAGCGCACGGGCTCTCCGGCAGAGGTGTCGTCGACGGGGGTGAGCTCGCAGATGACCTCGTCTCCGCGGTCGAAGTCCTCGCCGGTCAGCTCCGGCTCTGTGGACGCCAGGCTCCCGTTGACGCGCCATCGCACATCGTAGGCCTCGACGTCTTCTTCGTCCGGGTCCTTCCACCCGGCGCCGAGGCAGGTCAGTACGGAGGCCTCGTACACCTTCAGCGGGGAGATCCGGGCGGCCCCGACGCTGGGTGTGCTGTTGGCGACGGTGACGGAGGCCGTCGCGGGTTCGCTGTCCGCTTCGTCATCGCTCATGGTGGCGGTGACGGTCCACACGTCCCCCTTGCGGGTCTTGGATGCGTCGACGCGGGCTCCGCCCTCGGACGTGGTGCTTCCGTTCTGGGTCCAGGTGTAGCGGACCGTGAGGTCCTCTCCATCGGCGTCGGTCCCTAGGGCTTCGGCGGTCAGGTCATTGTTGGCCACGGGCGCGTCCGGGCCCACGGTGACGGTGGTGACCGGCGGCGTATTTGCGATGATCACGGATGCGGTCACGGGCTCGGCGGGGGACTTTCCATCGGTTGCGACGATTGAGACCTCCCATTCTTCGCCCTTCTTGGTGCGATCTGCGGGCACCGTCCTCTCACCTGCCAGGTCGCTCACCCCGTCGCCGTCGACGCTCCAGGCGATCTGAAGGGTGACCTCGTCCGACGCGTTCGGGTCGATGGCCTGCGTCGTGATGTTCAGCACCAGGTCGTCGGTGGTGGTGGCGGCGTTGGGGCCGATCTCGATGGCCAGTCCCTCTGGAGCCTGGTTGCAGGCAGTGAACAGGGCCAATGAGCAGATAAGGGATCGCATGCGTACCTCCGATGCGGGCGCTCTAACCCCATCGGTTCAGATACAGCTGGCTTTCGGTCTGCCTTAGGCGGTTGTTGAACCGGCGGCTCAGTCGCGGCAGAGTTCCGACGCGATCGCCCGATGTTGCGGGAAGAGCGCTGCGAGAGCGTCGGCTGTGGCCATCTGGAAGTCTGCGAAGTCGAAGCCGGGCGCCACGGTACATCCGCACAGCACCGCCTGATCCGACGCGGGCCGAGCCGCCTGCCACACCCCCGCCGGCACGACGGCCTGAGGGTGTTGGCCTTGGCTCGCAGCGCCCAAGACGAGCACGCGGTGGCCGCTGTCATCGAGCAAGTGCAGCTCTAGCGGCCCCCCTTCGTGGTGCTGCCACACCTCGTCGGACTCGACCTTGTGCCAGGCGGAGAACACGCCCGATGGCAGCAAGAACACGATCTGGGTCAGGGCTGGTCGCACCCGACCATCTGGAGCCTGGACCGAGCCTTCGCTGCGGAAGGTCTCGCGGTAGAAGCCGCCCTCGGGGTGAGGGGCCAGGTCCAGCGAGGCGATGAGCGCTTGGGCGTCCAGCGGGGGTGTGGGGCTCAGAACGGAACCTCGGACTCCGCCTTCACCTTGGCGACGAAGTCATCGATGCTCATGGAGCCGATGTCACCCTCGTCGCGGCTGCGGATGCTCACGTCGCCGTTCTCTTTCTCTTTTTCGCCAATGATCGCCATGTACGGTACTTTTCGGCCGTGGCATTCGCGGATCTTATAGCCGATCTTATTGCCGCTAAAGTCGCCATGGACCTTGACCCCCGCCGCCTTGAGGCGGTCGAAGAGGGCCCGACCATGCTCTTCGGACTTCTCGGACACGGTCATCACGCGCACCTGCTCGGGAGCCAACCACACGGGGAAGGCACCTGCGTAGTGCTCGATGAGAATGCCGATGAAGCGCTCGAAGCTGCCGAAAACCGCACGGTGGATGACCACAGGCACGTGAGGCTGATTGTCCGCCCCCACATAGGAGAGGTCGAACCGGCGCGGCAGCTGGAAGTCGAGCTGCACCGTGGCGCACTGGTGGGTGCGCTCGAGGGCGTCGTACACGTCAAAGTCGATCTTGGGACCGTAGAAGGCTCCATCACCTTCATTGACGGTGTAGTCACGACCCGTGGCGTTCAAGGCATTGCGCAGCGCGGACTCGGCCTTGTCCCACAGCGCGTCGTCGCCCAGTTTCTCGTCGGGGCGGGTCGACAGCTTCAGGTCCACGCGCATGCCGAAGGCCGAGTAGACCTTGTCGATGAGGGCTAGCAGGGCCTGAACCTCGACTTCGAGCTGGTCTTCGGTGCAGAAGATGTGCGCGTCGTCTTGGCTGAACTGACGCACGCGGGTGAGGCCGGACAGGGCGCCGGACAGCTCGTTGCGGTGCAGCACACCTTGGTCGTGGATGCGGATGGGCAGCTCGCGATAGCTACGCTTCTTGCTCCCAAAAATGAGCATGTGGCTGGGGCAGTTCATGGGCTTGAGACCCATGACACGGCCCGTATTGTGCCCTTCGTCCTCGTCTTCGCCGTGGCTGTGCGTGTGGCCCGCCGTGGGATGCAGCTCGTCGAAGTGATACATATTTTCGCGGTAGTGGTCCCAGTGACCGCTGGTCTCGAACAGGCTCTTGTCGAAGACCAGAGGCGTGCGGACCGGGCTGTAGCCGCCCTCCACAAGCAGGCTGCGCATGCGGGTTGCGAGGGTGTTGTAGATGTCCTCGCCCGCAGGGAGCCAGAAGGCCGATCCCGGTGCCCAGTCGTGGAACATAAACAGCTCGAGCTCGCGCCCGATCTTGCGGTGATCGCGCTTTTTGGCCTCTTCGAGGCGGTGCATGTACAGGTCTAGGTCATCGCGGGTCTTCCACGCGGTGCCATAGATGCGCTGCAGCATGGGCTGCTTGGAGTCGCCGCGCCAATAGGCGCCGGAGACGCGCAGCAGCTTGAAGTGCTTGCAATTGCCGGTGCGCGCGACGTGTCCGCCCTTGCACATGTCGATCCACACGCCGTCGGTCTTCTTCTGCTTGTTCTCGCAGACGCTGACCGGATCATCGGGGATCACGCGGTTGAGCATGTCGAGCTTGTAGGTCTGATCGGTGTCTTTGTAGTAGGCCAGCAGCTTGTCGCGGGGCCAGGGCACCATCTCGAAGGTCTGGTTTTCCTTGACGATCTTCTTCATCTGAAGCTCGATGGGACCAAAATCATCTTCGGACAATTGGTGATCGTCGATCTCGATATCGTAGTAGAAACCGTCTTTCACGGGCGGGCCGATGGCCAGGCGAGCCTGGGGCCAGAGGCGCTGAACCGCTTGGGCGAGCACGTGGGCGCAGGAGTGTCGAATCCGAGCGAGGGCGGCCTCGGTGGGGTCTTCGTACTTTTCGTCGATCCAGGACAGCTCTTCCATGTCGTCTCCTTTGGGCAGTCATCCGCCGGACGAGGGCGGGCTGCAATTCCGCATGGGCGCGGACGCCTCGTCTACGTCGATGTGCGCAACCCGGCAAGCGGCGTGGCCCGGCTCCGTGCTACGACGGGGCCGATGGAAATGGTGACCCTAGAAGATGAGCTGGTCGTCGAGGTGCTGCACGAGGCGCAGACCTGCGAGCTGCGCGTGCGAAAGCAGCGGATCGAGACCGCCAATGGTCACCCGCCTCTGGCCATTGAGCGCACGACTCTGCCGGGCGGACCCACCCGTGGGCCGGTGTTGCTCGTCCATGGCTTCGCTCAAAATCGATATACGTGGCGGATCTCCGAGTGTTCCATGTCGGGGTGGCTGGCAAGCCAAGGCTTCGACGTCCTCAATGTGGAGCTGCGCGGGCACGGAAATAGCCGGGCCTATGGGGCGGGCAATGCGTCGGACTTTGCGGAGTACGTGGCAGACGCGGTTCGGGTGGTAGATACCCTAGATCAAGCTCCGTTTTACATCGGTCATAGCCTGGGCGGCGCCGTCGGCATTGGCGTCGCGACCCAGCGGCCTCTACGGGGTCTGGTGCACCTGGCCGGCGTGTATCGGTTTGCACGCTTTAACCGGACCCTTCAGCGTCTGGCTCGGGTGTCGAGGCGCCTCGAACCCGCGCTGCTGCGCACCTCGGCACGCATCAAGACGGCCTGGGCGGGAAGGCTGCTCGGACGCCTCTATCGGGTGACGGATGTGGCGGGCTACACCATGCCGCTGGCAGGGTGGGCGCCGGGTTCGATGGACCGCCACCTGCTCGAAGAGCGGTTGGAAAAGGGCTTTGACTGGACCAGCGTCGAGGTGTGGATGCAGATGGCCCAGTGGGCCAGGGGAGAGGCCTTTCCCTACGCCGAGGCCTTTGAAGCCTTGGATCTGCCGCTCATGGTCATGGCGGGGGATCGGGATCCCCTCGTGCCCCATGAAGACGCCAAGGCCTGCTTCGATGCCTCGACCAGCTCGGACAAGGAACTCGTGCTGTTAGAGCCCTTCGACTATGAGGTTCACTGGGGTCATATCGACGTGATCCTGGGGCGCCGTGCACCCCATGTGGTGTGGCCGATCATCGGCGACTGGATGCAGCAGCGCTGCAAGGAGGCGACGTGATCCGATCGGTGAGCTGCTTGCTGCTGTTGGCCTCGTGCTCCATGGACTTTGCCAGGCCCACGTCCGACTTTGAGCCGCCCCCGGTGGTGCGGCTGGCGTCGAGTCGGCTGGTACCCGCCGCCCAAGACCCACGTCCGGTGCCCACCGGGCCGAACGTGGTGATGGTGGTGGTGAGCAGCTGGCGCGCTGATGAGTTGTCCCCGTGGGGAGGCGATCCAACGTCCCACCCCTACCTGGCGTCCATCGCCGGCCAGTCTCGCGTCGCCCAGCGAACCGTGGCGCAGACCCCGTCCGACCGGGCCTCGACAGCGACCATTCTGACCGGTAAAATCCCGGCTTCACTGGCGATGATCCCGGATTCGGGCGCGCCAGATGAGCGGGCGCTGCCTCCGGCGGCGGTGACCTTGGCCGAGCACCTTCACAAGGCCGGCTGGTCGACCATCGGGGTCACAGCAAACCCCAACCTGAACGTGATTTGGGGCATGGATCAGGGCTTTGAACTCTATTTTGAGGCGCCGGTGGTGCCCGCGTCCGTCGAGCGGGCCGCGAAGGTGACGACCCAAGAGATCGTCGCTCACACGCTGACCGAGGTCAAGTCCAGGCTGGACCCAAAGCGACCTCTCTACCTACAGATCGCGTTGGCAGACACCCATATGCCGCTGGAGCCGGCAGAGGCATCCGTCACTCCGTTCAGGGGGCCTGGGATCCCGCCACGGGTGGCGCGGTATCGGGCGGCGCTCAAGGCACAAGACAGTGGGATCGAAGCCCTCATGCGAGGGCTCAAGGACCAGGGAATCGACGCGAGCAACACCGTCTTTGTCTGGGTGGGGGACCACGGTGACAGCTTGGGCGATGGGCAGACCGGCGTGCTGGGCCACAGCGAATACCTCAACCCCGACGTGAGCTTCGTCCCTTGGATTATGCACGGTTCCGGTGTGGAGGTTGGCGTACGTCCTGGTCTTTCGGCGCATGTCGATGTGTTGCCCACCACCTTGACCCTGGCGGGTGTGGCGGTACCCGATGGCCTGCCAGGCTCCGCCAAAGCTCCGGAGCGGAAGCTAGCGTACGTCCAGACGACTCAGGCGCCATCGCTGCGGACGGCCGCCTATTCCGACACCATGATGTGCCAGGTCGATCACGATGGGAAGGCGACGGCGCGGTCGGGAGCGCGACTCCCGTTCACCACCGGATGCTGCGCGCATCAGACCGACCCCACCTGCGGGCGCCCAGAGTGGGATGAAGACCTGGTGGAGGCCGCTCGGAAGTGGCCGGTGGGGCAGGCCCCGGACGAGGGGATAGCGCCTGTTCAAGCTGCGATGAACCCAGCGGAGCAGAACCAGCTTCGCGCATTCGGCGCTGGGGGCACAGGACGCTAGGCCCCAGACGCCGATGTCTCAACCCTAGTGTTCTGACCCCCTCCGGCTGGAGGGTCGATGGCAGGACAGCGGATCTCCAGCGACGCCATCGTGATGCTAGCCGTGCTCGGCTTCGGCCTCGCGTGGCATGCGCTCTTCGCCTCGTTCATCGAGGGTCCAAACCAGTGGGACAGCGCGTATTCCTGGGAGGTGGCACGCCATATCGCCCGCGGCGAAGGGGCGGTGACCGACGCCATTTGGGCCATGGCCTGGCAGCCGCACACGGTGCGCCATCCGGCCGATCTGCACTGGAGTCCGCTGCCGAGTCGGGTGCTGGTGCCCGCGCTGTGGATTTCGGAGTCTTGGCGTTTTGTGCAGCTTGTGCCTGTACTCTTGGCCGCGTTGTGGGGTCCACTGGCCGTGCTCTGGGCACGCCGACTGCGGGCGTCTCGCACGCTCCAGGTGCTCGCTGGGTTGATGGCCGCCACAGGCCTCGGCGCGCTGCCGTTCCTGGGGGTACCGGACTCGGTGGGGCTCTTCGGCGTGCTCGGCGCTGGGGCGCTGCTCACGGCCTCCCAAGGACACGTGTGGCGCTGTGCGCTGCTGTGCGCCCTGGCCGCCCTCACACGGGGCGATGGGTTCCTCCTGGGCTTGGCCTGTGCGGTGAGCCTGCCGTGGTCCAGGGCGATCTGGCCGGCTGTGGCGGGCTTGGCGGCGACGGCCGGGTGGAGCCTGCGCAGCTATGCGCTGGTCGGAACCTCATTTTTCGAGCTTCGTGGTCGCGTGAGCGATGCCCGGGCGGTGGGGGATCTGTTGCTGCTTCACGCCCCGCCGGACCTGGGCGTGCTCGCGAGACTCGAAGGGATGGCTGCGTCTCTGCCGATGAGCTTCGTTTTGGGAGTTCTTCAAACGGGACTTATCCCCGCCGCTTTAGCGGTGATCGCACTCTGGGGTCGACGTCGGGATCGCAGCTTGTGGGCGGTTCCAGCATTTGTGATCGTCGTGCTGCTCGTCGACAATGCCCTGGCGCCAGGTGTGGCGAGTAAGGGAACGATCTACCGAAGTTTAGGGGCGACGCTGCCGGTGGTTGCGGCCTTGTCGATGGTGGGCGCCCGCGATGTTTTGCGCGGGCTGCCATCCTTCGTCGTTCCGAGCATTGTGGCGATTGCAGGCGTGTTGATCAGCCAGAACGTGGCTCGGTCCATGAGCGGCGCCTTCACCACCTATGATGACTGCGGCGCGCTCAGCGCAGCGGGCGTCCCCCCGGGCGCTCCCGTTCTTGCGTATGAACCGCTGCATGTGACCGCGCGCTGCGAGCACCCAGCGGTGCAGATCCCCCCAGACGCCACGTCTGCAGACCTGGCCGATCTGGCCATCCGGTACCAGATCCAGTGGGCCGTGGTGGCGCCGGTTGAACATCGCCAGCCCGCATGGCGGCAGGGGACGGTGTTCATCCGTGGCTTCGAACCCGTTGGCGACCGCGTCCTACGGCTGGAGTAGGGCATTCTCTTCAGGGCGAAGTGTACCGACCGATGGTTTGAAGCCCGAATTTCTTGGACGCCCGTGACGGGTCGGATACAGCGCCCGGCCTTGATGCTTGAGCTTGGAGCCGCAGATGATCCTCGATGCTGGACTCGTCCTGGTTGCCGTCGACTTTACCGACGAGGACTGGCGACAGACCGTCGCACATGGAGCCCACCACGCCCAAACCCGTGGTGTTGGCGTACATTTGGTCAATGTGGTGCCCAAGACCGCATGGCTGCTTCGGCGGGTCATGGACGAAGCCTCGCTCAACGCCCACGAAGCAGAGCTGCAGATCGGCGCAACGCGGCGCCTCGCTGAAGCGTGCGAGAGCATCGTGGCCCAGGGCATCGATGCCACCTCCGAAGTCCGCACTGGCAAGCCGGGCGCGGAGATCTTGGCCGCTGTCAAAGGCAATAAGGCTGGGCTGTTGGTCATCGGTGTGGGCAGCCCTTCGACCGCCGCCATGCTCATCGGCGGCACCGCCGATCGTCTGCTGCGCACCTGTCCGGTTCCGGTGCTGGTCCGCGGCCCCAAAGCCCCCGGGCCCTTGCGTCGGATCCTCGTGCCGACTGGAATGGGTCCCAGCGGCAGCGCTGCACTGGACCGTGCCGCACACTTGGTGAGCGAGACCGAGGGCGGTACCGTCTTCGCGCTGCACATGGTCGCGCTGCCTGGCGTCATGCGCGCCTACTCCGGCGATGTGCTCAAGCTTCGCGCTCAGATGGAAGCCCACGCACACGCCGAGCTGAAGTCTCACGTCGAGGCCGTCGGCTCCGACCGTATCGAGCCGGTTCTGCGGACCAATAATGAGTCTCTCGCCGCCGATCAGACCATCCTGCGCGAAGCCCGGGAGCGGGATGTAGACCTGATCTGCCTCGCGCTAGGGGGGCGCAGCTTGACGTCTGGGCCTGTGATCGGCCGCGTGTCTGATCGCGTGATACGGGCGCTTCCATGCGCGCTCTTGGCGCTTCCCGACTCGTGGATTGACGGCCGTAAAAAGGCCTAGCTCTTCATCATCGCTTGCAGTGCGGGCACGCGCAGGTCCGCCACATCGTTGGTGAGTCCGGTGCTCTCGAACAGGGTCTGCATGATGTGCTCGGGCTTGACGATCTCGCCCCCCAAGTCGACCTGCCCGGTGGCCAGGTTCATGGGTTGGGGCTCCATGCCCACGTCGGAGCTTGCGCCGTAGACGCCGGGCTTGATGCCGGCGCCGGCCAGCAGGCAGGCGTTGGTGAGGCTATGGTCGCGGCCGCCGCGAGCGGTGATGAGCGAGGTTCGGCTGAACTCGCTGAAGCCTACGATAGTGGTGTGGTCGAGCCAGCTGTCGCCTGTGCCCTTGAAGGGCTTGCTCGCCAGGTCTTCGATGATGGTCGCGATGGCGTCGAAGCCTCTTTGTTGCAGAGGGCCTTGATCGGTGGACCAGTTGTCGAAGTGGGTGTCCAAGCCCGAGGTCACGGTGACGCTCACACAGCGGCTGATGCCGGCGGTGATGGCGGTGGTGGCCATGGCAGCGAGGGCGGCTTGGCTACTCAGGTTGTTCGCCGCGATGCCGTACTTGTCCCGCAGCTCTTCCATCTGAGGCGTGCGCGCCGAGAAGTCGAATAGGCTGTCGAGCCCCTGGCTGACCAGGTCTTGAGCCCCTTGCTGGAGCACATGGGCGGAACGCAGGGTGGGGGACCGGAGCGTGTGATCACACGATTCATAGGTTTGCAGAAGGGCTTGTACCCGGTCGCGTTCCGAGGCCGACAAGGGCGAATCGCCGGGGCGAAGGGCGGTCACCAGGTCCTCGACGCTCGCGACACGCAGGCCGCTGGCCCAAGATGCGAGGTCTTCATTGTAGGACTCCACCGCTCCAACCAAGTTGGGGATCGGCTCATCTCGACCCAGCAAGCTGGCTAACCAAGTCGCGGTGGAAGAGCCTCGTGCCCGTAGGCCCGATGGGGGTTTGGCGGTCAAGAAACGGCGACGGCCGACCTCGTGGGTCAAGGTCTCCATGCTCATGCCACGGACGATAGCGACCTTGTCTTGATGCTTATTGAGGTCGCCCATGAAGGGGCCCCACAGCGTCTCGGCGTCTTTGTGCACCGGCACCATGGTGTCGTCTTCGAGCAGGTCGTAGCCGGGATGGATCAGGGTCTCCATCCGGTTGTCCGCTCGGAATTTTGCGGGATCCCGGGCGTCGAGGCCCAGCAGAATGTCCCACGCGCCCGAGAAGTAGCAGAAGATGAAGTAGCGGTCTTTGAGGTCGGGGTGGTCGCCGGCCAAGGCCAAGGTCGCCAGATGGGCCGGGGCGCCGAACGACAGGGCTGTCGCTCCGCCAAGTCCCAGGGCACCGATCAACATGTCACGTCGTCGCATCGGTCCCTCCTAGTAGGTGTAGAAGTCGGGGTGGGTAAATAGGGCTACGCAAACCGAACGCCAGGTACGAGGCCCATCTTGGGTCACCTCATGGGTCGTTCGGAAGAGCCAGGTCCAGGGCTCCAGCTCGGGGCTACCCACGGCGAACTCCCGGCCGTGGAATCGGAGCAGGGCGGTTGAGAGGTCCGCTTCGATGGCGTCGGACTTCTGCTCCCAGGTGGCGTCGAGGCCCGCAGTGGGTGCCAAGATGGCCAGGCCACCGCCTTGCTCGCGGGTCACGGCTTGAGCGCAGATGTCCGAGGCCGCATCGTCCAGGAACTTCTGGAAGAGCAGCGAAGGGGCCAGGTCTTCTTGGGTATTGGTGGCGTAGTCCGCCTTGCCTAAGGTGGCGGCGAGCTCCTCAAACCGGTTTTCGGTGCGCAAGCCCTTCCAGACCAGGCCACCCGACACGGTCTGAAGCGATGCGGAGAGCTGGTCGATATCCATGCGCCGGCGGTCTCGGCCCAGCGTCATGTCTGTGGGCTCGAACGGTGTTTCGGGGCCTGGAGTGACCGAGACATCGGGCCGTGACTCCGAGCTCTGGGTCTGACAGGCGGAGAAGGAGGCTGCGCCCATGGCCAACAGGCCGAGGCCGAGCAGTCGGATGCCGCGGGCAGCCTGGTGTACCGGTGTGCGGTTCATGGGAGCCTCCGGTAGTTGGGCGAGGTCACGATGTCGTGCACGAGGTCTTTGTAGGACCATCCGCCGGACTCGAAGCGGGTCGCGAGGTCGTCGACCCAGGCCTTGTCATCTTCGGTGACCGGTCGCTCCAACATGGCCTCGACAGCCTTCTGGGCCACACAGGTGGGCAGACGGCGGTCTGCGATGCCCTGACGGATGAGCAGGCTGGGACCCTCGTCGACGTGGTGTGCGTGGCGATCTTCCAAGAACTCGAAGCTCTTGAGCCATCCCACGTAGGGGTCTTGCTCTGCGGTCAATGGGCTGACTTGGTAGTAGATGCGGCACTCTGCCGTACAGCCGATGCCCTCGGAGGCGCAGCGTGCACAGTCAGCGTCGTACGCCGGGAATTCCACGGGGTTCAGGTAGCTCGCTCCCGTCTCCGTCCACCGACCCCAATGGGAGGCTTCGGGCTCTAGGAGGGCGTGGCAGTACTTGCAGCCGTCGCGAGAGGTCAGGTCCAAGGTGGGCAGGCCTTCGCTGGGCGGAAGCCCGCCGTCGGGGGCTTGGAAGTCCTGGCACATGAAGGCGGACGAGAACCGGTTGGCGCGGGCCCGATTGGTCTGGAACCGGATCAAGAAGGCGGGGCTGGTGAAGACGCCGCTCTGCTCGGGTCCAAGGTCCACCGCTTCCCAGGTGTCGACCTGGTCGTAGGTCAGATCCGGGATGGTGTCGTAGGGCATGCGCTCCATACGAAGGCGGGTTCCCGTTCCAGAGCCATTGCGCAAGAAGTGGGCGAGTGGACCGTTGACGTAGGCCCGGCTTCCGGTGAGCAACTCGGTGTACGGCAGGTCTTCTTCGATGACGCGCTTGACGCGAAGGTCGACGTCGACGGACAGGGCCTCGGCGACCAAGGCCTCGGTTCGACCTCCGACACACCACTCCAAGTTGGGACCGCAGCCGCATCCGGGGTCCGAGAAGGCATCGGCGGTGTCGCAGGACGTGCCGCGGGGGCTCACCCGAGCGGTCTGCGCGTCGAAGGTGCAGACCCGTAGTTGGGTTCCGGGTGCCCAGAAGGGCTCGACCCAGACCCAGCCATCATCTCGCCAGCCCTCTTCAGCGCGCACCTCAACGGGGTGGCCGAATTCATCGAGGGCGTTCTCCCAGTCCCCGCAGGTGGTGGACTGGATCCCCCGAGTCCTTTGGGCGAGGGTGCGCCGATAGTACCGGTTTCCCGTACGATAGATGCGCGCAGCCGTATTGAAGAAGCTGGTGCCCGCCAGGTTGTTCCACAGAAGGCTGCGGTGGTGCCGCACCGTGCGTTCAGAGAACTCCGGGGTGTCGAGCCACGCGTCGATGAGGTCGTCAGGCACGACTCCGTCGTCGCCGAGCAGCGCATATTCTTCCGGGGTGGGCACCGTGCCGCGAAGGTCCAGGCTCACGGCGCGCAACCACCGAGGACCCGTGACCTGCTCCCGGACGTCATCGTCGGGGCAAACCGGGTCTTCAGCAGCATGCGCGGTGCTAAACCATGCAAGGGCCAACGACAAAGTGAGGATCGCTCTCATGAGTTCCCTCTGCATCCAAAAGTCAACGCATCGTACCACGAGGGTGGGGATCCACCCTACGTTCAGGCTCTACAGACCCACCTTCTTCCACACTGCGGCCAAGCCTTGACTGTGGTAGGTGCTGGCCAAGCTGCTGGCCTTATTGCCCCATCCTGGATGGTGCTCAAGGTGAGGGCGGTCGCCGAAGTCACCGCCCCAGCGGCTGAATCCTGCGGCCTTGCCCACCGAACCGATCAGGTGCCACGGGTGCTTCTCGGACCACGACGGGCCATT
This sequence comes from Myxococcota bacterium, assembly GCA_045106515.1. Classification (GTDB taxonomy): domain Bacteria; phylum Myxococcota_A; class UBA796; order UBA796; genus REDI01. The sequence goes on from JBGCER010000105.1 coordinate 19,908, forward strand.
GCCGGAGCTGTTCCAGAACGCGATGTCGACGGCCAGCCCGTACTGGTGCCACGAACCGCCACCCTTGACCCAGGTGACCTTGGCGCCGGGCTTGGTGCGGCCCTGCTTGTAGATCTCATTTTGCTCTTCGAAGCTTCGGTGTCCCTGCACAACGTAGGGCTGGTAGCCGAGCTTTTGGAGCTCGCGGCACACGTTGGCCGCCATGCCGGCGACGGTCGGGTTGACCCGAGAATCCGAGAGGCGACCGGCGGGGTCGAAGCTCTTCATGGAGTCGGGGTCCAGGCCTTCGGCAGGCCCCAGTGATGGGGCTTCGACGGCGGCCTTATTGGACGACAGGGCCGCGGCGGTCTTGGGGCCGACCTTGCCGTCGACGAAGAGGCCGCGAGACCGTTGGTAGGCTCGGACGGCCCGGTCGGTGTTGGCGCCGAATTCGCCGTCGACGGCGACGCGGAAACCGGCCGAGGAGAGCAGGTCTTGAAGGACCCGGACCTTGGGGCCCATGTCGCCTTGGGACACTTCTGGCTTGCCGCTCAGGGTCGGGGCGCTCTCTTCCACCGAGGGTTCTTCTGTGGATTGGTCCTCGGGCCGGTCTGGGCGAGGCGTCGGCACGACCGAGACTTCGGGGGCCAGGTCCCGACCTTCGGCGCCGCGGTAGCTGGACCCGTTGAGGGACGTGGCGGTGCGCGGGCCCACAATGCCGTCGACGTGCAGACCCTTGCTGCGCTGGAAGCGCTTGACGGCCCGGTCTGTCACCTTGCCGAAGATGCCGACTGTGCCCAGGTTGGAGCCGTGCTCATTGACCTTTTGCTGAAGCAGCACGACCAGGCGCCCGCGGGGGCCCTTGGACAACATGGGCGAGCCAGTGAGTCCGCCCTGGCCGGCGGCCTTGCGTTGAGTTTTGCCGGTTCCGCCTGTTGCACCTTGTAGACTGGGCGCTTGGCCTTCCATTCCGCCCGAGGCCCAGGCCGCGAACTGTGC
>JBGCER010000106.1:0-3448 GCA_045106515.1 Myxococcota bacterium
TGAGGCCGTGAGCCTGGCGCTTCGCTGACCGGTTGTCGGTCTCCCTGAAGGCGTTTGGCCGGTTTGGAGAACTGCAACACGGCTCGCGGCTCGATCGGCTCACGGCTCGATCGGTTCACGGCCCGATCGGCTCACGGCTCGATCGGCTCATGGACGGAACGCACGGCGACCCTCGCCATACACGCGGCAATCAAGCTCATACCGTATTACTGGCCCCGGCCCGACTCATCCCGCCACACGGTCTTGCGATTGACGAAGCTCATGAGCCCGTCGCGCGCCAGCTCGCGGCCATGTCCGCTGTGGCCCACGCCACCAAACGGAACCCGGGGATCGGAGCGGGTCATGCCGTTGAGGAACACGGCGCCGGCCCGAACCTCGCGGGCGAATCGCTCCTGAAGCTCGGGATCTCGGGTCCACACGCTCGCCCCCAATCCGAATCGACTCTCGTTGGCCGCCTCCAACGCCGCCTCTGCATCTGGCACGACGCGGACCGACGCCACGGGCCCGAAGATCTCATCCTCCCACGCAGGCTGCCCTGGACCCACGTCCAGCAGCACCGTGGGCGGGTAGAACCACCCCGTGCCACGGGGGATCTCTCCGCCGAGCACACACCGTGCCCCCGCGTCGATGCTGAGCCGGACTTGCTCGTGCACGGTCCGCCGTAGGTCTTGGCGAGCCAGCGGCCCCACCTCGGTCTCAGGATCCGCCGGGTCTCCCACCACCGCCGCGGCCATGTGCGCGCGCAGACCCTCGATAAATCGCTGAGCGACCGCCTCTTCAACGATAAAGCGCTTGGCAGCAATGCAGCTTTGACCTGCATTCTGAAGACGAGCCTTGGCCCCCACTTCCGCCGCACGGTCCACGTCGGCGTCCGCCAGAACGACGAATGGATCGCTGCCTCCAAGCTCCAAAACATGGGGCTTGAGCGCCCCACCAGCCCTGCGGCCCACCGCTCGCCCAGCGCCCGTGCTGCCTGTGAGCGTCACCGCCGCCACGCGAGGGTCGTCTACCAATCGGCCCGTGGCTTCATTGTCGATGAGCAGCGCCGGAACCAGCCCAGGAGGCGCGCCTGCGTCGAGCAAGAGGCTCTCCAAGTCCAGGCAGACCCCCGACGTGCGCGCCGCGTGCTTGAGCAACACCCCATTGCCCGCCATCAGCGCCGGAGCCAAGAACCGAATGGCCTGCCAATAGGGGTAGTTCCAAGGCATGATCGCCAGAACGAGACCCAATGCATCATTCTGGACCCGCACCTCGGAGCCAGGCCCCACGTCCACGGCGGTGTCCGCCATCCACCCCGGCCCCACTCGGGCGTAGAAGCGACAGACCTGCGCGCACTTTCGAACCTCCCGCACGCCCTGCGCCACAGGCTTGCCCATCTCCTGCGCCATTCGCAGCGCACATTCATCCGCCCGCTCTTCGATCACCTGAGCCAGGTCTCGAAGCACCTCGGCGCGATGTTCGAACGAGGTCCGCCGCCACTTGCCCCATGCGCTGACCGCGTCATTCAGGCGCTCCTCGACATCTTCATCTCCGTGCGGTGTGACCACTCGCAGCGTGGCGCCCGTGTTGGGGTCGACAACCTCAAGAGACATCTGAACCTCCGTCACGAGTCCCTCACCTCTCCTGCCCCCACGCGCCACCGACGCAATGGTAGGGTTCGTCGAACGCCTCGGAGCAAAGATGAGTGGCAGCTCGGCGGTGGCCGAAGACACGGCCAAAGATGGGCCTGACTTCGGCGGATGGACGCCTACAGGCAGGAAAACAGCGGGACCCGACTCCGACCTGATCGAGGTTGAGAATCCCGATGGGCACAAGCAGACCGCGATCGTCTACGACAAGTCGTGGCGCGAGCACGATCTGCTCACCACCAATGTGGAGCTCGTGCAGAGCTTCATGGAATTTCCGATGGTGGAAGGCATCGCGTGCATGTCCCGCGCCCCATCCGGCGAAGGGCTTTTCCAATATGAGTCCGGGTCGGTGCTCGCGCTGATCGAGGTCATTCGAGCCTACCGCGATCAACGCAGTGTCATCGGGGTCAAAGCGGCCGTGGAGATGGTGAAGTCCATCACCTCCATGCTCCAAGAGGCCAGCGAAAACGGGCCGATGCAAGGCATCTACAGCCACGGCGGACTGACGCCATGGCGCATCGCCCTAGACGCGGACGGCAATGTTCAGGTGCTGGGCTACGGCCTGCCGCAGATGGACATGGTCGCGGTTCGAGAGAACCCCAAGCACAAAGCGCGCGACGACTCCTATCGATATTGTCCGCCTGAACGCCTAACTTCAGGCTTCGAAGACATCAGCACCGACATGTTCTCGCTGGTGCTGATCGCGTTCGAGATGGCCACGGGCGAGCACCTGCTCACCGGACGTTCGGCCGAGCTCAAGAAGGCGGTCGAGATGGGCGAGGCCCAGGCTCGACTCATGGCCAACCCCGGCGGGCTGCCGTCCCCCATCCACGAGGCCTTCCTGCACGCCCTGGCCTTCGATCCCATCGCTCGGTACCAAGAGCCGCACGAATTCCTCAATGCCCTGCTCGCCGCCGAGGCCCAAGTCACACTCAAGGGCGCCGGCCTAGCCGAGGTCATGGAGCAGGTCCGCAAGACGACCAAGCGGGGCAAGGCCCTAATGGACGTGGGCACCGCCGGTGGACCACGTCGAACCCTAATGGACGCCGACCGCACCACGCGCACCAAGAGCGCCGCCGAGGCCCGTCCCGTTCGAGGCCGCAAGGTCGGCGGCAAGAAGGACCCCTCCGTCGAAGGTGGCGGTCGATGGGGCAAAGTCGCCCGCTCCGGACAGGAAGACGAAGAGGAGGAGACCAGCACGTCGGCGCGCTCGGTGGCAGGTCGCCCAACACGCCGGCGCCGTGGCGTGTCCGATAGCGCCGCCGACGCCGAAGCCCCCTCCCGCCGCACCCGTCGCAGGGGCAAGGGCGAGGAAGAAGAAGAGGAGCCGGCCAAGCCCACGCGTCGCAGCCGGCTCCGCGCCAGCCAGGCCACCGAAGAAGAGGACAAGCCCGCTCGCGCCCGCCCCTCCCGCCTGCGCCGAAGCCGCCAAGATGCCGACGACGCAGACGAGCCCGCGAGCAAGCCCACCCGATCGCGGCGATCCAGGTCGAGCGCGTCGAACGACGCCGACACACCAGAGGTCAAAGCGGACGCCGCCGAGGCCGAGAAGCCGACCCGTTCGCGCCGTTCAAGAGCCGCAAAAACCGATGACGACGCCGAGGTTAGCGCCAAGGCCGAGGACAAGCCCACGCGCTCCAGCCGGAGCCGCAAGCCCAAGGCCGACGACGACTCGGACGCCAAGGCCGAGGCCAAGCCCACGCGCTCTAGCCGGAGTCGCAAGCCCAAGGCCGACGACGACTCGGACGCCAAGGCCGAGGCCAAGCCCACGCGTTCCAGCCGGAGCCGCACGCCCAAGGCCGACGACGACTCGGACGCCA
>JBGCER010000107.1:0-5061 GCA_045106515.1 Myxococcota bacterium
TGGCCACGTCATCAGCGATAGCGCTGATGTCATCGAGCAGGGCCAGCAGGCCACTAAACGCCATGGAGGTCTCCGGGGGGAACGAAATCGGTGGCGACGACTCAGGTCACGCGGTGCAGCACTCTACCGGGCATGGCTTCGAAGTCGAAGGTCACCGATGCCGAAACCAAGGCCTGGGCATCTCCGTTCGCATCCACCGTCAAGCCCAACCCCGTAGCCACATCACAGCTGGTGAACGCCGTCAGGTCGACGGTGAAGGGGCCCTTCATTCGGTTGAACACCAAGGGGCTCTCCACGTTGTTCTGCCCCCACGTCACCGCCTGGTAGCTCGCTTTTTGCGAGTTGCTGATGGAGCGGAACTGCTTGAGGAACACCATGGGAAACTGAAGGCCCCCCACCTCTTTCACAAGCTGTTTGATCAGCTCCGCAGGGAAGGCCAAGTCCGCATCATGCTCGCGCTCGATGGCTTCGAAGGACTCGGTGATCAACCCGTTCAGGTCGATCTCTTCGCCCATCGACCAGTCGTCGTTGTGGGGCACCACTTCGACGATGCGCTGCCAGGAGTAGGCCGGAACCGTGCCCGGGGCTCCGTCGGCCACGTAGCCGTCGACGGTCCAGGTTTGGTTGCCATCCTCGCTGTCGCTGGGCCGCGCGAGCCTGCCCGCCGACTTTTGGTAGCCGAAGATCTCGCGGCCCGCGCGCACGGCAAGGGGCGGGTCGACCCACAAGATGGGCAGGAAGAAGGCGAAGGACTCAGGCTGGAAGGCCCCGTCGCTGTCGAGTGTGCCTTGAAGCACGGGCACCCAAAAACCATAGTCCTGCTCCGGAGAGGTCGCCACAGGTTGCCCTGTTACAAACTCCGGAATTGTGGCTGCCACAAAGAGCACCATGGGCGCCATGGGCCGAAACACAAGGTCATCGCCGCCCAGGTTCAGCATTCGGTCGCAAATGTCGCCGAGCACTCCATTATCGGCGTGCAAGACAAAGACCTCGACCGTGGCGTCTTTGGCCAAATAGGGCGGCGCCGGAAGCAAGTTGGCCACCGGATTGATGAAGTCCGCCTCTTGGCCCACTCGGTTTGGGGGCATCCAGATGAGGGGGGCGGGCGGCTGTTCGAAGAGCCAGTAGTCGGAGATCACTTCCGGCACGCCCGCCAAGGCTTGGGACGCCATCGCGCCACTCTGCACGGTCGCTTCGATGCAGCCGGCGCTTATCGGATTGAGCGTCCAGTCGCCGGCCAAGACCAAGTTGGCGTAGCCCGAGTCCCACGCCATCAGCCGCTTGCGCACACTGCCGGGCACGCTCAAGACGTATCGCTCGGAAGGGTTGTATGGAACTCGGTAATATTGCTTGTTGAGCGCGCCCATCGCATCGCGCACATGATCGGCCGCAGCCTTCAAGCTGGAGCTGGCGTAGTCGGTGGCAGGCTGGGTCTTGCACGGCAACGGCACAGGGTTGGCCGGGGGCGGAGCCACCAAGAGGTCCAAGTCCATCGGGTCTGGAGTAGACGCCGAGTCTCGGTGATGGTTTGGCAGGAGCTCCGCGGCAGCGTGGACCAGTCGGCCGAGTAGGCCGGTTGAGGAGTGGGGTTCGTCTTCGGGCTCCGGCTTCACAGCCTGCGGCCACGCCGGGGACGCATTGTAGGCGCACCAGTGCCCCATCTCGACCAAGCATCGATCGAGCTGCTGATGCAAGTAGGTGCTCGCTCCCCGAGTTGGCCACGGCCGATCATCGGCCATGTAGGCGCACCAATAGGCCAAACTCTGGGGCTGCTCGCCGCCGATGGGCCAGTTCTCAGACGTCAGCACCTGCGACATGTCAGCCCACGTGTCAAAGGCAGACGGGTAGGTGCCCAAGACCGGCGAGAAAGAGCCAAAGGGTGACCAGGCCCCCTCCCCTTCGGTGAAGCCGAGCTCTTGGGTTGTGGGGGTCATCCAGAACTGAAACGCCTTGGTTTGGGTGGTAACCACCCCTTCAACCATCGCCTTAAAGGCGGGATTGTTGTCATCCTCGCAGAGATCGGCGCAGATCTCTGAGAGCATCCCGACGGAGATCCCGAGCACCACATAGTCAAAGTCCACACCGTGTTTGAGCACCACCGGCTCGCCCTGGTCGGCCCACGCCGTCCACCAGTTCTCGAGGTCCACGGCGATGCAGTCCTGCTGCCAACAGCCTTTGAGCGCGAGCCCCTCGTTGAGCTGATCGAACAGGGGACGATCCGGCCAACATGGGAGCACGCCATTGGACTGCTGAATCTGCACAAGAGGCCTGTAGTGGGCGATGCCATCATCCCCCGCCTTGACCGTCACCTGCTGCCCCATCTCCACTTGGTCGATGACGCCGTCCTTGTGCCGAAGGGCGTCGACACGGTGGAAAAAGTGGAACCGCACGCCCCTCTTTTCGAGCACTTCATAGAGTGGCGCAAAGATGATATCGCCCATTCCGGCGGCCATCTTGTACATGAACCACCCGCCGTAGTCCAAGACCATACGCATGGCCCAGTGCAGGGTCGTGCCGGCCCCCGCGCCCTGGGTGCCCGCGAAACCGACCTGACGAAGAACTTGGGTCAAGCAGGAATTTGCGACCTTCTCCGGACAGCCGGCCGCCATGAGCCAGTCTTCGAAGGTCTGGTCGTCGATGGAGAACCAGTCCGGTGCCCACAGGTTGGGAAAGCTCTGAAGCACGCCTCGAACGATGGCGAGGCCCAAGCTGGCCAGCTGCAATACGCGCCGCAGCGTCTGCTGCTTGAGCAACAGCGCCATGTACAGCGCTCCGTCCACCACGGTCTGTAAGGCCTTGACCGCCGCGACGATGGCGTCCCGCATGTGGGCGGTGATCTCTTCACCGACGTCGACGGCAACCTGCTCCATCGCACGCTTGAGATCATCGAGGAGCGAGCCCAAGAGGTGGGTCTCTTTGCCCGCTACACCTGCGACCAAGCTACCGATAGCGCCCACATCAGCCTTGATGGAGGACCCGAGGTGCTTGAGCCAGTGTTGGTCGTCGATGGCATCGGGAAGCCGACCCAGCAGGTCATCGATGGCGTGGCCGACCTTGCGACGTGCGCCGGTGCGCTCGACGGGCTCGCTGCCCTCGCCATCGACCAGGCCACGAACCCGGTCCACCACGTGGTTCAGCAGGTCCAAGACCGAGGCGCTCGAGTCGGTGCCTGGAACGCGCTCCGGCAATTTCGGGGCGTAGAAGGTCCAGAATGGGTCAGAGGGATCGTTCGCCAGCTCATCGGTCAGGGTGATCACCCCGTGCCCTAGAAAGGCCTGGTCGAACGTCGCCATCGGGGCGTCTGCATCTCGTCCGAGCTCTGCGTACATGTCGCGGAGCAACTCCAGCGCATTGTCGTAGAAGCCAAACATCATGTGAATGCCGTGCTCCAGGATGCGATCGGCCCCGTCTTCGTCGCGACCGCTCGCTCCCTTGCCTCCCAGTCGCCAGCCGAACTGGTACACATCGATCTCGTAGTGCTGCTGCCAGTCCTTGCGCTGGGTTAGGTACCAGATGGTGCTCAGGGAGCCCATGCCGCCCCCCAAGACGGCGATCTTCTTCTTGGTCTGTGCGCTCACAAAAGCCTCGGGTCTAGGGGGTCACGCGTTCATCAAGGGCGTCCATGCGCCACTCACACCCAAGGATGCTGAGCCGTTCTTGGGCTTCTTGGCGCGCTTCGGGCACGCGTTGCCCATGCACTCTCGCCAACTCGAACCACGCCAGGGCCGCCTGGTGGCGCATGCCGATGCGATCCGCGCTCGCCGCAGCCCGCTTGAGCAGCGCCGCGCCTGCTGCGGTGGCGCCCTTTTGCCGACCGCGAACGCGCTGGGCAATACAAGAGGCATAAGGAAGCAATAACGTCAAGAATCCGGTGCTCTTCACCAGCTTGCGCCCGAGTGCTTCGACCTCGGTGTCGTGGGGGCGCAAGCGATGCAGGTCCATCGCCACGTCGGCGGCCAGTCCATAGGCGGGGGCCGTCGGATAGTTGGCCACCTTGGTCTTGAAAATGCGCTCGGCGCACTCAAACAAGTCCGCTCTCGCTTCGTCCAAGAGGCCCGCTTGAAGATGATTGAACGCCAGGTTGGCGTAGGTGATGATCTCGCTGGCTAGATCGGCATTATCGTGGAGTAGGTCTCGGGCGGCGACGAGTCGGGTCCGAGCCTCGCCGAACTCCCCGCGCGCTTGGAGGACCCAGCACTTTGCATACAACCCCCAGGCGGTGTGCAAGGCGTTGGCGCGCTGGGTGGCCAGCTCGTGCACGCGGTCGAAGTGACGCAGGCTACTATCAAAATCACCGAGGAAGAACGCCACATTCCCCAACATCGTCAGGTGCAGCTCTTCGTTTTGAGGATCGCCCTCCCCCTCCAGCATGGTCAGGGCGCGTGTTGAGCCGTCGATGACGTCGCCGAATCGACCAAAACCGACTTGGTAAAGCCCTTCCATCAGGATCGCGAACACGGCGCTGGGCAGGTCACCGCTGACCCTGGCGGACTCGTGGGCCTGGGAGAAATAGCGCTTGGCCAGGCCATGCAACCGCAGCGCCCCCACGTTGAACCCGAGCCAACCATGGGCCGTAGCGAGGGGGATCATGGGGCTAGCCCGCTCCACATCATTGGCGGCAGAAATAGCCAAAGCAAGGATATATGGGATGTTATCGTCAAACAGATAGCGCCAGCACAGCGTATTGCTCGCGACGGCCATTCGGCGCAGGTCTTCGCGCTGTTCCGGATCGTCGACCGTGCCAACGCCGATCCCTGCCAGGTGCAAGCCTTGGACGCCCGCCTCCCGAACGATCCTGACCAGCCAGCCCAGCGCGCTCGAAGGCAGCCGATGGCCTAGGTCTTCGAAGGCTTGTAGGGTGTATTTCTCGCATCGAGGGATGTCGCCGAGCGACCAGTGACACTCCCCGAGCATCTGGGCATAGCGAGCTCTGTCGCGCGCTGGCAACCGCTCGCGACCCAGTTCGAGCACCCGCTCTAGGGCGGCGGCCGCGGACTCATAGGCCAGCCGCTCAAAGCTGCTCTCGGCGTCCAATCGCTCATATTTGAGCGCTGCGTCGGT
>JBGCER010000108.1:0-15322 GCA_045106515.1 Myxococcota bacterium
CCAACGTCATCTTCCCCGGTGGACGCAACCCTCGGCTCGAAGAGCTGATCATGGCGCTTCGTCCCAAGTGGGAAGTCGAAGAGCTGTGGATGCGGCGCATGCACTACCGCAAGACCACCAACGAATGGTGGAACCGCCTCAAGGCCCACGAAGCCGAGATCCGCGAAGGCTGGGGCGACGTCGTGTATGACGACTACGATCGCTACCTGCGCACCTGCGTCGACGCCTTCGACAACTACTGGTCGGGCCTGGTGCAGATGAAGCTGCGCCGCACCACGGACTAGTGCCCCGTGGGGGATCCCGGTCTCCCGCTACGCAAAACGCCCCCAGGTCTCATTGAGACCTGGGGGCGTTTTCGTGGCACCCGCGCTCGTTGGCCGAGCGCCGGCAGCGCCTACTCGGCCGGCGACTTCACACAGACCACGCCGTTGACGGTGCTCGATTCCGAACTCAGGCGGGTGAAATGGGACTTGCGCCAGAGACAAGAACTATTGGTGGACAGGCGCGAGTCATTGGTCGACGCGTAGTGGTCCACACCACCGCAACCCTCGCCATTGAAGGCGAAGAGCCAAGAGTCGGTGTAGCCCGAGCCGGCGAGCTCACCATTGGGGATGTCGCCACCCGCCATCTCCCAACCTGATGCGCAGTACGTCGCCACATTGTCGACCGCTTCGCGCCACGTGATGGTCGTCGCACCATCGACCGAGGCCAGGCAGCCCTCCATGGTTGGGCTCCAGTCCACGTCAGTGGTGCCGTCTAGGCAGCCGCTGCGTGCATCGACGAACACCTCAGCCACACCGGCGCGGGCTGCCCCAGCGGTGTCGAAGGCGACCAAGTTGCACTCCCAGGTGTCTTGGGACGCAGTGGCCGACGCAGGCACCGTGTCACCAGGAATGGTGGTGGTGGTGGCGGCGACGAAGGGGGCGCCATTGACGGTCCACTCCACGCGGTACGAGACGGCATCGCCATCGGGATCGACGGTCGGTTCGCCAACAGCGCAGATCAGGTCTTCGTCCTCGAACGGCGCTTCAGGCGTCACGACCGCGAGGGGCGTTCCGGGGGGCCCGTTGACCACGCGAACCAAGGGCGATGCCTTGGCAGGCCCCTCCCCGCGTCCGTCATAGCCGTAGACCTCGGCGTAGATCTCGTCGCCAGCGTCGAAGTGTTCGGCGCCGTCGAGGGTGTTGGAGGTCTGGTCGGGGATGAGCATAGCGCCGCTCCCCGTGTCCTTGAGCCAGCGGTACCGAAGCTCGACCAGGTCTCCATCGGCGTCCGAAGACTCCGCGGTAACGGAGATGACGGACTCGGTGGTGACCTCGGTGGAGTTCACGCGCACATTGAAGACTTCAGGTGGACCATTGCCAATCTCAAACTCTAGAGAACCGGCCTGGCCGCGGCCGTCACCGTCTTGGGGCGTGACCACGACGCGCCAGCGCTCGCCGAGCCGCGTTGCGTTGGACGGCAGTGTGCGCCCCTGGAAGGTGCCTCCCTCCCAGTCTGCGGTCAGCTCATTATACCGCTCCCATCCATACTCTACGAAGGCGGGGTCCCCGTCAGGGTCCACTGCAATGCCCTTGGCCACCACGTCATCTCCGGCGCTGGGGCCTGCGGGCTCGATGCTGACTTCGGCGGTCGGCAGCGCATTGCCCACTTCGATGGCAGCGGTCACGATGGTGTCGCCCTTGGTGGCGGTGACCACCCACTCTTGCCCCTTAGTGGTGCGGTCGGCGGGCACGGTCATACCGGTCAGGTCCTCGACAACCTCGCCGTCGAGAGACCACGAAAAGGCGAACTTGCTGGCATCGGCGCCCGCGAACTGCGCCTGGAGCTCATCGAAGGTGTTCGCACCGGGCGGGCCAACGATCAAGGCGACCTCGCCGCCGCAGCCTGCGAGCGAACCAAAAACCAGGGCCAATCCAGTCATGAGCGACAAGCGCATGGGTGTCTCCTCTGCAACGGCCGGCATCTTTAGCAGACCCGTTGGCGTGTGAGCATACAGTCAAGTGAGGCCGATCGCGCTTGAAACCGGCACACCCGACACGCCGTCACCCGCGTCATGCAGTTGTGAGCGGCATTGTGACCGGGCTCACACCCTTACAATCCCGGTGCGGTCCGGAGGGCCTTCGAACCCCGTCTGGGGCGCGCACGTCGACCCCTGCAACGTCGGTACGCACTCCCCGATGCTGTCCGTGGGTATTAGGCTGTTGCCTTCCCCGGAGTTGTGGTGCTCGACACGATCCAGCGCAAGATCGCAGACCGCCAGTCCATCGATGCTGCAGAAGCGGGGTGGTTGTTCCAACACGCTACAGATGAGCAGCTGCAGCACTTGGCCAGCCAAGTGCGGGCCCGCTTCCACGCCCCCGATGAAGCCACCTACCTGATCATGGCGATCATCAACTACACCAACGTCTGTGTGGCGCGCTGCGACTACTGCAGCTTCTACCGCTTCCCTGGCGATGCCGACACCTACCTGCTGACCACCGAGCAGGTCTGCGAGAAGATCGACGCCCTGGAGCAACTCGGAGGCCAACTCGTCGGTTTTAACGGTGGCTTTCACCCGAACCTGCGTGTGAGCGACTATATCGAACTCTTCACGGAGGTGCGTCGACGCTACCCGCACCTTGAGTTCTACGAGATGACGGTCGCCGAGTTCATGTTCGTCAGCAAGCGCAGCAAGCTGTCCTACGCGGAGTCAGCACGGCAGTTCGCCGCGGCCGGCACCCGTTGGATCACCGGCGGAGGCGCCGAGATCCTGACCAATAGCTTCCGCATGCGCCACAGCCCCGGCAAATACGAGGCCGAGGACTATTATGCTGCCCAACAGGCCATTCTTGAAGCCGGCATGGGCTCTACAGCGACCATGGTCATCGGCTTCGACGAGACCCTCGACGAGCGCCTAGAGCACCTGCAGACCCTTCGCGACTTCCAGTCTCGGACGGGCACACGCCTGCCCAGCTTCCTGTGCTGGACCTACAAGCCGTGGCACAACGACCTTGGCGGCCACGAGATCTCCACCGAGGAATACCTGCGCTGGCTGGCGGTGAGTCGCATCTTCTTAGACAACATCCCGCACATTCGGGCCAGCGTGCTCACCCAAAACGAGCGCGCCTTAGAGGGCCTGACCTTCGGCGCCGATGACTTCGATCTGCCCACCGAAGACGAAGTGACGCAGAAGGCGGGTGCGACGGTGAGCCACGAGTTCGAGCAGATCCTGGGCGCCGCACCCACCGGCATTCGGTGCGTGCAGCGACAGGCGTGGCCCGTCCAAAATGGACTTTTATAAAGCCTTTATCGCGAAAGGCCGGCCCGACTATTGCGGTTCGTAGCCCAGGTTGGGCCCGAGCCAACGCTCGGCCTCACCCACCGTCCAGCCCTTGCGCTTGGCATAGTCCGTCACCTGATCTCGGTTGATCTTGCCGACCCCGAAATACGCAGCTTGCGGATGTGCAAAGTAGAACCCACTGACCGCCGCCGTCGGGGTCATGGCCATCGACTCGGTGAGCTGTACGCCGATCTCTTCTTCTACCTGAAGAAGGTCGAATAGCGCCCGCTTCTCGGTATGATCGGGGCAGGCCGGGTAGCCCGGCGCAGGACGGACGCCCTGGTACGTCTCGTTGATCAGGTCCTCATTGGTCAGAGTCTCGTCCGCGGCGTAGCCCCACAATTCCTTGCGCACGCGCTCGTGCAGATACTCGGCGAAGGCTTCCGCGAGGCGATCCGCCAAGGCCTTGAGCAGGATGGAGCTGTAGTCATCGTGGTCGGCGGCGAAGACCGCGAGCTGATCCTCGATGCCATGGCCGGCCGTGACCGCAAAGAAGCCCATCCAACCGCCCACGCCGCTATCGGCGGGCGCCACCAGGTCTGCGAGGCACAGGTTGTGCTTGCCATCGGGCTTGTGGTTCTGCTGGCGAAGGAAGTGGAAACGCTCCAGCTCTTCCACTCGCTCATCGTCGGCGTAGATCACCACGTCGTCGCCGACCGAGCCCGCCGGGAGCAGGGCACAGATACCCTTGGCCGTAAGCCAGCCTTCCTCCTGGATTTTTTCTAGCATTGCCTTGGCATCATCGAAGAGCTGTGTGGCGTGAACACCGACAACATCATCCGTGAGAATGGCCGGGAAGGCCCCTGCGAGCTCCCACGTGCGGAAGAACGGGCCCCAGTCGATCCGGTGCACCAGCAAGCCGATGTCCATCTCTTCGAGCACATGCACGCCGGGTTGAGCCGGCGCGCCAGGATCGCTCGTCGACCAGTCGAAGGTCTGCTTTCGGCTTCGTGCGTCCGCGATGCCGCGGCGCTTGACCTTTCGCCCGCCCTTGGCCCGGCGCTCGCGGGTGTCGGCGTAGTCCTTCTTGATTTCGGCCACGTAGGCCGGCCGAAGTTCGTCGCTGATGAGCTTGCCCACAACGCCGACCGCGCGGCTCGCGTCGGTGACGTAGACGACCGGGTGCTCATAGGTGGGGTCGATCTTGACGGCGGTGTGCACTTTGGAGGTGGTGGCCCCGCCGATCAGGAGCGGCATCTTGAAGCCCTGGCGCGTGAGCTCCCGGCCCACGTGAACCATCTCGTCGAGGGAAGGTGTGATCAAACCGGACAAGCCGATGAGGTCCACCTGATGCTCGATGGCTGCATCCAAAATCTTCTGGGCGGGCACCATCACGCCCATATCCACGACCTCGAAGCCATTGCACTGAAGCACCACGCCCACGATGTTCTTGCCAATGTCGTGCACGTCACCCTTCACCGTGGCCATGAGCACCTTGCCCGCGCTCGACGTATCGCCCGCAGCGTCTTTCTCCGCTTGCAAATACGGCTCTAGGTATGCGACGGCCTTTTTCATGACCCGGGCGGACTTCACGACCTGAGGCAAGAACATCTTGCCCGCGCCAAAGCGGTCCCCCACGACGTTCATGCCGTCCATCAGCGGACCCTCGATGACGGCGAGGGGCTTGCCGAGCTCTTGGCGAGCCAGCTCAGCATCTTCGGTGATGAAGTCCGCAATGCCGTGCACGAGCGCGTGCTCGATGCGCTTGCCCACCGGACGCTCCCGCCAGCTCATGTCCTTGACCGCCGCCTGCTTGCCCGATCCCTTGTGTGCATCTGCCGCTTCTAGAAGCCGATCCGTGGCGTCGGGCCGACGGTTGAGCACCACATCGATCACCAGCTCCCTGAGCTCGGGGTCCAGGTCGTCGTACACAGCGAGCTGGCCGGCGTTGACGATGCCCATGTCCATGCCCGCCTGAATGGCGTGCAGCAGGAACACCGAGTGAATGGCCTCTCGAACGCCATTATTGCCGCGGAAGCTGAAGCTGACGTTGGACACGCCGCCGCTGATCTTCGCCAAGGGCATGCGTCGCTTGATCTCGCGGACCGCGTCGATGAAGGCGACGGCGTAGGTATCGTGCTCCTCGATGCCGGTGGCGATGGCGAAGATGTTGGGATCGAAGATGATGTCTTGAGGGAGGAACCCGACCTCCTCCACCAGGATCTTGTAGGACCGTTCGCAAATTGAGACCTTTCTTTCTACCGTATCCGCTTGGCCATCTTCGTCGAAGGCCATGACGATCACCGCGGCACCATAGCGCCGCACCAGGCGCGCCTGCTCCAAGAAGGAGGCCTCCCCCTCCTTCAGGCTGATGCTGTTCACCACACACTTGCCCTGGACGCACTTCAGGCCGGCCTCGATGACCTCCCACTTGGACGAGTCGATGACGACAGGCACCCGGCTGATGTCGGGCTCAGCGGCGATGAGGTTGAGGAACCGGCTCATGGCTTCGACGCCATCGAGCATGCCCTCGTCCATGTTGATGTCGATCAGCTGAGCGCCGTTTTCGACCTGCTGCCGGGCCACGGACAAGGCAGCGTCATAATCGTCGGCCTTGATGAGCTTGCGGAAGCGCGCCGAGCCCGTGACGTTGGTGCGTTCGCCGATGTTGATGAAGACATCGTGCTCTCGCCCGTAGGTCAGGGGCTCCAAGCCCGACAGCCGCAGGTAGGGCTCAAGCGTAGGAATCGTGCGCGGGGCCAAGCCCTTGACGGCGTCGGCCATGGCGCGGATGTGGTCCGGAGACGTGCCGCAGCAGCCACCCACCACATTCAAGAAGCCTCGCTCACCCCACTCCTTAATGTGGACCGCCATCTCTTCGGGGGTCATGTCGTATGCGCCGAACTCGTTCGGCAACCCCGCGTTGGGATGGGCGCTGACGTAGGTGTCGGCGTTGTCGTGCAGAACCTCGACGTACTGGCGCAGCATGTCTGGGCCGAGGGCGCAGTTCAAGCCCACAGTCAGGGGCTGGGAGTGGCTGATGGATCGCCAGAAGGCCTCGGTGGTCTGGCCGGACAAGGTGCGCCCCGACGCGTCGGTGATCGTCCCAGACACCATCACGGGGATCTTATAGCCACGGCGTTCAGCGACCTCATCAATGGCGAACAACGCAGCTTTTGCGTTGAGGGTATCGAAGACGGTCTCCACCAAGAGAAGATCCGCGCCACCGTCGAGCAGAGCCTCAGCCGCTTCGGCATAGGCGACCTTGAGCTCGTCGAAGTGGATGTTGCGGAACCCGGGGGCGTTCACATCGGGACTGATGGAAGCCGATCGGTTGGTCGGGCCGATGGAGCCCGCCACCCAGCGATGCTTTCCATCTTTGGCGGTCGCCGCATCGCAGGCCTGACGGGCGAGCCGAGCGCCCTCCATGTTGAGCTCGCGAACCAGCGACTCCATGCCGTAGTCGGCCTGAGCGATGGTGGTGCCCGAGAAGGTATTGGTCTCGACGATGTCGGCGCCGGCTTCGATGTAGAGCGTGTGGATGTCGCGGATGATGTCGGGCTGGGTGAGCACCAGCAGGTCGCTATTGCCACGAACGTCCTGGCCCCAGTCGGCGAAGCGCGTGCCTCTATAGGCGGCCTCGTCCAAGGTGTGCCGCTGAATCATGGTGCCCATGGCGCCATCGAGGATCAGAATTCGCTCGGTGAGAGCTTGGTAAAGGGCCTCGCGGCGCTCCACAACAATGGGATCGTTCGGGTTGGTATTCATGCGCTCTCCGGCGCGCCGAGGGGGCGGCGCGCGTAGACGGTGAGGATCTCGAAGTGGGGAGGTCGCCGCTCGCGGCCGGCGGGGGCGCAGGCGTCGACGGTAAAGCCGGCTTTGGCGAGCCAGCGATGAAGTTGGTCGGGCGAAAAGCCGAGCTGTTGATGGCCATACCGAGCCCGCACCGGTTCGTGGCTATGGGCGCAGAGGTCCACCACCACCACATCGCCGCCGGGCTTGAGGGTCCGAAAAACCTCGGACAACACCCGTTGCGGGTCGGAGGCATAACAGAGGCCCGCCATGATCAAGACCTGGTCGTAGGCCTGATCTTCAAGGGGCAAACTGTGCATGTCGCCCTGAATGAACTCCACGTTCTTCAGGTGCGCCAAGCGCCGCTGTCCGGCAGCGACCACAGCGGCAGAGTGGTCGAGACAGGTGATGGTCTGGGCCCGTGGAGCGAGAAGCTCCGCGAGAGCCCCATCGCCCGACGCCACGTCGAGGACCCGTCCCAGTCGACACAAGCCCGCAAGCCCCCGTCCCAACGACTGCCAGGTGCGGCCCGGCGAGTAATGACGCTGCATCCTGCCAGCGACAGAATCCGCCCAGGACGCTGGCACTTCGGGTGCCCGCGCCGCCAACACACCCGCCAACCGCTGCTGATCGCCGCGAATCATCGGGTCGACCGGGGCATCAATGGCGGCCCACACCGCCCGGGCCGTGTCGGTCCAACCCGCTTGCGGCATCCCATAGTAGGAGCTGCTGCCTTCACGGCGGTCACACACGAGCTCAGCCTCACGCAGGCGTCTCAAATGGGTGGACACTCTGGGCTGTGGCAAACCTGTAACCTTGACAATCTCGGCAACCGTCAGCTCGTTTGAGCGCAGCAAGGCAAGCAGGCGCACCCGGGTGGTGTCACCGAGAACCTTGAACAAGTCGAGCGTGGTGGACAGGTCAGACATGAAGGCATCCGGCTATTCGAATAGCCGTATACATGCAACGAATGGGGGGGCAACCGAACATTGCACATATGAAGATGATGACAAGCGCCCCTTCGGGTGTCTAAGATCAGCGTGCTGGTGAGGGCTTGCCAAATTCTGGTGGACCCAATACCCGGCGTTTCGGTAGGGGCGCATTACGCGCTCCCCGCAATTCCTGATGGAGGAAACATGACCCGTAAACTTATGGTTCTGGCCTTGGTGGCCTTCGGCACCGTCGGATTCTCCGCCTGTGCAGGCGATGATTCGGACACCACCGACAGCACCGACAGCACCGACAGCACCGACAGCACTGACGATACCGACACCGACTCCTAGTCGCGTCGCTTCGGCATACGAGCCCCGGTCTGCATTGATGCAGGCCGGGGTTTCGTCGTTCTGGAACTCGGCAAGACCGCTGACCTTGACGGTGGCTGCGCAGATCCGCAAACTTGACACCACTGTCAAGTTTGGAGTCTCCAATGCGTCCCACCCGCACGTGCGTCATCGGCGCCGGTCCATCCGGCATCGCCGCCGCACGCTGCCTACTCGACGCGGGCATCCAGGACCTGGTGGTGTTCGATCGCGGCCGTAAAGTGGGAGGCAACTGGGTCTTCGACGCAGAGTCCGGGCACTCATCGGTGTTCGAGACCACCCACATCATCAGCAGCAAAACGTATAGCCAGTACGCCGACTTTCCCTTTCCGGAGGGCACTCCGGACTACCCCTCTCACGCACACTTGGCCGCGTACTTCCAGTCCTACGCCGACCGTTTCGGCGTGACCGACAAGGTGCAGTTCCGGCACTCAGTGCTTCGCTGCGTTCCGACCGACAGCGGCTTCGATGTGCACGTGCAAGACGACGCCACGGGCCAGACGCGGACCGAGTCCTTCTCCCATCTCGTGGTCGCCAATGGCCACCACTACAAGCCTCGCTGGCCGGACCTTGGCGACGGCTTCACTGGGCAGCTCCTCCACAGCCACGACTTCAAGCGAGCCGCTCCATTCGCAGGTGAGCGCATCCTGGTCATCGGGGGCGGGAACTCCGCCTGTGATGTGGCGGTGGAGACCAGCCGAGTCGCCGAGAGTGTTCACCTCTCGTGGCGCCGAGGGTACCGTATTGTGCCCAAGTTCGTCCTGGGAAAGCCATCTGATGAACTCCACAATCGGTCGCATCGCTACTTCGGTTGGCTGCCCCTGCGCTGGCGGATGCGCGGTCTAGAGCTTCTGCTTCACGTCATTATCGGGAGGAACCGAGCCTATGGCCTGCCCGAGGCCGACCACCGGCTCGGCGAGAGCCACCCCACCGTCAACTCGGAGCTGCTCTACTCGATCCGCCATGGAAAAATACAGCCCAAACCGGGCATCGACTCTGTTCACGGCAAGACGGTGCGGTTCGCTGATGGCTCCGAAGCCGAGTTCGACACGATCATCGCGTGCACCGGGTTCGAGATCACCCACCCCTTTTTCGATCCTTCCTTCATCGACTTCAGCGAAGGCCCCGTACCGCTCTATCTAAAAATGCTCCCGGAAGACCGCGACAACCTGGCCTTTGTCGGACTCTTTCAGCCCTTGGGCTGTATCTGGCCATGCGCCGAGCTCCAGGGCCGCTTGCTCGCCAAGCTCTGGACGGGAGCGTGGGTCCCCCCTGCAGATCGGGCCGCCGCGATCCGACAAGAGGTGGAGCACCCCGACCTGCCGCAGCTGAACACGGCCCGGCACACCATCACCGTCGATGAGCCCACCTTCCGCGCCCGTCTGACCCGCGAACTGAGCCGCGCCGAGCGCCAAGCCGCCCCGGAGAGATCATGACCGCACCTCCGTCCCGCCGGCAACAGACCCGCTCGCACAATCAAGACAAGCTCGTGGCCGCGGCCCGTCAGGTATTTGCCACCAAGGGCCTTCGAGACGCATCGATTCAGGACATCGTCGAACATAGCGGCCTGTCCCGGGGCACGTTCTACAACTACCTGGGCTCGAAAGAGGCCGCGTTTGAGGCCGTCGCCGCACAACTCGTTGTCGAAATCGCCGACCGCATTTCCGCGGTCCGACGACAGGCCACCGACGCCCGATCCTTCGTCGTCGAGCCATTTAGGGCGATGGTCGCCGTGCTCGCCCAAGACGCCCAGACCTTGAGTTTGGTTCGTCTCAACGGCGCCGAGTTCCGAGCTGTGCTGACCGGCCCCGCCCACGTGGGTAGCCTTGAAGCCGATCTCAAGCGCGACCTCGACGCGGCTGTACGCGGCGAACTCCTGCCCGCTCACCGCACCGACTGGATGGCGGCGGCCATGGTGGGAGCCACCCTCGAGGTGGTCACGCGGGTCAGCGAAGACGAAGAGGTCGAGTCGATCGGTGACTTTTTGGGCGCCCTATTTTTATCTGCGTTGCAAGGGCTTTAGTCGCCCATCACCCTGCGCGCTGGAACTGAGATTCGCAGCCCATCGACCGCGGCCACCACGTCGTCGAACACCGCTGCGGCCTCGTCCTGAAACACCTGGTTGTCTGGATATCTCTGGGAGAAGTGCGTGAGCACGAGCCGCCGAACTCCCGCTTCTTTGGCGACCTCCGCCGCCTGTCGCGCGGTTAGGTGACCATATTCGTCGGCGAGCTTCGCCTCGGAGTGCAGGAAGGTGCTCTCGATGACCAACAGGTCCGCATCGCGAGCAAGCTCCACCGCCGCCGCACACACGCGAGTGTCCATCACGAAGGCGATGGACTGACCTGGGCGCGGCTCGCTGACCTGGGCGAGCTGCACCCTCTGGCCTGAAGGCGACTGGACCTGGCCCGTCTTGACGAGCTCGCCCACCGCCGCGCCGCGCAGTCCCGCGGCCTGCAGCGCATCCGGAAGCAGTCGAACACCATCGGGCTCTTGGAGCCGGTATCCATAGGTTTCACATCGGTGGTCGAGCCGTCTGGCGGTCAGGGTCAGCGCCCCCAGATCGCGGTGCACCGGATCGTCGGTCAGCGGGTTGGGGCGGATATCGACCACATCATCAAAAATGGAGGCGTGCCGCAAGCGCTCCCAGAAGGTCTGACCCGAGCCCGGATACCAAGCTTGCACCGGGTGTGGCACCCGATCCATGCACAGGCGCTGCACGACCCCCGGCACACCCAGGCAATGATCCCCGTGGAAATGCGTGATCGCCAGATGATGAATGGAGGACGCCCGCACGCCAAAGCGAGCCATCTGTCGCTGGGTCCCCTCGCCCGGATCGAACATCCACCCTTGGTCGTCCCAACGCAAGAAGACACCGTTGTGATTGCGGTGTCGAGTCGGCGCCTGGCTGGCAGTGCCGAGCACGACGAGCTCACGCTGGGACATAGGCACGGACCTCGGCAGGTGGGGGGCTACCCTAGCCGATTAGGACCGGCTGGTTACCTGGCGTTCTGGAGGTTCCTTGCTCGTTCGTACCGTCCTGGCCTCGATTGGCGGCTTGGCCCTTGGGGCTGGGGGTGCATGGTTCATCGCCCCCGGGGCCCAACCCGCGGCTGAAGAACCGTGCGAAAACAGCCTACAGGTCGTTCGGAAAGACGCAAAGAAGCTGGAGCAAGAGCTGACCCAGCTATCGGAGCACTACAATGAACGGTGGCGCCAGAGGGTGATCCGTATGGGGCAAACCTTGGCGTGGCCCGAGTCCGTGCCGGACCCTCTAAAGCCCGAGCCCCTGCGCGCTCACCTTGAGTCCGTGATGCAGGCACACGGGGGTGAGCTGCTGGAGCTGGACTGCAACGCCTACCCCTGCGTCGCCATCGCTCGGTGGCACAGCGAGCCCGAAGAGATGCAGCTCATCTCATCCGCGGAGGATGGGGCCCTTTTTCCCGGAAGCATGCTCGCAGAACTGACGATGAACCCCGACTACAACGGCCGGCCCCTGGTGGAGATCGGCAGCATCGCGGATGCGGGCGCAGGACACAGCGTGCACGGTTTCGCCTGGTATGACACCGAAGATATTCGAATGTCCAAACGGCAGAGCCCCGAAGATATCGAGCTCAATGGCTCGCGCGTCGAGCAGATCCGAGGCGGGAACGAAGCGGTCTTTCAGAGCTGGTCCGACCGGGAGCAGCCATGACCGACGCCCAACGCGCTATCGCCGTGCCCATCATCGCCGGCCTCATGAGCCTTGTATTGGGCATTGCCCTCGTCACATGGCTCCGCCCCAGCGCCACCCCCATCGAGCCCGACCCCCAGTGCCAAGGCGAGCTCGAACAGGAGTCGCAGGCGGCGGGGGTGCTGAAGAGCCGGATTGAGGAAGGAAAGTCGGCGTTGAAGCGCCTGAATGAGGCGGAGTAGAGACAACTCAGGTGGGGCGTAAGGCAGACATCGGTCAGGACACAGAGTTCGCTGAGATCCGCAGAGCTTCCGGAGGACCGTGGACTGGCGATGAGCCGGTGATTCGGGGGAGCGGTACCACGGGTTGAGTTTTAAATTTATTTAAAACAACCTTCACTATCGCCTCTTTTCTCGATGCCGCGATGGGCCATCTCGGTCCCTCCGAAACCTCCGCGGAACTCTGAGTCCTCTGCGTCCTTCGTTCCGCCGCGGAACTCTGTGTCCTCTGCGTCCTTCGTTCCGCCGCCGGCCAAATCACCCCCGCGGAGGGATCCGGATCCAAGCGTCGATCGGCAATAACAATACGGCCAACAACGCCAAGAACCAGCCGATTCGCCGACTTCGTCCTTGCCCTTCTGAGGCCTCGCCAATTCGGTCGGGCTGAAGCACGCCGCCGGTCGCGACGGCCAGAGCGGCGACCCGATCCCGCGCGAGTCCGTCTCGCTCGGCCGGCGCCGGCACGACCAGGTCTTGGCGGGCGAGCTCCGCGCCGCTGGTAGCGTCCATCAACACCAGCGTTCGAGCCGCTCCAACCGGGAGCGGCGCCACGCCGGTCCACGTGCCCGGCTCCACAGGCGACAAGGCCACAGACATGGGCTCTTCTCCCCCATCCAGCCGGGCTGCCAAGCCCCCATCGGGCAGGGCCAAGCCTTCGTCGTCGAGCCGGGTCACCATGAGCCGCACGCCGTCATGGTGAGGGCGCACGTCCACTCCGGCGCCTCGGGCGATGGGGGGTCGAAGGGCCCATCGAACTTGCTGCACCACCAGTCGCGAGTAGTCCGGCCAGGGCAGCCATCGGCGACCCCAGCGTCCGCCCAGGTCCGTCGACCACGACGCCACATTGCCCAGTCCATACTGCCAACTTACAAGGATTGGCCTATCTTTTGGACCGATCAGTAACACGTCCGCCGTAGGCCTGGCTTTGACCTCCACATAGCCCAAGAGCATGGGGGCGCGGCGGATATCGACGCCCTGCAGCATGGGGTGCGGCGTCTGCGGTTTGACGAAGAAGGAGCCGTCGTGCACGACGGACCGGACCACTTGGCGGGTCTCTTCCACGAAGAGAGCCCGCAGTTCCTTGGCTTCTCGCGTAATTCGGAAGCGCCCGCCTCCGATCACAGCCAGCCGCTCCAGGAAGGGCACATCTTGGTCCCGCCGATCGCCGAGGGCGATCACAGAAATCGTGGCTCCTGACCTGCGTAATCGCTCCGCCACCCCGAAGGAGCTCGGGCCGGTGCCATAGCCCAGCTCAGTGCCTTTGGTCTTCTCCTCGGCGTCTTGGGCGTCCGCGTAGATCACCACGTGCTTGATCGGGGTGTCAGCGGCGGCCACGGCCCGCTCGGCCTCGATGAGCGCCGAGTAGGTATAGATGCCGCCTCCAGAGGGGCGGATGCCTCGAATGGCCGCGGATAGGCGAAGCGGATCCGTCACCGCCTGGCCTCGCACGACCCACCGAGTTTCAGTGTTGACGGCCAGGACGCCGAGCTGGTCCTTCTTGCGGAGCAGCCGCATGGACGCCACCGCGCCCTCGTTGGCCAGCGACATCTTGGTATGCACCCCGGACCAGTCCCCCATGCTCGCCGAGTTGTCGAGCACCTGGACCAGCATGACAGCGGGCTCCACGTCCTCGGCATCGGCGGTGAGATCCAGCGGGAGCACGGCGGCCAGTGGCGTCCCGCTCCATCCGCCCAGCTCATAGGTCTTGTCGCCACCGAAGGTGATCAGGCCTCCGCCGGTGCTCACCCAAGGCCGGAGGGCATCGACGAACTCAGCCGAAAGACCAGCTTCTACACCACGTTCTTCCGCAACCGGCACATCGCCCAGGAGGACCACATCGGTGAGCGCGAGGTCATCGGGCCCCACCTCTTCGGGACGCTCGACGAACACCTGCATGTCCTCGGCGCGAAGCGCTCGAACCACCGCCTCGAGCTCGACTGGACGGCTCGACACCACCAGTGCGCGAGCGGGAGCCCCCACGGTCACCCCTACGGTACGCCGATTATTGCCCGGTTCCAGGTCGGGTCCATCGACCATCAGCTGCGCCTCAACCCGCCGAGGCCCCACCGTGAGGTCATCGGGCAAGGGGTGCTCGAACCGCACCCGTTGCCGACGATTGGAGAGCGTGAGGCTCTCTTCGGTCAGCAAGACATCATCGACACGGATCTGTAGGGTCGCTGGCAGCGCGCCTTCGGGTCCGCGCAGCAACACGGTGCCGCCGAGGGTCTGACCGGGCCGAACCACGTCCGAGTCGAGGCTAAAGTCCACGATCGCCGGGTCTGCTACCCGCTCCTTGAGCAGCACGACGTCGACGGCGACTCCGGAGCGCTTCGCGGCCTCTCGGGCCGCCGTGAGTCGCTCGCCCGTGTCGCCACCGTCCGTCACCAGCACGATCCGGCCCCCCGAGCCCGAGTCGATAAGCCCCAGTCCCACCTGTAGGCCGGCCCCAATGTCGGTGCGCTCCTCGCGCGTAGCTCGCACGTCTTGGGGCCAAACCCACTCGCCGCCGGGCGCAGTCGCGACGGTGGCCGTGCCATCGACGAAGACCAACCCCAGCTGCGCTGAACCATCGATTTCGTTTCGAAGCGCCTCGATTTTCGAGCGAGCTTCTGCGAAGCCCGCATCATCGACAGAGGCGGAGCGGTCCACAACGAAGACGACAGACGGGGTCCCGGCCGGCACCGTGATGCGCAGGCCCATCAAACTCGCCAACAGCACGCCGAACACGGCCAGCCGAATGGCCCACGCCGCGCCAATCCGGACCTGCGACACGCGCCGCCATGGCCGGAGCACACCGGTGATGGTCTCTGCGATGAGCAGCACCATGGCCCCCAAGACCGCCACCGACCACCACGGCCAGCCACGCACCCCTGGGGTTCCGCCGGTGGCGTACTCGGCCAGCTCGCTCGACGGATCGACCAAGATCTCCGACACGCCCGCAGCACCGCGACGAACACCAGGCGCCCGGGCCACCACCGGTGTGGCGGACTCCAAGAGG